>CAIMWA010000405.1 GCA_903845045.1 uncultured delta proteobacterium | reverse complement strand
GTGGAGTGGGGCGGTGATCATGCGAAGGTGGGGGGCGACCCCGTCGCGCGCAGCACCGCCGCGGCGTCGTCGAGGTCCGTCACGACCGTGGGGTCCGCGGTCTCCAGAAGCAACGGGGGACGCACCATCGCCGCGAGCACGTCGCGCAGCGGGGGGGCGCCGCCGTCGTACGCACGAAGCAGCGTGCGGCGAAGCAGCGGCGGGTGTCCGCGGCGTTCTTCGAAGCACGGGATCACCGCGTCGACGCCGGGCACGAAGGCCGCGACGATGCGCGCGAGCGTCTCCGCAGCGACGGGTAGCATGTCGACCGGAACGACCAGCACCGGCGCATCGTCCGCCGGCAGCGCGGCCAACGCGAGGGCCAGCGATCCTGCTTGATCCGGCGCCGACGACGGCACCGCGCGCACGCCGGGGGCGAGGGCGACGTCGTCGGGGTGCACCGCAACGGTCACCGCGAAGCCCGCCGCGTGGAGCGACCGGAGATGCAGCGCGAGCAGCGTCTCGCCGCCGATGCACAGCCTCGCCTTGCGCCCTCCAAGGCGCCGTCCAGCGCCGGCCGCGAGAACGATGGCGTGCACGTTGCGATGCAACACCCGCCGGGGCGACACGTCGAGGTGATAGCTAATCACGATCGATCGCATAGAGAGGATATTCTGGCGCGATCGGTGACCGGGGCGCAGGGTGGGTCTCGTCGCGCACCGGCGAAGGTCGTCGGGACCGCGCGCAAGAAAGAGGATCACGCACCATGTTGACCGTTGGAGACCGTCTCCCGTCGTTCAAGCTCCAGGCCGTCGTCTCGCTCGACAAGGGCAAGGAGTTCGTCGAGCTCACCGACCAGAGCCACCCCGGGCGCTGGCAGGTGCTCTTCTTCTGGCCGATGGACTTCACGTTCATCTGCCCGACGGAGATCGCCGAGTTCGGGCGCCGCAACCGCGACTTCGCCGACCGCGAGGCGCAGGTGCTCGGCGCGAGCACCGACACGCACTTCGTCCACCTCGCGTGGCGCACGCACCACGCCGACCTCAAGGACCTTCCGTTCCCGATGCTCGCCGACACCAAGCGCGAGCTCTCGACGGCGCTCGGCGTGCTGCACCGCACCGACGGCGTTCCGCTGCGCGTGACGTTCATCGTCGACCCCGAGGGGATCATCCGCCACGCGAGCGCCAACGACCTGTCCGTGGGGCGCAACGTCGACGAGGTGGTGCGCATCCTCGACGCCCTGCAGACCGACGAACTCTGCCCGTGCAACTGGAAGAAGGGCGAAGCGACCCTCGGAGGGGCGTGACCATGCGCGCCCTCGAGGTCCTTCGCGCGCAGCTTCCCGACTGGGCGGTGGACGCCCGGCTGAACCTCCAGGCGGTGCTCACCCAGGGCTCGCTCACGACGGCGCAGCGCTGGGGCGTCGCCGTGGCGGTGAGCGTCGCCGTGCGCAACGCCGCCCTGCGCGACGCGGTGCTGGCCGACGCCCGCGAGGCCGTCGAGGGCGCGGTCATCGATGACGCCCTCGCGGCCGCGTCTGTGATGGCGATGAACAACGTGTTCTATCGGTTCCGCCACATGATCGGAAAGCCGTCGTACGGCGACAAGCCTGCGCGGCTCCGCATGAACCGCCTCGCGCGGGTGGCCGGGTCGAAGGTCGACTTCGAGCTGTGCTGCCTCGCCGTGAGCGCCGTGAACGGCTGCGAAGCTTGCGTGCGCTCGCACGAGGCCGTGGTGCTCCAGGGCGGGCTCACCGAGGACCACGTCAACGACGCGGTGCGCCTCGCGGCGGTGCTGCAGTCCGTCGGCGTCTCCCTCGAGGCGGCCACGCCGCCCGCCACGCCGTCCGCCGCGCCCGCCGGCTGATCGCACGCACCTCGCAAGCTCGACGCTGGTACGCTCGGCGTCGATGTCCCCCGCCGCGTCCGACGACGCAGCCGCCGCGCCGTTCTTCGGTGAACCCAAGGACGTCGCGCGGGAGCGCCTGCTCCTCACCCTGGCCGTGCTCGCGTACTTCGTCGCGGGCTTCGAGACCGTCGCGGCGGTGGCGGCCCCGGGGCGAGCGCACACGCTGCACACCGCCTTCGACGACGCCATCCCGCTCGTCCCGTGGACGGTGTTTCTTTACAGCTGGGTGTATGCCTCGGCGTTGTATCCGGTGTTCGTGCTGCGCAGCCGCGCGCTGCTCCGCCGCGCGGTGGTGGCCGCGACGCTGACCCTGACGGTGGCCTTCGTGTGCTTCGCCGTGTACCCGGTGACGTCGGTGGGTCTGCGTCCCGATCCGTCGCTGCTCGATGACACGCGCTTCGACGAGTGGGGGCTGCGCCTCACGTACTTCGCCGACCCGCCTTACAACCTGTTTCCGTCGCTGCACCTCGGCACGGCGACGGTGGCGGCGCTGTCGGCGGGGCGAGCGTCACGCTGGCTGGGCCTCGCGGGGGCGCCGGTGGTTCTCGCCATCGCGGTGACGATCTGCACGACGAAGCAGCACTACCTCGTCGACGGCGTGGCGGCGATGGTGCTGGCGGCGGCGGTGTGGTTCGCGGTGCTTCGTTCCGCTCGTCCGGAACCCGGCGAGACGCCCGCCTTCGGGTGGCGCGGCGCGGCGGTGTACGTGGGCTTTCACGCCCTGGTGTACGGGTTCTTCGGCGCGCTCTTTCTCGCGGGGTACCGGCCCTGGGCGCGGTAGCTCAGGGGCCGAGCAGCTTGCGGGCCTCGCCGCGCCGGGCGTCGCGCCGCGCGGCCTCGTCGACGGACGAGAACGACAGGTCGGCCTCGACGCGGTAGCTCCCCTCGAAGACGTCCGGGGGGCGGCCCTTCCAGTCGTCCGGCGAGAGCATGGAAAAGTAGTAGCGGGCGTCGTCGCCGTCGCCCTTGCGGTACAGGTGGTAGGTCTGTCCGCACACCTTCTGGAACCGGCACTCCGCGGTGTGCAGCACCACGTCGCGGCGGGCCTTGGCGAGCACCTCGCGGGCCTGGTCCTGCAGGGCGCGGATCTGGTCGGCGATGAGCCCGAGCTTGTCGGCGGTGGACTCGCCGATGAGCGTGTTCGCGCGGGCGATCTCCTTCGCGACGTCGACGAGGTCGATGGCCGGGGCGAGGCGGCTGAGGCCGTACGGCGAGTGCGCCGCGGGACCCTCGTGGTTCGGTCCTTCGTAGGGCTTGAGCGGGTCCGTCATGGGCAGCGCGCATCCTGACCAACGCGTGCCCGTGCCGCAACCCGAAGCTGCGGCGACGACGACGCGTTCCCAAGAGTCGTCGGTCGGTGCACCCTCGCGCGCCATGAAGGACCGCGTCATCGTCATCACCGGCGCGAGCGCAGGCATCGGCGCCGCGCTCGCCCGTCTCGTCTCCTCGAAGGGAGCCCGCGTGGTGCTCGTCGCGCGCCGCGAGGAGGCGCTCCGAACCGTGGCCTCCAGTTGCGCCGGCGAGACCCTCGTCATCGCCGCCGACGTCACCGTGCGCGCCGACGTGGAGCGCGCCCGCGACGCGGCCATGGCCCGCTTCGGGCGCATCGACGTGTGGGTGAACAACGCCGGCCGGGGAATCTCGCGCATGCCCTCGGAGCTCACCGATGCAGACCTCGACGAGATGTTCCTCGTGAACGTGAAGTCGGCGTTGTACGGGATGCAGGCCGTGCTGCCGCATCTCGAGGCGCGCGGCGACGGCCAGGTGATCAACGTCTCGTCGCTGCTCGGGCGCGTGCCCATGGCGACGTTCCGCTCGGCGTACTCCGCGGCGAAGCACGCGCTCAACGCGCTGACGGCGAGCACGCGCTGCGAGGTTCGTTCGCGCGCTCCAGGCGTGCACGTGACGTCGGTGCACCCCGGCATCGTCGCGACGGAGTTCGGGAGCAACGCCCTGCACGGCGGCGTCGATTCGCGCACCATGCCCGGCGCGCAGACCGCCGACGAGGTCGCGCAGGTCCTCGCCGACGCCATCGAGCACCCCCGCGCCGACGTCTACACGCGCCCCGAAGCGCAGGGCATGATCGTCCGCTACTACGCCGCGGAGGACATGGGCGCGGCGGAGACGCAGCCGCCGTTCTTCTCCGCGCGACGGCCGGGGGCGTAGGGCGCCGCGGGGCGCCGCGGGGACAGTGTTACGTTGTTGCATTCCCGCTGCGGCCCTCCGCGTCGCGGGCGGGCGTGAATGCAACAACGTAACTGTGTCCCCAACCGGGCGCGCTGCGTAGGATCCCGCGATGACCCGACCGCTCCTCGACGACGCCTCCCTCGCCGCCGCCCTCGTCACGCTCCCCGGCTGGACCGCCCGCGACGGCGCGTTGCACGCGACCTTCGCCGTGCCGACCTACGAGGCCGGCGTCGCCCTCGCGGTGCAGATCGCCCTGTACGCGCAGCGCGTCGACCACCACCCCGACCTGCTGGTGCAGTGGCGGAAGGTCACCGTGAGCTGGGGCACCCACGACGCCGGCGGCATCACCGCGCGCGATGTCGAGGGCGCGCGGTACGTGGCGTCCATCGTCGCGCAACGCTGATCGCGGGGCGCGAACCCTTTGCACCACGGGCGCCCTTGCGGGTGCGCACCTCGATGCCGAGGTTGCAGCCACGCCGGTGCGAACCATCGCGCGGCGCGCGTCGAGGAGGTGGGTCATGGCAACGAAGGCCGAGACGTTCAAGGCGAACGAGCAGCAGACGAACCACGTGCCGGATGTGCCGCGCGATCAGCGCATGCATCCGCGCGTCGCGGAGGACGGAACGGTGCACGACAACGTGCACGCGGGAGAAAAGGCGGTCTGCGCGATGGAAGAGCACGTGGCCGGCACGACGCCGTCGCGCAAGTCGACGCGAGGCAGCGCCAACCACTCGCGCACCGACGTGCAGCTCGCCCACAAGGCGGAGATGGAGCTGAACTCGCCGGAACGGCGGCACGACAAGGCCTGAGCGGGGGCGTGCGGTGAGCTCCTTCCGCCCGGCGCGGGAGCACCTCGCGCTGCGTCCCGAGCAGCTGCGTCCGCAGCTCGACGCGAGCCGTCTCTGGTTCGCGTCGACTGCGGAGGTGCCCCCCCTCGATCGCCTCTTCGGACAGCAGGACGCCCTCGACGCGCTGGCCTTCGGCCTCGACGTGCAGGGCCCCGGCTTCAACCGCTACGTCGCCGGCGAGAGCGGCTCGGGGCGCTCCACCGCCGCGCGCGCGCACCTCGAGGAGGCTGCGGCGCGGCGACCGACGCCCTCCGATTGGGTGTTCGTCGAAGACCCGACGGCGCCGGAGCGCCCCGTCGCCATGGCGCTTCCTGCGGGCCGTGCGCGCGACCTCGCGAAGGATCTCGAGGCCTTCGGACGCAACGCCGCCAAGGCCGTGCAGCGCGCCTTCGAGAGCGAGGATCTCGGGCGACGAAGACGATCTGCGGTGGCCGAGGTCATCGCGCGGCGCGAGGCGCTGCAGGCCGAGGCGACGGCGTCGGCGCGCAAGCGGGGGTTCCGCGTCGAGTTCGCCTTCGGGCAGCTCACATCCACGCCCCTCGCCGAGGGCAAGCCCGTCACCGAGCGCCGCTTCGAGTCCTGGGACGCCGCCAAGCGCGCAGCGTTCACGCAGCGCAGCGAGCGCTTCGAGGAGGAGCTCGGCGCCGTAGTGCGGCAACTCCGCGCGCTCGAACGCGAAGAGGAGGAGCGGACGCGGGCGTTCCATCGTGCGGTGGTCGAGGAGGCGGCTGCGCCGCTGATCACGGAGCTCCGCGGTCGTTGGAAGGACACGCCGCAGGTGCAGGCGCACCTCGCGCGGGTGGCGGCGGACGTGGCGGCGCGGTCCGAGTCTTTCGTTCCACCGGAGCCCGAGAACGTCGCGGACGACGACGCCTTCGCGCCGACGGCGCAAGGAACCGGCCGCGGCGAGGCGCACGACGCCGACCTCTTCGCCCGCTACGGCGCCCACGTCTTCATCGATCACGCGGGGTCCAGCGGCGCGCCGGTGGTCGTCGAGACGCACCCGACGGCGGAGAACCTCACCGGACGCGTCGACTTCCGCATGGAGGGCAACGGCCTCGTCACGGACTTTCGGCAGGTGCGCCCCGGCGCGCTGCACCGCGCGAACGGCGGCTTTCTCGTGCTCCGCGCCGCGGACCTCTTGCAGACGGAGTCGGCGTGGCCGGTGCTCGAGCGCGCGCTCGTCGCGGGCGAGGTGCGCCCCGAGGCCGGCGACGCGAGCGGGCTGGTGCCGTCCATGGCGCTGCGCCCCGCGGCGATTCCGCTCGACGTGAAGGTCGTGCTCGTCGGCACCGAGGACCTCTACGCGCAGCTCTGGGAGCTCGACCCCGATTTTCGCGAGCTCTTCAAGGTGAAGGTCGAGTTCGCGCCGGACCTCCCCTGGGGCGACGAGGCGCATCGTCACTACGCCGCGTTCCTCAGCCGCTGCGCCGTCGACCGCGCGCTCCGACCGATGGACGCCGGCGCCGTCGCCCGCATGATCCTCGTGGGCGTGCGTCGCGCGGGGGACCAGCGTCGCCTCTCGACGCGCATGGGCGACCTCGCGGACCTCGCCACCGAGGCGAATTTCTGGGCGGGCCGCGCCGGCAGGACCACCGTCGGCGCCGACGACGTCGACCGCGCGGTGCGTGCGCGACGGGCGCGGTCGGGGCTCCTCGAGCGCTCCGTGGCGGGCGAGATCGCGCGCGGCGCCGTGCTCGTCGAGACCGCTGGCAGCCAGTGCGGACAGATCAACGCGCTCACGGTGGTGGAGTCCGGCGACGCCAGCTTCGGCGTGCCCGCGCGCATCACCGCGACGGTGGGGCCGGGCGACGGCGCCGTGTGCAGCATCGAGCGCGAGATCGAGCTCGCCGGGCCCATTCACGCCAAGGGAGTGCTCACGCTGCGCGGGTTCCTCGCGCACACCTACGCGGGCGCTGGTCCGCTCTCGCTCGCGGCGACGCTGGCCTTCGAGCAGTCGTACGGACCCATCGAGGGCGACTCGGCCTCCCTCGCGGAGCTCGTGGCGTTGCTCTCGGCGCTCGCGCGCGCGCCGCTGGCGCAGGGCATCGCGGTGACGGGCTCCCTCGACCAGCGCGGGCAGGTGCAGCCCGTCGGCGGCGTCAACGAGAAGATCGAGGGATTCTTCAGCGCGTGCCGCGCGGCGGGCTTCGACGGGACCCAAGGGGTGCTCGTTCCCGCGGCCAACGCCGTGCACCTCGTGCTCGACGACGCCGTCGTCGACGCCGTGCGCGCGGGCGACTTCCACGTGTGGACGGCGCGCAGCGTCGACGATGCGCTGGCGCTGCTCACGGGCACCGATCCAGGCGTGCCGGGCGCCGATGGCACGTACCCCGCGGAGTCCGTGCATGGACGCGTGCAGGCGCGGCTGCGGCACTTCGCGAGCCAGCTCGCCGAGGTCGAGGGCGCGGCGCGGACGCGGAGGTGCTGAGGGCGGGCCAGGCGATGCGAGCGCCGCGGTCTCCGCGTGAGTCCGTCGGGGGCGCACCTCGGCACTCGGGAGGTGTGGCGTCGATGCATCGTCGCGCCGCCGTGGCACACTGGGCGTCATGACGAACCCACGCTTCGATCGCATCGTGTGCGATCCGGCCCGTGTGAACGGGCAGCCGTGCGTCCGCGGCACTCGGATCACGGTGCGGCGCGTGCTCGATCTGATTGCGACGTACGGTGACCGCGCCGATCTTCGCCGCGACTACCCGGAGCTCGACGAGGAAGCGGTGGGACAGGCGCTCGCCTACGCGTCGGCGATCCTCGACGATGAGGTCGTCGAGCTCCCGAGACCTGCGTGAAGATTCTGCTGGATCAGGGCCTTCCGAGGGGGGCGGTGGAGCTGCTTCAGGCCGCCGGGCACGACGCGATGCACGTCGGCGCGATCGGCATGGCGGCCGCCAGCGACGTCGCGATCCTCGACGTTGCGCGAAAGGAAGGGGCGGTGGTTGTCACGCTCGACGCCGACTTCCACGCGATCATGGCGCTGGGGCAGCTCCGAGAACCGTCGATCGTCCGTCTGCGCGCCGAGGGGCTCGATGCCGCGCGCGCCGCCTCCCTCATCGCGAGCGTCATCGTGCGGACGGAATCCGAATTGCGCGCCGGTGCCCTCGTCACCGCTGCGCCGGGTGTGGCCCGCGTCCGCCGGCTACCGATCGGCTGACGCGCTCACCGGAGTCCCGGCGACGACGGCAGAGGACGGAGTCGCGCGACGGATCCGGGGTTGCACGGGCCGCGATCTCCGTGTACCGTTTCCATTCGAATCGGGCAAGGAATGCCGCGACGTGTGCGGTGTGCGGGAAAGCGTCGACGCGGTGTTGCAATCGGTGGCGTAGCGGTTCCGGGGGACACGGAGCGGGGCTGATGGGCTTTGACGGATCGGCGAGCTTTGCGCGAGGGATGTTTATCGCATTCCCAAGTGCATGGACCCATTGAACTTCTCATCGCCATTGCCATTGCCATTGCCATTGCCATTGCCATTGCCACTGCCATCGCGGTTTTTCTTGAGCAGACGAGCGAGGTCAGGCGATGCCGTACTGTGATTACTGCAAGGGTGAGAGGAATCACGGACTTTGGAATTGCCCGCACAAGATGCAGGAAGAGGCGGCGGATAGGCGGCACGATGACCGCATGCGCGCGGAGCAAGATCGGGCGGACCTCGAGCGTCGGCGTGCGCACGTCATCGCGGCCGGACTTGACGAGCAGCGCCGTGTGATCGCGGAAGGGCAAGCCCGGCAGGAAGCCATGCTTGCAGCGCAGGTCGCGGAAGCGCAACGGCAGAGCATGATGATCCACGCTCAGTACCAGGATCATGCCGCGAGACAGCAGCGGTACGATGAAGCGGCGCGCCGATTGCACAATTACGAGCTTTATCTTCATTCCTTGGATCGTCGAATGGACGCTGATCCGATCGCGACTTATCTTGATTTTCAGCTCTTTCGCGCGGAGGCCGCCACGCTGACCCCCGACGCTCTCGCGCCCGAGCAAAGAGCTGCGTTCACTGGATTCACGTTGTTGCTGGACACTGCATCGACGAATGTCGTGCGTGGGTTCACTCCGGAGGTGGCCGAAAAGCTCACGACGTGGGTTCAATGCCTTCGTGCGCGGCGAATGCTCGAGGAGCAAGCGGCGGTGTTGGCTGGTGCAGCCGGTGCTGCAGGCGCACCGGTTGTGCTGCGGTGTAGAGCAGATGCGACCGCCGCCGCCGTCGCGATCGATGAAGAGCTTTCCCGATGGAGACGGAGTCGCCCCGAAGGATCCCCGGCGGTTCATGCGCTGGTTGGTCGTGCACAGGCGGCGGGGATGATGAGTCGTGATGTTGTGACGGATCCCGCTTCCGCTCAGAGGCGTGCGTCGGACGCTTGGGCGACCCTTCAGCGCGATGCACCAGACGGGAACCATATTCGGCGGCCTACCGCAGACCAATTGGTTGTGGCTTCTTTTGGAATATTCGTAGCCTGCAGTATCGGTTCGTGCGTTCTCTTTGGGCGCGGCGCAACCTCGACTTCTCAAGCGGGAGGCGTTTTGTTTCTGGTTGGAATCGCCACGTCCGCCGCAGTATTTTTCTGGGGAGTGGCGGTTCGTTTTCGCGAGCGCGGTGTTTTGAAGGAGGTTGCGAAGATAGCATCGTTTGATGGCATCGTCGTAACGCGAATTGCGTCACTCGAGAGTTTGAGCTCAGCGCTTCATCGCGCTGAACACGCCTTGGGAGAGCTCGAATCGTTCGATGCAGATTCAGCACGAGGAGGGCGGCTCTCAGCGCTGAAGGCTTGGCGGCCGGACCTTGAGCATCGCATGTACGCCGAGGCCACCGGTGGCCTAGGACGCAGCACGTCTGCCAGTTGATGCCGGTTACTCCGAGTCCCTCGCTCCGATGTCGCGATTGGGGTCCCGCCTCGGCGATTCATGGGTCCGCATGCGGGCTGCAGGGACGCCGCGGCGAACGAACTCCTCGCGGGTCAGTCCTCGAGCCCGCGCGCGAACGCCACGATGCGCTCCGCGAGGCGCGCCGGGTCGTCGATGTGCGGACAGTGCCCGACGCCCTCGGGCTCCTCGACGATGGCGTGCGCGGGGAGATGCGCCCGCAGGTACGCGAGCCCCGACGGCGGCAACAACCGCTCCGAGCGGCCCCACCACAGCAACGTCGGCGGACACAGCGCGGCGAGCTCCGCCGGGGTCGGCGCGTCGTCGGCGCGGGCGGAGGCGAGAAGGTCGCGGATCACCGGACGATGCATCAGCGCGCGCACCTCGCCGGCCACGATGGGTCCGAACCACGGACGGCGGTGATAGAGGCGCCCCATGAACGCCCGCGCGTCGGCGTCGGTGCCGAGGTCGAAGCCGCTGCGCAGGGTCGCGAGCTCGTCGTCGGAGAGCGGCGCACCCGCGGGCGACGTGAGAACGAGGCCGCGCACGCGCTCCGGGCGATCGAGGGCGTAGCGCAGCGCCACGGCGCCGCCGAGAGAGTTGCCGCACACTACCGCGGGCTCGTCGAGCACCGCGTCGAGGGCCTCGCGCATGGCACCGAGCAGCTCCGTCGCGCCTAAGCTCGCGGGCGGCGTCGCGCTGAACCCGTGGCCTGGGAGCTCGATGGCGACGACCCGTCGCGCGTGCCGCTGCAGACGCGTGAGCACCGGACCGAAGGGCGTCGCGGCGGCGCCGAGGCCGTGCAGCACCACCATCGTCGGGAGCGCTCCGTGGCCCGCGCCGTCGTAGGCGTGGAGCGTTCCTGCCGAGGTCGGCACCGATCGGCTTCGCAGCCCGCGGGCGTGCAGGGCAGCGCGTCCGGCGCGCTCGGCGAGGGCGAGGAGCGAGGGCATGGCCACGGAGTAGCACCGCTCCACGACGCCGTCGCCGTTGACGAAGCCCGACGCTCCGCGCTCCCATCGCGCCCATCGTGCGACGCATCTCCCTCGCGCTCCCGGCGACGCTCGCGATCGCGTGCAACGACCCGGCGCCCGCGGCGCGCGACGCCACGGTGTCCGTCGACGCTCCGACGTACGACGCCTCGCGCGACGCGACCGCAGCGGACGTCGTGACGGCGCCCGACGCACCCATGGCCCCTCGAGCCTGCGGGGCCGGCACGCCGCTGCCTGCCTGGGCCACCTTCGACGGCGCCACGCTCACCGCCCGCTGCGCCACGACGGACCTTCGCGCCACGGCGCTCGTCGACGGCGCGCTGCGCCTTCGCTACCTCCCCTCGGGAGCGGCCGTCCCCGCGACGCGATCGTGGGCCGTGGTGGACGGCACCGCGGCGCGCGCCGCCGCTGCGTCGGGCGATGGCGACGGCGCGGTGCTCTGCGGCGACGGCATCACCGTGCGCGTGGCGGCATCGACGTGTCGCGTGACGGTCACCGATGGCGCGGGCCACGTGCTCGTCGACGACGGCGCCGACGGCGGATGGTCCGAGGCGGGCGGTGGCGGCGACGTGCAGGTGCGCGTGGTGCGCGCGACGCCGCCGACGGAGCGCTTCTACGGCCTCGGCGAGCGCAGCGGACGCCTCGCGCGGCGCGGAACCTACGACGTGTTCTGGGGCACCGATCAATACGACCCCCGGTATGGCGGCGTCGCGCCCGGCGCCGATCCGCTCTACGCGTCCATCCCCGTGTACGTCGGCGTGCGCGCCGGCACCGCGTACGGCGTCTTCACCGATGTTCCGCGCCGCCTCGAGGTCGACGCGGCGGCGAGGGATCCATCGCACCTCACGGTGGCTGCGGCGGGCACCGAGATCGATCAGTACGTCTTCGCCGGTCCGCGCATGGCCGACGTGCTGCGGCGCTACGGACGGCTCACCGGAACCGCGCCGACGCCGCCACGCTGGGCCCTCGGCTATCATCAGTGCCGCTGGGGCTACGCCGATGCGGCGCGGGTCGAGGAGGTCGCCACGCAGTTCCGCACCCGCGCGATCCCCGTCGACGCTGTCTGGCTCGACATCCAGCACATGGACGGCTTTCGCACCTTCACCTGGGACCCGGCGCACTTCGCCGACCCCGCGGCGATGACGCGCACGCTCGCGGCGATGAACGTGCACACCGTGGTCATCGCGGATCCCGGGTTGAAGGTCGACGACGCGTGGAGCGTGTACCGCGACGGCGTCGCCGGC
This sequence comes from uncultured delta proteobacterium, assembly GCA_903845045.1. Classification (GTDB taxonomy): domain Bacteria; phylum Myxococcota_A; class Polyangia; order Polyangiales; genus SCUS01. The sequence goes on along the minus strand of CAIMWA010000405.1, from coordinate 6,038 downwards.
GGTCACTTCCTCCACGACGCGACGGGCGCGCTCTGGACCGGTGTGGTGTGGCCCGGCCGCGCGGCGTTCCCGGACTTCACCCGCGGCGCCACGCGCACCTGGTGGGGCGGCCTCGTGGGCGGCCTCGCGGCGGTCGGCGTCGACGGCGTTTGGCTCGACGTGAACGAGCCCACGCTCTTTCCCGAGGGCGGCGGCGGCACGCTGCCCGGCGCCATTCCCGTCGACGGCGACGGCGTGGCCGCGACGCTGGCCGACGCGCACAACGTCTACGCCCTCGAAGAGGCGCGGGCGACGCGCGAGGGCCTGCAGCGCGCACATGCGAGCCAGCGTCCCTTCGTGCTCACGCGGGCGGGCTACGCGGGCATCCAGCGCTACGCCGCGATGTGGACCGGCGATGCGCCCAGCACCTGGCCCTCGCTGCGCCAGCAGCTTCCGACGATGCTGAACCTCGGGCTCAGCGGCATGCCCTTCGTGGGCAGCGACGTCGGCGGCTACTCGGGCCACGCGACGCCCGAGCTCTTCGCGCGCTGGGTCGAGGTCGGGTCCATCTCGCCGTTCTTTCGCGGCCACGTCACGCAGGGCGTTCCGGACCAGGAGCCCTGGGCCTTCGGCACCGAGGTCGAGGACATCTCGCGCACGCAGATCGACGCGCGCATGCGGCGCATGCCGTACCTCGAGGCGCTCTTCGCCGAGGCGCAGGCGACGGGTGCGCCGGTGCTGCGGCCGCTCGCGTTCCACTTCGACGACGCGGAGTCGGCGGACGTGGACGACGAGGCCATGCTCGGTCAGTGGTTGTTGGTGGCGCCAGTGCTCGACGAGGGCGCCACGACGCGGCGCGTGCACCTTCCGCCGGGGCGCTGGTTCGAGGAGCGATCGGGTGCGATCTGGGACGGACCCGCGGACCTCGACCTCGACGTGACGCTCGCGGCGCTGCCGACCTTCGTGCGCGAGGGGGCCATCGTTCCGAGCGGTCCTGTGCAGCAGTCTGCGGGGACGTGGGCGCGCTCGGGCGCGCCGCTCGAGCTCGACGTCTACCCGGTGGCGACGGAGACCTCGTTCACCGTGCTCGACGACCTTCCCGACGGCGCGGTGGATACCGCGCGCTCGCGGGCGACGCTGCGCACGGTGCGCACCGCGTCGGGAATGTCTCTCACGGCACAGGTCGACGGCGACGGTGCGAACCTCGCGCGATCGCTCACGGTGCGCGTGCACCGCGTCGACGTGCGTCCGACGGCGGCGATGCGCGCGGGGGCGACGGTCGCGGCGCTCGACGACGCCGCGTGGCGTGCGGGCACGGCGCCGGGTTGGTGGTGGGACGCTAACGACCGTACGGCGCACGTGCGCGGCCTCGGGTGGAGCGACCTGCCGTTGTCGGTGACCTACGACCCCGCGGTGGCGGAGCTACGTCCATCGGTGGACGTGACCCTCGACGTCACGGTGCCCGACGGCACCTCGCGCGCCGCGCCGGTGTACGTCGCCACGAGCGCCAACGGCTGGACGCAGCACGCGCTCGCCTGGGACGCCGCCACGGGGCACGCGCACGGCGTGGTGACGGTGCCCCGGGGGCAGTGGTTCTTCTACAAGTACACGCGTGGTGGCTGGGACACCGTGGAGCGCTACCCGGACTGCTCCGAGGCGAGCAACCGCTACGGCTTCGGCGCGGCGAATCCCGTGCGCGCCGATCGTGTGTGGACCTGGCGCGACCGCTGTCCGTAGCGCGTGGGATTCAGGAGAGGTGCGGGACCACGGCGCGGAGCACCTGCACCGCCATGATCACGTTGACGAGCGCGCCGACGCCGAAGGACGCCGTGCGGAAGGGCTGCTTCGCCGAGAGGTAGAAGAACGCGTGGAACAGCCGCACCACGACGAAGGTGAGGTAGAGCCCGCGCGCCATGCCGAGCGACGGGCTCGTGAGCGCATAGAGGAAGCCGAGCAGGAAGAACGGCACCGCGTTCTCGAGGGCGTTGAGGTGCGCGCGCTTGATGCGCAGCACGTCGGCGTGCTCCGAGTCCTCGACGCGAGCGTTGCCGTTGATGCCGGCGTCCTCGGCGTTGACGACGATCTTTCGCTCGGCGCGCACCTTCGCGGTGTTGAAGCCGAGCCCATACAGCGTCAGCGCGACGACGATCGCCGCGAGCGCATACCAATCGAACACGGGGTCCGTGATCAGGTTCACCATGCAATGCCTCCGCGACCACGGGTACCACGGAGCTTCCCGCGAAGGGCACGTTCGTCGACGAAAAGTCCCGTCACCTCGGCGGTGTGCGCGGGGCGATGCCGTGCAGCGCGACGCCGGCGAGCATCGTCGCGAAGGCATCCGGCGTCGGCAGCGGACCCGGGATCGGCAGGCCGCTCGCGGCGATGCGGCGGAGGATGATCTGCGGGCCGACGGCCAACGCGGCGAGCGTCACGAGCGCCGCTGCGGGGTGGAGTTGGCCGTCGACGTGCCCCGCGCCGAAGCCCTCGCCGACGAGCGCGAAGAGCGGCGGCAGGTGCCCTTGCATCATGCGTCCTGCCACGCGCGAGAGGCGCTCCGACGACACCATGGCCTCGCGCAGCACGAGGCGCAGCACCGTGAACTCGTCGTCGGACATCGCGCCGAAGCGTGCGAAGAACGCCTGCACCCGCGCGTCGAAGGGCGCGTCGGCGCTCACGGCCTCGGTCAGCGACGCCGCGAGCGGCGCGTAGTGGCGCTCCACCACCGCGAGGAACAGGTCGTCCTTCGTCGGGAAGTAGTAATAGACCATGCCGAGGTTCGTGCGCGCGTCGCGGGCGATGCGGCGCAGCGACGCGCCGTCGACGCCGTCGTGGAGAAAGCGCCCGGTGGCGGCGGTGACGATGCGCGCGGCGAGGTCGCTGGCGGGGCGTGCCATGGGGGTCCTTCAGCCTTCAGGAGAGGTTCTTGCGGAAGCGCAGGGACGACAGCACCACGAGCACGCAGAGGATCACCGCGAGCTTCCCGAGCTCGCCGCGCAGGTCGTCGAAGCCCGCGCCCCTCAGCGCGATGCCCCGGATGATGCGGAGAAAGTGCGTGAGCGGCAGGATCTCCGAGAGCCGCTGCGCCGGCCGGGGCATGCCGTCGCGAGGGAACATGAACCCGCTGAGCAGCATGTTCGGGAGGATGAAGAAGAAGGTCATCTGCATCGCCTGCTGCTGCGTCCGCGCGATGGTCGAGAAGAAGAGCCCGATGGCGAGGTTCGCGGCGATGAAGCCGAAGGCGAGGGCGTAGAGCAGCGCCAGCGAGCCGACCACCGGCACGTCGAAGGCGAGGCGCCCTACGGTGAGGATCAGCGTCATCTGCACGTAGCCGATGACCACGAACGGCAGGATCTTGCCGAGGATCAGCTCCCATCGCTTGATCGGCGAGACGACGAGCTGCTCGAGGGTTCCGCGCTCGCGTTCGCGGGCGATGGCCATGGCGGTGAGCATCACCATGGTCATGGTGAGGATGATGCCGACGAGGCCCGGCACGATGTTCACGGCCGAGCGCAGGTCGGGGTTGTACCAGGTGGTCGCCTCGAGCGAGAGCGGCGGCTCGCGCAGCGCTGCGGTGCCCATGACGAGGGCGAGGGCGCGCTGGGCGATGAGCCCGCCGGCCGCCGTGGTGGCGCTCGACACGCTCTGCGGGTCCGACCCATCGACGACGAGCTGCACCGTCACGGGGTGACCGTGCGCGAGGTGCTCAGCGTAGCGCGCGGGGATCACGAGGCCGACGCGGGCGGCGCCGGAGCGCAGGGCGCGCGAGAGCTCGGCGGGGTCGTGGACGGCGCCGATGACGTCGCAGCTCCCGGTGGCCTCGAGGGAGTGCGCGAGCTCGCGCGACGCGGCGGTGCGGTCGAAGTCGAGCACCGTCGTCGGGATGTGCCGCACGTCGGTGTCGATGGCCCACCCGAAGAGCAGCAGCTGCATGATGGGCAGCATCACCATCATGGCGAGCGTGGGGCGGTCGCGACGGAGCTGGATGAGCTCCTTCCAGGCGATGGCGAGGAGCCGGGTCATGCGGTCCTCGCGTCGTCACGGACCATGGAGACGAAGGCGTCCTCGAGGTCGGCGCGCACCTCGGTGACGTCGGCGTGCGGCGCCCCCGATCGCGCCTGCGCCTCGCGGATCACCGCCGCTGGGTCGTGCGCAGCGCGGGTGGTGACGCGGAGGCGCGCGCCGAAGGGAGCGACCTCCTCGACGCGGGGATCGGCTCGCAGGACCTCGAGCATCGCGCGGGACTCGGCGACGGTCTCGGCCACGCGCAGCCCGCGCCGCTGAAGGATCTCGGCGGGGGTTCCGAGGTCGAGGAGCGCGCCGCGGAACACGAAGGCGAGGCGATGGCAGCGCTCGGCCTCGTCCATGTAGTGGGTGGTGACGATGACGGTGGTGCCATCGCTCGCGAGGCGGTGGATCTCGTCCCAGAACGTGCGCCGGCTCACCGGGTCGACGCCCGCGGTGGGCTCGTCGAGGAACACCAGCGGCGGCTCGTGCAGCATCGCGCAGGCGAGGGCGACGCGCTGCTTCCAGCCGCCGGACAGCGTTCCCGAGAGCTGCGCGGCGCGGCCCGTGAGCCCGTTGCGCTCGAGCACCGTGCCCACGCGATCGCGGCGCCGCCTCCCCGAGAGACCATACAGACCCGCGTAAAAGTGCAGGTTCTCCTGCACCGTGAGGTCCTCGTAGAGCGAGAAGCGCTGGGTCATGTAGCCGATGCGGGTCTTCACGAGCTCGGGCTCGCGCGCGATGTCGAAGCCGGCGACGGTGCCGCGTCCGCTGGTGGGAACGAGCAGTCCGCAGAGCATGCGGATGGTGGTGCTCTTGCCCGCGCCGTTGGGACCGAGGATCCCGAAGATCTCCCCGCGCCGCACGGAGAAGCTGACGTCGCGCACGGCCTCGAGCTTGCCGAAGCGGCGGCCGAGGTGCTCGGTCTGCACGACGAGGTCGGGGTCAGCGTCCATCGCCGAGGCTCACGTCTGCGGGCACGCCGGCGTGCAGGGCGCCGCCCGGGTCGTCGAGGCGCACGCGCACGCGCAGCACGAGGTTGGGCCGCTCCTTGGGGCTGAACAGGAACCGCGGCGTGTACTCGAGGCGCCGCCCCACGAACTCGATGTGGCCGAGGTAGCGATGGGGGTCGCCGTCGACGCGCACCGAGACCGGGGCGCCGAGGGCCATGGGGGTGACGCGTCCTTGCGCGGCGAAGACCTCGACGTAGGGGTGCGTGGTGTCGGCGACGGTGACCACCGGCGCTCCCGGACCGACGACTTCGCCGGGCTCGATGTGCCGCTCGAGCACCACGCCCGCGTGCTGCGCGCGAAGCACGTACCGCGTGAGCCGAGTCTCTTCGGCGGCGAGGGCTGCTTCGGCGGCGGCGACGCGGGCCTCGGCGGCGGCCACCTCTTGCACCCACGCCCCGGCGTGCATCGCCGCGAGGCGCTGCTCGAGCACGCCGCGATCGCCGATGAGCCGCGCGCGCTGGGCCTCGAGGTCGTCGAGCGCCGACGTCGGAACGGCGCCTTGCGACGCGAGCCCGCGGGTGCGTGCGAGGGTGCGTTCGAGCACGACCTCCGTGGCGCGCGTCGCCGTGAGCTGATCCTCGACGCCCCGCACGTCCTCGCGGCGCGTTCCCGCGCGAAGGAGCCGGAGCTGAGCGCGCGCATACGCGAGGTCCGCCGCCCGCGCCTCGCGGACCGGTCGCTCCAGACCGTCGTCCAACACGGCGATGACGTCCCCGACGGCCAAGGTCGCACCGCGCTCGGCGGCCACCGTCGCCACGCGACCGCCCAGCTCGAAGCCAAGCGAGCGGTCGTCGAACTCCACGACGCCTTGCATCGGCGTCGCCCGCGCGGCGTCGGCGTGTCGGCATCCGGCCAGCGCCAGCACCCCCAGCACCCCCAGCAACGCCCTGACGGCATTCCTTATCATGCGTCTGAGAATGGGGGCTGAACGGGTCTGCGACAAGGGTGGGGACACAGTTGCGTTGTTGCATTCCCAGCTCGGCCTTGGGTGGATGCAACAACGTAACTGTGTCCCCGTTGGACATACCCAGGCCGTCCGGACGT
>CAIMWA010000404.1 GCA_903845045.1 uncultured delta proteobacterium | reverse complement strand
TGCCGGGCGTGAGCGCGGCGGGTCAAGATGGCTGAACAACCTACAGAACTGAAGCTGTGGTCGCGGTCTCGCGATCTGTAGAAATGGAAGGGCTTCAGCCCGCGGCGAAGCCGATCGCGAGCGAAATCGATGTTCAGTCGAGCGGATACCGCCGCGCCGCCGCGTACAGCACGATGGCCGCCGCGGTGGTGAGGTTGATGGAGCCGCCGATGCCGTCCGACGGGATCTCGACGCACTGGTCCGCGAGCGCGAGGACCTCCGCCGACACGCCGTGGCGTTCGGCCCCGATGACGAGGCACAGCGGCGCGTCGGTGCGCATCGCCTCGGGCGTCACCGAGTGCTCGGCGAGCTCCACGGCCGCGATGACGTAGCCCGCCTCGCGGCTCTCGCGCACGACGTCGACGGCGCTCGCGCGCGACTCCCAAGGGACCCATCCGAGCGTTCCCGCGGCGGCGGTGAGGAGCTTGCGCTTGTGCGTCGCGAGGTCGAAGCCGCACACGTACAGGCGCTCGACGCGAAACGCGTCGCACAGGCGAAACATCGTTCCGATGTTGGGAAGCCGGTCGACGCCGTCGAGCACGACACGGATGGGACGGCGGGGAAGCTCGAGAAAACCGTTGCGATCGGGACGCGGACGGGGCGGCATGGTCAGTCCTCGTCCTCGGCCTGCTGCACCTGCGAGCGATCGGCGTCGAGAGGTCCGGGCACGGCGGCGCACCGTATCAGGTTCGCGGGGGTGGACGGGGCCACCGTGGTGCTAGAGGTCGTTGCATGCCCGATGACCCGACCCTCGCGCTCCCCGTCGCCGGGCGCCTCTGCGCGTACTGGGAGCAGGGCATGGAAGGCGCCGTCGATGCGATGCTCGACCCGAGCCCGTTGGACGGGCCGCCGGCGACCTCCCCCTCGGCGTTGCTGCGTCTTCGCGAGGGCGACGTGCTCGCCGTCCGCTCGCCCGAGGGGCGCGAAATCTGGCGCGGAGTGCTTCGCGTGTCGGGCTGGCCGTTCGTGACCAGGCGGCTTCCGGCGGACCTGGAGCGATGGTTCAGCCTCGGCTACCCCGCGACGCTCCTCGCAAGAGACGATCTCCCCTTCTGGCAACGTGCACCGGGACGCCCCTTTCTGGTCCCCGCGCGGCGAGTCCCATGACGACTTCCGTTCGCGTCATCGCTGCGCTCGTGTCCGTCGTCGCTGGGCGGCGCCGTCGCGCGGGAAGCATCCCCGCTAGGAGCCTCGGCTGCTGCCGCTGCGGGGCAGCGCCGACGCCGAGACCACGGCGGCGGCGAGCGCGACCACGAAGACCGTCAGCGCGTGGCGGTGTCCTCGGAGCGCGACGTCGATGCCGGCGTCGGTGCGCAGCGTAGCGCCCACGACGAGGGTGCCGACGACGCCGCCGAGATAGCGCATCGTCGAGAGCATGCCCGCGGCGACGCCGCTGCGTTCGATGGCGACGGCGCTCATCGCGGCGCTCTGCGATGGCGCGCTGGAGAGGCCGAAGCCGATGCCGAGCACCACGAGCGCAGGGACCGGCGAGGCGATCGATCGCAGCGGGACGAGGAGCAACACGATCATGCCGGCGAGGGCGATGGCAGCGCCCGTGGCGGCGACGACGCGCGCGCCGATGGCGTCGACGAGCCGGCCCGAGATGGGACCGGCGACGACCATCGGCGCCATCATCGCGAGGAGCAGCCGGCCGCTCGTCGATGCGTCGACGTGCAGCACCGCGCGCACCATCGCCGGGAGCTCGAAGAGCACCGAGTACATCGTGAGGTTGTGCAGCGCGATGACCAGGCCGCTGGCGAGGAACGCGCGCGTTCGCAGCAGCGAGAGGTCCACGATCGGCGACGCATGGGAGCGCTCGGCGAAGACGAAGGCGACGAGCGTCGCGACGCCGAGCCCGAGCCAGCGAGGGTGCATCACGCCGCCACGCCCCGCGCCGATGACCAGCGATGCGAGGGCGACGGCGAAGAGCGCCGCGCCGCGCCAATCGAAGGGCATCGCGCGACGCTCGCTGCGCGCGACCGAGGGAGCTGCGCCTGCGAGCAGCGCCGAGATGGGCAGCACGACGAGGTTGATGGCGAAGACGGCGCGCCATCCGAAGGCCGTCGTGACCAGTCCACCCAGCGGCGGACCGATGGTCGCGGCGAGGGCCATGGACGCTCCGAAGAGGCCGAACGCGCGTCCACGCTGCGCCGGCGGGACCTCGGCGCGCAGCAGCGCCGTGGCGCCCGGCACGATGAACGCACCTGCCGTCGCCATCGCGACGCGGGCGACGACGAGCATCCACAGCGACGTCGACGCGAGCGCGAGCGACGATCCGAGCGCGAAGCCGATCTGTCCGAGCACGACGACGCGGCGATGACCGAGGCGATCGGCGAGCAGCCCTCCCGGCGCCTGCATCACGATGGACCCGATGAGGTAGCTCGTGACGAGCGCGCGCGTGACGTCGGCGTCGGCGCTCGCGAAGGCCGTGCCGATGGGGTGGATCGCCACCGACAGCATCGTCGAATTGAGCGGCGCCAGCGCCGCGGCGAGGGCCGTGGCCGCGACGAGCCGGCGCTGCACCGACGGCACCGGCTCAGCCACGCGTGATCGCCCGCCGCTGCAACAGGACCAGGCGAGCGCCGACGAAGGCGAACTCGAGGTCCTGCGTGCCGCCGAAGCGCTCCTCGCACCGCACGGCGAGGGCCTCGAGGGCCGCGAGCTTCGTGTCGTCGAGGCAGAGCGCCGTGACCCGGGCGTCGTCGACGGGCACCTCCTCGGTGCCTCCGCCGTCGGCCCAGTGGATCGCGAGGTCCTTGTCGCCGGCGGCGCGCTCGAGCACGCGACCCCCGCGCGCGAGGCGGTAGCGATCGGGGGTGACGAGCCCTTGCACGACGGCCTCGCCGAGGCCCCAGGTGGCCTCGATGACGCGCTCGTCGGCGCGCGTGAGGGGGTTGCGCGTGAAGAGCACGCCGGCCACGTCGGCGCGCGCGAGCTCCTGGATGACCACGCCCATGCGCGGGTGCACGTCGAGGCCGAGCTTGTGGCGATAGGCGATGGCCGCGGCGGTGTGCGCCGAGTCGACGACCTCCTCGATGGCGGCGACGACGCCGTCGAGGGAGCGCACCCCCAGCACCGTCGCGTGCTGTCCCGCGAAGCTCGCGGCGGCGGAGTCCTCGCCGATGGCCGAAGAGCGCACGGCGACGAGGCCTCCGAGGGCGTCGAAGACGGCACCGAGCGCCGCGCGATCGACCTTCGCCGCGTCGACGGCGTCCCACGCGATGGCGAAGCCCGGCGGCACGGGCATGCCCGCCCGCAGCGCCTCGCCGAGCTGCGTGGCCTTCCCGCCGAAGGACGACTCCTCGCGCGCGTCTTCGAGCCGAACGATGGTCACGACGCTCATCCTCGCGACAGGATGGTGACCTCGCCCGTCGCTCCGTCGACGCGCACCCGCGCGCCGTCGGGGATGCGCGTCGTCGCCTCCTTGGTTCCGACGACGCCGGGGATGCCGTACTCGCGCGCGACGATGGCGGCGTGGCAGAGCTGCCCGCCGCGGTCGGTGACGAGCGCGCCGAGCATCGGAAGCACGACGTTGAAGTAGGGAGCCGTCGAGCGCGTGACCAGCACGTCGCCCTGCTGGAGGCGACCGAACTCCGAGGCGTCGTGCACGAGCCTCGCGGTGCCTTCGTAGACGCCCTCGTTGACCGAGATGCCGCGCACGACCTCGTCGGTCGACGTCCGGGTCGTGTCGTTGAAGAGGTTGCTCAGCACCGCGTCGACGGCGCGGGCGGCGCGTCGCGCGATCGCCGGGAGCAGCCCCGGATCGGGCGGTCCGGCCGGAGCGCCGCCGAGGTGGGCCGGAACGTCGGCGACGGTCTTCGTGCGCCGCCACTCCACGCGATCGCGGACCTCGTCGGCCGTCGGCGTCGTCGCGTCACCGAACAGCGCGCGGAGCTCGTCGAGCTCGAGGTCGACGGCGTGATCGGCCTGCAGGATCTTGCTCCGGGTGACGAGCCTGCGGCCGGCCTCGAGGACCCCGCGCCGCGCGATGCCGACGGCCCAGCAGTCGGCGAAGAGCCCGCGCTCGTCGCGCAGCCGGTTGATCGTTCGCGCCTCTTCGAGGAGGGTGTCGAACTGCGCGCGGTGCTCGCTCGGCACCTGCTCCCGCAGCGCGACGATCCTCGCCTTCGAGTCGTCGGTGGTCGCCTTGCCGAGGCCCTTCACGGCGGCGCGGATCGCGCTCACGATCACCTCGGGCATCTCGCCGGTGGATTTGTCGCCGATGTCGTAGTTGACCGCGCGATGCCACACGAGATCGAAGAACGCGCGCGCCGCTTCGCCCGTCGCTCCCGGGGCGGCACGCAGCCGCTCGACGACCTCCGTCGGCGACGCCGCGGACTCGACCACCGCACGCGCCTCGTCGTCGGACTTCAACGCGCTCGCCAGCGCCTCGAGCTCCGTCGTCGAGAAGCCGTTGGACATCGGCGTCGAGCCGCGGAGCACGGCGAGCACCTCGCCCGCGGGCTTCCCGGTCCAATCCGACACGTGGACGAGAAAGTCGCCGGTCGGAAAGCACGCCGTGATGGTGTACCGGTGGTGCAGGTGGACCATTGCACCGAGGTGGCGCTCGCAGTCGGCCAGGTGGTCGAGGAGCGCGCCGTCGTCGAGCTCGGCCGGCGCGACGGCCAGGAGCCGCCGATGCTCGGTGAGGGCATGCGGCTTGTCCTTCTCGTCCCAGCGCGCGAGGTCCTCACGCCAACGACGCTCCGCGAAGGCGAGCTCGGTCTCGCGAATGCGCGCACGAATCTTCGGGTGCAGCCGCGTGAGCAGCCACAGCACCGGCGGCGGCGGCGGGCCCTTCGCTCCCTTCGGCGCGCCGAACGCAGCAGGCTGCTGGTACCAGAAGCCATTGACGATACCGATCTCGAAGTGGCTCAGCAGCAGGCCGTAGCGCGCCGTAGACTCCGCGAAGCCCGCCGCGAAGCTCTTCGTGACGTTGGCGCGGCCGAAGCGCGCGAGCGGCCTCGGATAGTGCGCGCCCTCGGCCTCCCAAGGCCCCGGTCCCGGGGCGTCCCAACGCAATTCCGCCGCCGACGTCGTCGTTGATGCAACCATGCTCGGAGCGCCTCCCGCTCGTGTCGTTTTCGTGTCGCGTTCGTGTCGCGACCGAAAAATCTTCGTATCACACCGCGCGACGGCTCCGTGCATCCCAAATTTCGTGGCGGCGAGGCGCCTCGGGGAAAGCCGTGAGGTCAGGAACCATCGCCCTGCGAAGGTGTCCCACGCCGGCCATGCGCCCCCTCCCCACGCTGCTCCTCGCCCTGCTCGCCGCGCCCGCCGTCGCGTCGGCGCAGTCGTTCTTTCTCGAACAGGGCGCGCTCCGTGACGGCGACGTGCTCGTGGGCACCGCCGTGCGTGCGCCGGTCTCCGCCGAGGCCACGCCCGGCGGACGAACGACGCTGACCTACGCGGGTCGCGCGGTGACCTGGCGCGCGCAGGTGCACCTCGCCGAGGCCCACCTGCAGGCCGGCGTCGGTGTCGAGACGGCGCTGGTCGGCGACTACGCACCGCGCATGCTCGCGAACACCTGGGCGCCGGTCGTCGCGATGGCGGGCGGCGCCGTGACGCTCGGGCTTCCGGCGAGCGCGCCGACGCGGGTGGCGACGCTCGCGCAACGTGTTGCTGGCGCCCGCGGCTCGCCCGACGATACGCCCTGGACCTCCCCCGCACGCCCCATGGAGGACGACCCCGCCCTGCACTGCGCCGCGCTCGATCTCGCCCCCGCGCCTGGCGCCCGCGCTCGCTGGCGCGTGCGGGCCTACGACGCGCGACGCCTCGTGCGTACGACGAACGGCGTCGACGTCATCGAGGTCGCCATTGCGGGGTTCGTGTTCACGGGATACCGCCCGCATCGCCCGCCGTGTCGTGACGGGAGCCTCGAAGGCCTCGGCGCCACCGGCGGCGGCGGCGCGGCCGACGGCATCGCGCAGGGGCGCGTCGTGGTGCTCCCCGCGGGCACCGAGCTCTTCCGGAGCGCGACCGCGGCGCGCGCCTTCGCGACACTCCACACCGTGAGCCACGGCATCGAGCCCCTCGAAGGGCGACCCGCTCGCGTGTGCGACGGCGCGGGCCACTGCACGCGCAGCCCCGCGCCACCGACGGGCCCCGCGCGCTGGATCGTCGAGGTGCACGACGGCCGCGCGGCGTTCCTC
>CAIMWA010000403.1 GCA_903845045.1 uncultured delta proteobacterium | reverse complement strand
TCGTGCTCTCGGACCACCCCGCCGAGGCCCTCGCCCGCGAAGGCACCCGCAACGAGCTGCGCGACGTGGCGCGGCACTTCGGCCTCGTGTCGAGCCGGTACACCGGCGCGCGGCACCGCCATGCGCGCGACGACCGGCACCCGTACATCAAGGTCGACATGAACGAGTGCATCGTCTGCGGGCGCTGCGTGCGCGCCTGCGACGAGGTGCAAGGGGCCTTCGCGCTGACGTACGCGGGCCGCGGCTGGGACACGCGCATCGTCGCCGGCGTCGACGCGGGCTTCACGCAGAGCTCGTGCGTTTCGTGCGGAGCTTGCGTGCAGACGTGCCCTACCGGCGCCCTCGACGAGGCGGCGTTCGCCGCCAAGGAGACCCTCGACCGCACCGTCACCACGACGTGCGCGTACTGCGGCGTCGGGTGCTCCCTCGAGGTGAACGTGCGCGACGAGGCGGTGGTGTCCATCGACCCGGCGGAGCGTGGTCCCTCGAACCTCGGGCACACCTGCGTGAAGGGACGCTTCGCGCACCAGTACGCCCGCGCCGCGGACCGGCTCACGGCGCCGATGATCCGCCGCAGCGACGGCACGCTGCGCGAGGCGGACTGGGACGAGGCGCTGACCCTCGTGGCGTCGCGCTTCGCCGAGGCCCGCGCGAAGCACGGACCCGGCGCCGTCGCCGCGGTGAGCTCGAGCCGCTGCACCAACGAGGAGAACTACGTCCTCCAGAAGCTCTTTCGCGCGGCGCTGGGCACCAACAACATCGACAACTGCTCCCGCGTCTGCCACTCGCCGACGTCGCTCGGGCTCATCCGCTCGCTGGGCGAGAGCGGCGGCACGAACTCCTTCGCCGACATCGACGTCACGGCGTGCCTGCTCGTCACCGGCGCGAACCCCACCGAGGGCCACCCCGTCGTCGGCGCCCGCATGAAGCAGGCGGTGCTCCGCGGCGCCAAGCTCGTGGTCATCGACCCGCGGCGCATCGAGCTCGCGACGCTCGCCGACGTGCACCTGCAGCTCCGCCCCGGAACCAACGTCGCCGTCTACAACGGCCTCGCGCACGTGATCCTTCGCGACGGGCTCGCCGACGAGGCCTTTCTCGCCGCGCGCGGCAACCTCTCGGACGCCTACCGCGAGCTCGTCGCGGGCTACACGCCGGAGCACGTCGAGCGCATCAGCGGCGTGCCCGCGAAGGACCTCGAGCGCGCGGCGCACCTCTACGCGACGACGCCCCCGGCCGCGATCTTCTACGGCCTCGGCGTCACCGAGCAGGCGCAGGGCGTGGCCGGCGTGCGCACGCTGACGAACCTCGCGATCCTCACGGGCAACCTCGGCAAGCCCGGCGCGGGATCGAACCCGCTGCGCGGACAGAACAACGTGCAGGGGTCCAGCGACATGGGCGCGCTGCCGACGTACCTCACCATGTATCGCTCCACCGGCGACGACGCCGTGCGCGCGCAGTTCGAGGCGCGCATGGGACGTCCCATCCTCCACGAGAGGTGACTGATGATCCCCGAGATGTTCGACGCGGCGTGCGCGGGCACGCTCAAGGCGCTCTTCGTCTTCGGCG
>CAIMWA010000402.1 GCA_903845045.1 uncultured delta proteobacterium | reverse complement strand
TGGCCGACGTCGTTGCGCCACTGCCGCGGCACGTGGAGACCGCCGCGGCACTCGATGGAGAGCCAACGCTGCGCGATGCCCGGCGTGAGCAGGATGCGATGCGGCACGCCCTTCGGGATGCACACGTACTCCTCGGCGCCGAAGGGGAGATCGCCGAGCATCGAGCGGACGATGCCGCCGCCCGAGTGCACGTAGAAGAGCTCGTCGGCGTCGCCGTTCGCGAAGTACACGGTGTCGTCGACGGTCGGCGCGGTCACGGAGATCACGACGTCGTCGTTGAAGAGCAGCGGCACCCGCGCGTCGATGGGCGCGCCGCCGCGCGAGGCCGACACCGACTCCTTCAGGTGGCGCTTGCGGAGCGGACCCTCGGGCGCTGCGCTAGGAGCCTCCCAGCCGTGGGCGAGGACGGCGGGGCGGTGCGTGTGCGGGCGGTGCTCGTGATACGCGATGGTGTAAGCGCCCTCGAAGCCGTCGCGCGTGATGCACTCCTCGTGGCGCAGCGCACCATCGCCGCCCCGCAGCGCGATGTGGTGCTTGGCCGGCACCTCTCCTTGGACGATCCGTTGCAGCATCGGGGTTCCTTCGAGCGGGTCTCAGGGCTGCGCGTCGGGCTGCGCCTCGGGGCGCGAGACCGCGTACGCGTCGAGGGACTGCAGCCGCGCCTCGACGGCGAGGAGCGTCGGGCACGCCGCGAGGTCGACGCCGAAGCGCCGGCACGCGTAGAGCTGCGGCACGAGGCAGCAGTCCGCGAGGGAGACGTCGTCGCCCACCAGGAACGCTCCCGCCGTCAGCTTCGCCTCGGCCTCGAGGGCCAAGATTCCGCGGCCGATGAAGTGCTTGAGCCACGGCGCGGGGTCGGCGTGCAGGTCGTCGCGCAGGTAGCGCAGCACCTCGAGGTTCTGCAGCGGCTGGATGCCCGCGTTCACGATCTCCGCGAGCTGCCGCGTGCGTGCACGGATCACGGGATCGCGCGGGAGCAGCGGCCGCGCGGGGTGCCGCTCGTCGACGAACTCGAGGATCGCGAGGGACTGCCCGATGCGATGCGTCGTGCCGCCGTCTTCGAACTCGAGCGTCGGCACCTGCGCCATGGCGTTGAGCGCGCGGTACGCGTCGCCGTGCTGCTCGCCGCCGTCCTTCACCAGCGAGACCGGGACGTAGGTGTACGGAACGCCCTTGTGGGCCAGGCCGAAGCGCACCCGCCACGAGGCCGAGCTGCGCCAGTAGTTGTAGAGCTTCATGTTCTCTCCACCCGTTGCACGATGTCACCGAAGAGGTCGCGCCCGGCGGCGTCGGCCATGCTGATGCGAACCACCTGCCCCGCCGCGAGGAACGGCGTCACGGGCTTTCCGCCGGCGAGGATCTCGCGCGTGCGGCGCTCGGCGAGGCACGACACCCCGCGCGCCGGATCCTCGTTCGCGACGGTGCCGCTTCCGACGAGGGTGCCGGCGGTGAACGCGCGCGTCTTCGTGAGGTGAGCGACGAGGTCGTAGAACGAGAAGTGCATCTCGGGCCCGGCGTCGGTATCGCCGACGACGACGCCGTCGACCTCGGTGCGGAGCCGCAGGTGCACGCGCCCGTCGCGCCACGCATCGCCGAGCTCGTCGGGCGTCAGCGCGAAGGGCGAGAACGCCGTCGACGGCTTCGAGCAGAAGAACCCGAAGCCCTTCGCGAGCTCGTCGGGGATGAGGTTCCGAAGCGTCACGTCGTTCGCGAGCATCACCAGGCGCACGTGGCGCGCGGCGTCGGCGGCGGTCGTGCCGGCCGGGGTGTCGCCCAGCACCACGACGACCTCGGACTCGAAGTCGACGCCCCATGCGGGGTCGATCATCGGGATCGGATCGCGCGGCCCAAGGAAGGTCCCCGAGCCACCCTGGTAGACCAGCGGATCGGTCTCGAGCGTCGGCGGCGGCTCGGCCCCGCGCGCCTTGCGCACCAAGCGTACGTGCGTGAGGTACGCGGACCCGTCGACCCACTCGTACGCGCGCGGCAGCGGCGCCATGAGGGCATCGATGGACAGCGGCAGCGCGCCCTCCTCGCCGTCGGCCAACGTTCGGAGCAGCGGGGCGCAGCGCTCCCAGTCATCGAGAGCGGACTGAAGGTTCGGCGCCACGGAGCGCGCCGGCACGTACCGCTGCCCGTCGCGCAGCACCACGATCAACGCGCCGTCGCGCGAACCATCCCGAAGCGTTGCGAGCCGCATGACCCGCGTTCGCTTACCATCATCGTCAGATCGTCAGCAACGACGACGGCGTCGCAGTATCGTCACCATCCCGTGCGCGTCCCGTTGCATTACAAGCTCGTCGTCAGCTACCTCGTGGTGGTCGGCCTCGTGCTGGTCCCCACCGCGGTGTACCTGCAGACGACGCTGCGGCGCGGTCACCGCGAGACCGTGCGCGCCGAGCTCCGCGACGAGGTCCGGAGCCTCACGCAGCGCCTCGACGCGACGCCCGCGGCGCAGCGCGACGAGCGCATGGAGCTGCTCTGCAGTGCGGTGCCGCTGCGCATCACCATCGTGGAGCCGTCGGGGCGGGTGTTCTGCGATTCGCAGCGGGCAGCGCTCGGGAACCACGGCGATCGCGAGGAGATCCGCGACGCCTTCGAGCGCGGCGAGGGCACCAGCGTGCGGCGCTCGGCGACCACCGGCGAGGTCACGCTCTACGTCGCGCACGTCTTTCACGACGGGGGCGCCGTGGCCGGCGTGGTGCGCCTCGCGCGACCGCTCGCGTCCGTGGAGTTTGCTTCGGATCAGGTGAGCGCGGTGATGCGGCAGACCGGCGCCGTGGCGCTGACCGTCGCGGTGCTGCTCAGCCTCTTCGCCGCCGTCGTCGCGTCGCGCCCGCTGCGGCGCATGGCCCTCGCGGCGCGAGCGTTCTCCGAGGGCGACTTCGCCGCGGAGCTCCCGAAGCCCAGCGAGGACGAG
Source organism: uncultured delta proteobacterium (assembly GCA_903845045.1). GTDB lineage: Bacteria > Myxococcota_A > Polyangia > Polyangiales > SCUS01. The sequence goes on along the minus strand of CAIMWA010000402.1, from coordinate 10,101 downwards.
ATCGGCGACGTCGCCGAGGCCCTCGGACACCTCGCGGCGCAGCTCCGCGGGCGCCTCCTCGCGTCGGGGGCGGACCGGAGCACGCTCTTCGCGCTGCTCGACGATCTGCCCGTCGGCGTCGTGCTGTATGGCGCCGAGCGCCACGCGCTGCGCATCAACGCCGCTGCCCGCGCGGCCCTCGACCTGCACCCGCACGACGAGGACCAGCGCTGCGCGGAGATCCCTGCGCTCCCCAGCATGCGGGAGTCCGCCGATGCCGTGATGGCCGACGGCTTCACGCGGCAAGCGCGGCTCTCGGTGCCCTGGTCCCCCACGACGTGCGACGTGCGATGGGTGGCCGTGTACGGGGCCGACGGCGCGCGCAGCCTCGCGTTGGTGATCATCGACGCCGGGGTCTCGGCGGAGCGCGACGACGCCCGTCAGGCGCTCGCGGAGTGCGTGACCGTCCTGCGACGCGTCGCCGCCAACGGCGATGCCGGCGACGATGCTCGCAGCGCGGCCCGGTGCGCCGACGCGGTGGAGCGCCGGCTGCCGTTGCTCGAGCCGGACCCGGCGAACGCCGTCGTCGTCTCCGCGCGAGACCTCGTGAACGCGGCGCACGAGGCGGCGCTCGCGGGGGCGGCCGAGGCGCGCATCGACGTGTCCGGTGAAGCCGACGTCGAAGACGTCGTGGACGTCGACGGGCGCGGGCGGCGGGCCGTCGTGGCGCTGCTGCGCTGGGCGCTCGGGGCGCACGTCGCTGGGGCGGTGCACCTTCGGGTGTCGTCGGTCCATGGGGCGGTGCGCTTCGCGGTGCGCGGAGCTGCCGAGGCCGACGGGCCCGGGGCGACGCTCGGCAGCCTCGTCGGTCCCATCGGAGGCGCCGTCGGCGAGGTCGTCCACGACGCGGAGGTGGAGCGTTGGATCGACCTCCCGGCGGCGTGAAGCGGGCCGATCGCGGCGGTCTCGCGGCGCAAGGCGAGGTGCACGACCGGCAGCAGGTCGAGCTGCGCTTCAACTACCCCGTGGGCGCCGCGGGGCGCTGGCGCTTCGACGCCGACACGTTCTTCTTCGTGCCGCGCAACGTCGGTCTGCACCGGGGCAACTACTCCCGCGAGCAATTCTATCTCGATTTCACCGCGTACATGCGCATCGACGCGCGCGCGCTGGCGTTGCCCGACCTCGCCGACGCGACGAACCCGCGCTCGCCGTTGTTCCCGATGAACGAGGCGCTGCGGCGGCTGCGGGCGGGAGAGCGCGTGCCGACGCGCCCGGTGCAGGTGCAGGCGCGGCTCTACGCGAACCTCTTCGTCACGGCGATGAAGGGCGAGCTTCGTCGATGGGAGAAGCGCCTGCTGCGGCGCGCGAAGGCGCCCGCCCCGAAGCGCGGGACCAGCCTCGTCCCGCCGCGCGCGAGCCAGCTCCCCGAGGGGCCCCTCGACGCCGACGGAGCCCTCGAGGCGGCGCTCGTCGAGGCGCTCGCGCGCATCCGTACCGGGCTGCGGCAGTACCGCGAGGTGCGCGGCGGCTGGTGGCCCTTCGAGCAGCTCTGTCATCACGCGGTGCCGACGGCGATGCGGGCGTCCGACGAGTACATGAGCCTCGCGCTCGAGGACCGTCTCGCCGACCTCGCGCGCCTCGTCGGCGGCGTTCGCGACGGCACCGGCTTCGCCGCCCGCGTGCAGCTCCACGCCCGCGCGCTGGCCTCCGAGGAGGCCGTGTACCGCCGACGCTACGGGTACCTCGCGCTCGATGGAGCGTCGCTCGTGGAGGGGCAGGGCGCGGCTCCGCAGCGCCGCGGAGCGCCCGCCGGCGAGTACTTCACCTACCGCATGTCGGCCCTGAAGAAGACCGTGCAGCAGGCGCTGTACCTGGACCTCCGCGGCTCCCGCGCCGACACCTTCGTGCGCAACGCCGTCGCCGCCACCGGCGCCGCGCTCGCATCGATCTGGGCCCTCGCCACGCAGGTCCCGACGCAGATCGCGGGGCTGCCCGCGCAGACGCGGCTCGTGCTGTTCTCCGCCGCGGTCCTCGCGTACGTGCTCAAGGACCGCATCAAGTCGCTCACCGGAGAGTTCCTGCTTCGCCGCGCGCGGGTGTTCGACCACTCGTCGGTCGTTCACGGCGAGACGCTGGGCGAGATGGGTCTCGGGGCCATGAGCGCGCGCACCGCCGAGGCCGTGCGGTTCCTCGAGCCCGAGGCGCTACCGGCGGACATTCGCGCGAGGCGCACCGCCGACGAGCCGCGGCGCGTGGGTCCAGCGCTCGAGGAGGTCAGTCACTACCGCAAGCGCCTCGAGGTCGACGTCGACGGCGCGCGCGGCATCCCCGAGGGCTACCGCATCCGCGACATCCTCCGGATGAACGTCCGGCACTTCCTCCTGCGCCTCGACGACCCGACGGACCGCGTGACCTTCTACGACGTCGCCCGCGGATGGTTCGCCGAGGCGGAGATGCCGCGCGTCTACCACGTGCACGTCGTCACCCGGGTGCGCCAGAGCGGGCCCGACGGCGCCGTCGTCGAGCACTTCGCGCACCTCCGACTGATCCTCAACAAGGACGGCATCGTGCGCGCCGAAGGGCTCTAGCGCCCCGCATCGCGGGCGTCAGTCGGCGTCGTTCGGCGCGTCCACGCCGCGCTCGCGGAGCCACGAGCGGAAGTCGTCGCGGTCCGCCGCGGCATCGAGGGCGACCAGCGGCTCGACGAGGTCGTCTTCGACGAGCTTGCGGAGCGCGTCGTCCATCGCCGCCATGCCGTCGCGGCGACCGAGCTTGATGTGCCCGGGAATCTGATGCGAACGGCCGTCGCGGATCATCGCCGCGAGGGCGGTGCTGCCGAAGAGCACCTCCACCGCCGCGCAGCGCCCGCCCTTCTTCGCCGGCACGAGCTGCTGCGCCACCACGGCCTTCAGCGTCGACGCGAGCGTGCCGCGGATGCCGGGCTGCCGGTCCGCGGGGAACACCCCGACGATGCGGTCCACCGTCTTCGCCGCGGAGTTCGTGTGGAGGGTGCCGAGCACCAGCACGCCGGTCTCCGCCGCCGACAGGGCCATGGCGATGGTGTCGAGGTCGCGCAGCTCGCCGACGAGGATCGCGTCCGGGTCCTCGCGCACGGCCGACCGCAGCGCCGACGCGAAGCTCTCGGAGTGGCGCCCGACCTCGCGCTGCGACACGAGCGCGAGCTTGTTCTCGTGCACGAACTCGATGGGGTCCTCGATGGTCACGAGGTGCATGCGGCGCGACGCGTTCATCTCGTCGACGATGGCGGCCAGCGTCGTGCTCTTCCCCGACCCCGTGGGGCCCGTCACCAGCACGAGCCCCGAGCGCAGCCGCGCGATGCGGCGCACCGAGTCGGGAAGTGCGAGCTGCGGAATGCCCATCAACCGCGACGGGATGGCGCGGAGCACGGCGCCGTCGCCGCGCTCATGACGGAAGAGGTTCACGCGGAACCGCGCGAGCCCCGGGACCTCGTGGGCGAAGTCGACGTCGCCGCTCTCGATGAACTCGGACCACACGTCGTCCGGCGTGATCGGCCGCAGCAGCTCGAAGAAGTCGCCTCGGTCGAGGGTGCGGTAGCGGATGACCTCGAGTCGTCCGTTGGAGCGGAACATCGGCGGGCGCCCCACGGAAAGGTGCAGGTCGCTCGCGCCGCGGTCGCTCATTCGGCGCAGGAACCGGTCGATGCGGTGAGCGTCGATGCCCGCGGCGACCGCAGGCGGAGGCGCCGGCGGCGAGGGCGTGGGCGTCGGGACGCGAACCGGAGCCGGCGTGCGCGCGGCCGACGCCACCGGCGCGGGGGTCGGAGCACGCATCACCGTGACCGGCGTCGGTGAACGTGGAATCGCCGCAAGCGTCGGCGTGCGATGCACCACGTCGACGGTCGGGCCATCGCCCGGCGGCGCGGGCTCCGGGGGCAGCGTGTCGCGGAGCGAGGCCGGCATCGCGGGCTCCGTACGCCGTGTCGCCGACGTCAGGGGTCGCGGCGGAGCGAGCGTCGGGGGATGCGATCGGAAGACGACCTGCTCCACGATGGGCGCCGCGCGCAGCCGTCCCGGGCGGTCGTCGCGCACGCCGCCGTCGTCGTCCTCGAGGCGCGGATCCCGCGGGAGCATCGGGATCTCTTCGACGTCGCGCGGCTTCGGCGGGGGCCGGTCGCTGTCGCTCACGCGGCACCTCCCGGGGTCGCCCCGGAGACCTCGCGCCGCTCGGAGCGCGCGACGGCGTACTCCGGCGCGACGAGGCCCGCCGCGACGAGCTCTTCGAGGCTCTGCTCCACGGTGCGCATGCCCGCCGCGCGCGACGTCTGCATCACGGCGGCGATCTGCGCGTGCTTTCCTTCACGAATCAGCGCGGCGACGCTCGTCACGACCTTCAGCACCTCGAACACCGGCAACCTTCCCCGGCCGTCGGCGCGCGGGACGAGCGACTGCGAGACCACCCATCGCAGGCTCTCGGCCAGCCCCGTTCGCACCTGCGCCTGCTCGTCGGCCGGAAAGGCGTCGACGAGGCGGTCGAGGGTGCCCACGGCGCTCGTCGTCGGCATCGTCGCGATGACGAGGTGCCCCGTCTCCGCCGCGCTCAACGCCATGCGCAGCGTGTCGAGGTCGCGCATCTCGCCCACCACGATGACGTCGGGGTCCTCGCGGAGCGCGGCGCGCAGCGCCCGAGAGAAGCCGTAGGTGTGCTGGCCCACCTCGCGCTGGTTGATGAGCGCCGCCTTGGCGGGATGCACGAACTCGATGGGGTCCTCGAGGGTGATGACGTGCGCGCTGCGCGTCTCGTTGACGAGGTTCACGAGGGCCGCGAGGGTGGTGCTCTTTCCGCTGCCGGCCGGGCCCGTCACGAGCACGAGGCCGCGACGAAGCTCCACCAACGAAGCGAGATGCGGCGGAATCCGCAGCTCGGCGAAGGTCGGCGGGAGGTTCGGGATGCACCGGAACACCGCGCACACGCCGCGACGCTGCCGAAAGATGTTGGCGCGGTAACGGCCCACGCCCGGCACGGCGTGGCAGAGGTCGACCTCGCCCACCTCGTCGAGGCGACGACGGCGCGCCGGGTCGACGATGGCCGCGAGGAGGCCCTCGCACGTCGCGGCGTCGAGGGCCGGCGCATCGAGGCGCTCGATGGCCCCGGCGATGCGCAGGTACGGCGGCTCGCCGACGCTCACGTGCACGTCCGACGCGCCGCGCTCGCGGGCCAGCGTCAAGAGACGGTCCAGCGGGCTCTCGATGCGCTCCGACGGCGTCGCGAAGTGCGCCCGGCCCGCAGCCCCGGCGCGCTGCCGAAAGAGCTCGGTGGCGCGGGCTCGTACGCCGTCGTCCTCGTCGGTCTCCATGACCCGCTCGAAGAGCCGCACGAGGCGCGGATCGTCGGAGCGGGCGCACGCACGGATCACCTCGACGCGCACCTCCGGTCGCGGGTCGTTGACGAGCTCCACGAGCGCGCGCAGCGCCGACTCGCCGCCGACGGCGCCGAGCGCGTCGATGGCCGCCCAGCGCGCTTCGGGGTCTTGCAACGCATCGACGAGCGGCCCCACCGCGCGCTCGTCCTTCAGGCGCCCGAGGGCCTCGCAGGCGGTGAGGCGCACCCAGCCGTCGGCGTCGCCGAGCAACCGCACCAGCGGCGCGAGCAGACGCGGATCGGAGGACTGCTCGCACACCTGCAGCGCCTCGGAGCGCACGGCCTCGTCGGGGTGCTCGAGCAGCTTCACCGCCGCCTGCAGCACATCGTCCCCGGCAGCACGCAGCGTGGCGAGGAGACCGCTGCGCGCCCAGCCCGGCATGGACCGCGCTCGCAGCAGGATCTCGGTCACCACCGCGTCGGCGTCCGCGCCGGCCACGAGCATCGCCACCGCCGAGCGACGCACGGCCTCGTCGGCGTCGCCGAGCAGGGCGTGGAGGCGGGCGTGCACCTCGCGCGGAGAACGACGCGCGACGGCTTCGAGGGCGCGACCTGCCAGCGCTCGCACCGCGGAGCCATCCCGGGCGAAGCGTGCGAACAGCACGTCGACCACCGCCGGCGGGGGATCGTCGAGGGTGCCGAGGGCCTCCACCGAACGCTCGCGCAGCCGCTCGTCGGCGTCGCCGGCAAGGGCGACGAGGTCGGCCTCCAAGGACGGCACGCCGACCTCGGACACCAGGCGCTGCACCGCCGCCACGCGCACCGGACCGGGCAAGTTCGCATCGCGAAGGGCCTTGCGAAGGAGTCCCCGGCGAAGCTCCTCGGGAAGCTCGGTGACGGCATCCCACGCAGCGCGCTGGCGGGCGATGTTCGCGTCACGAAGGCCCGCCTCGAGGGCCGGTCCCACGATCTCCGCGGGGAGCCGTCCGACGAGTCGCTGCGCGAACGCCCGGGCGGCCGCGTGCTGCTGCGGCATCTCGGCGACCAGCGTGGCCACGGCGCGGGGGTCGGCGCGCGACGCGAAGACCTCGGCCGCGCGATGACGCACCGTCGCGTCGGCCACCCAGAGCAGCGGCACCACGTCGGCCGCGCCCACGGTGGCGTCGGAGACGAGCGCCGACATCGCCGCGGCGCGGTCCTCGTCGGAGCGCCACTGCCCGTCGTTGATCTTCTGGAGGAACGAACGAACGGAGCCGAAGAGCGCCATGGAGCCTTCACCGCCGGCCTCCGAGGCGCGGCCGTAGGACTCTCCCGGAACTTCGGCGGCGCTTCAATCGCGAACCGATGAGTTTCCTCGAATTGCCGTATCTCCCGCACTGCGTCGTACGCTGCACCCATGAGCCTCGCGGCGATCCTCGACAGCTTCGGCGAGTGGCTCGAGCACGAGCGGCGCGCCTCGCCCAAGACCGTGGAGCACTACCGGCGGGATCTCGACACCCTCGACGCGTACGCGTGCAAGCACCGCGGCGAGGGCGCCGGCGTCGACGACGTCGACCTCGCGCTGCTCCGCGGGTGGCTGGCGTCCCGCGCGAAGGAGCGCAGCACGACGACGCTGGCGCGCAACGTATCGTCGGTGAAGACCTTCTTTCGCTTCGTGCGCATCACGGGGTGGAGCGGCGACGACCCCACGGAGCGGCTGCTCGCGCCGAAGGTGCGCCGGAAGCTCCCGCGCACGATGAGCGTCGGTGACAGCGCGCGGCTGATGGACGCGCCCGCGATGGTGGCCGACGCGCCGCCGCGACCGGGCGTCGACGCCGCGCGACAGCGGGCGACGCTGCGCCGGGACCGTGCGTTGCTCGAGGTCATCTACGGCAGCGGTCTCCGCGTGAGCGAGGCCGTCGGGCTCGACCTCGCGGACCTCCAGGGCGCCACGGCGAGGGTGCGCGGCAAGGGCAACAAGGAGCGCGTGGTGCCCCTCGGGCGCCGCTGCGTCGAGGCGCTCGAGGCCTGGCGGCCGGAGCGCGTGCACCTCGCCGATGCACGCACCGGAGCGCTGGACCCCGCCGCGGTGTTCGTGGGGCGTGCGGGCAAGCGGCTCTCGGTGCGGCTGGTGCAACTCCTCGTGAAGCACTACGGCGTCCTCGCGACGGGCACCGACGCGGCGCATCCGCACCTTCTTCGGCACGCGTGCGCGACGCACCTCCTCGACGCCGGTGCCGACCTCCGCGCGATCCAGGAGCTGCTGGGCCACGCGAGCCTGTCGACGACGCAGCGCTACACCCAGGTCTCGATGGAGCAGCTCATGCGCGTGTACGACGCCGCGCACCCGCTCGCTCGCGAGTCACCGCGCGCAGCGACCGAGGGTCACGCGGTGGAAGCTGAGCCCGCGCTCGGAGCGCGTCGCGACGCCCACCTCGTCGCGTGAGACCGCGATGGCGGGGCGGCGCGCGTCGCCCTCCACACCTCGCACCGTGACCGGTTCGCGCTGCGTCGCGCCGTCTTCGTCGATGACGGCCACCGCCACGCGGCGATCGCCCTCGCGCTCGGTTTCCCATGCCATCGCCAAGGTGCCGTCGCCCACCGCCGCGAGCGCCGGAGCGCGCGAGAGCTCCCCTGGAATGCCCAGGCGCCGCGGCTCGTCGAGGGGGTTGCCGCGGGCGCTCACCCAACGAAAGAGCAGCAGCCGCTCGCCGTCGCGGAGCTCGGTCCAAGCGAGTCCGTAGCGCTGGCCGTTCCACGCGATGGCGAAGCGGGCGTCGGCCGTCACGTCGCCGAGGCGGTCCGGCGTGAGGCGCGTCACGCCGCCGCGGGCGAGGCCGGTGCGGTCGATGCGGGCGAGCTCGACGCTGAACACCTCGCGCCCAGCGCCGACGTAGGCGATGCCGAAGCCGTCGCCGGCCCAGACGATCTCCGTCGCCCCCAGCGTCAGGGAGCTGTTTCGAAGCGGGAGGAGCTCTCCGACGGGGCGGTCCCACGCGTCGAGCACCTCACCGTAGACGCTCCAGCGCCCGGTCTCCTCGCGCGCGACCCATGCGAGGCCGAGCGCGGCGTCGGCGGCCGCGATGGCCGGATCGATGTCGTACCGCGCGCCGCGGGTCATGCGCCACGGACGCCCCACCGCGCTGCCCCGGGCGGTCACCCGGGCCTGGTAGAGGTCGCCGACCTCGCGCGTTCCGCCGGTAAAGAACACCGACCACGCCGTGCGGTTCCAGACCACTGCCGGAGCGCGCCCCTGGGTGCGGCGCTCGCTGACCCGCAGCGGCGGACGCGGACGTTGGCCGTCGGCGTCGACGCGCGCGAAGAACACCGCCGAGTCGTCGTCGATGACCTCGGACCAGACGATCCCCCAGTGCTCGCCGTTCCACGCGACGCGGACGCGGTCCGGGCTCGCGGCGTGGGACACGTCCGACGGAGCGTCGGCGCGCATGGCGCAGCGCCGGGTCCCACCGTCCGTCGGCGGCACGTCGGGCACCTCGACGCGCGCGCGGTGGTGCGTCGCCGGCGCTTGCTGGCACGCCGCGGCGACGAGCGGCAGCAGGAGGCACGCGCGAGGCTTCATCCCTTCGGCTCCGCCGCTGCGCCGTGGCCCACGGCGTGGGCGAGGCACGCGCCGAGGCAGAGCGTGAGGCCGAGCACGTAGAGCCACAGCAGCACCGCAAAGAACGCGGTGGCCGCGCCGTACCCGCCGCCCATGCGCGGCGCGATGACGAACCACGCCGAGAGCGCCGCCGAGGCCCCGGTTGCGAGCGCTCCCGCGAAGACCGCGCCGGCCGCGGCGTGCCCGCGCGTCGGAGGCTCCAGCGTGCTCGCGCGGTAATACGTCTGGCAGAGCCCCGTGAAGCTCACGGCGATGAGCGGCAGCCGGAACCATCGCGACGCCAGCGGGATGAACACGGCCAGCGGCAGCCCCGTGAGCCGACCGAGGAACCGCGCCACGGAGGGCCCGAGGGCCACTGCGATGGAGGCCACGGCGAGCGCACCCGCGACCGCGAGCCCGAGCAGCGCCGCGCGCACGCGACGTTTCCACCACGGGCGCCGATCGCGCCGTCCGATGGTCTCGAGCGCGGTCACCACCGCGTCCGACGCCGACGAGAGGGACCACAGCAGCCCGAACAGCGAGGCCACGACGAGCCACGGGTTGCTCGCGCGATGGAGCTGGCTCGCGAGCAGGTCGAGGAACGGCTGTGACACCGATGGGAGCACCGCGCGCGCGACGTGATCGAGGCCGCGGCGGAACATCTCGCCGGGGAGCATCGAGAGCCCGATGAGGGTCAGCGACAGCAGCGGTCCGATGGCGAAGATCGCGCTGAATGCGAAGCTCGCGGCGAGCGTCGGCACGTCCGCGCGAACGGCGAAGGTCCACACGGCGCCGAGGAGCGCCGCGGCCTCGTCGCGGAGCGCACGAAGCCTTGCTCGGTAGCGCGTCGTCACGGCGGTCGCCCCGCAGTATCGCGGAGCTCGCGGGGAACTGTGTATAAAGCGTTCATGCCCCTCCGCGAGCGCTACGTCTGGATCTGCACGAACCGCCGTCCCGACGGCCATCCGCGGGGGTCGTGTGCGGCGCGTGGCAGCGAGACGCTGGTGCAGGACCTGAAGAAGGCCGTCGCCGCCGAGGGCCTCGCGGGCAGCGTGCGTGTGATGTCGTCGAGCTGCATCGACTACTGCGAGCACGGAACCACCGCCGTGGTGATGCCCGACGACGTCGTGTTGGGCCGCCTCACGTCCGCCGACGTGCCCGATCTCGTGCGGGGACTCGCGACGCCCGGCGGCGTGCTCGCCTCG
>CAIMWA010000401.1 GCA_903845045.1 uncultured delta proteobacterium | reverse complement strand
TCTCGCTCACCGGCTCGGTGCGCCTCGGCTGGCAGCTCAACGACAACCTCGCGATCTACTACCAGGCCGACCTGCCCATCGGCTTCGTGGGCGGCCGCGACAGCTTCGGCCGCAACTACGGCGGCGCGTCGATCCTGGTGGGCAACGCGGTGATGGGCGAGTGGCATTTCACCGACTGGTTCGGCCTCGCCCTCGGTCCCTCCATCGACTACTCGGCGGCGGCGATCTGCGCCGACACGGTGGCGACGTCGTGCGCGGGTGCTTCGGGCGCGTTCTTCGGCATCCAGGCCCGCGCGAGCTTCACCGTCGTCGCCGCGTCGGCGGGGCAGGACACGCGGCGCTACGGCTTCCGCGTCGGCGTGGGCAGCCACACGACGTTCATCTCCGGCGTGGTGGTCGAGTCCCTCGACCTGCACCTCGGCTACGAGTGGTTCTGAGGTCCCTGCGCGGCCCTGCCGCGCCCCGTCGGACCTGACGCGAACGCTCTTTCGAGCCCATTTCAGCCGACTTTTCCGCACTGCTCGCGCGCGGCGTTGACCGCGGCGGGGCCGGTGACCTATCTCCCGCGTCGCCCCGCGGAAAGGATGCGTCAGCGAACCCCATGCCCAACGACCCCATGTCCCGCAGCGTTCTCGATCCGTCCGACACGTTCACGCACCGTCACATCGGCCCGCAGGAGGGAGACCTCGCGGCGATGCTGAGCACCGTCGGCGCCGCGTCCCTCGACGCCCTCGCCGACGAGACGGTGCCCGCGTCGATCCGCCTGCGCCGCCCCCTCGCCATCGACCTCGCCGCGCACGGCGTCGACGACGCGACGGCGCGCAGCGAGCACGGGCTCCTCTCTCTCCTCGGGCGCATCGCCGCGCAGAACGAGTCGTTCCGGTCGTTCCTGGGCCTCGGCTACCACCCGACCATCACGCCGCCGGTGATCCTCCGGAACATCCTCGAGGACCCGGGCTGGTACACGCAGTACACGCCCTATCAAGCCGAGATCTCGCAGGGACGCCTCGAGGCGCTGCTGAACTTCCAGACCATGGTGAGCGACCTCACGGGGCTGCCGCTCGCCGGCGCGTCGCTGCTCGACGAGGGCACCGCGGCGGCCGAGGCGATGGCCATGTGCGTGAGCATCGCGGGTGGTCACGACACGCCGCGCACGTTCCTCGTGGACGCCAACGTGCACCCGCAGACGCTGGCCGTGGTGCAGACCCGCGCCGCGGCGGTGGGCGTGCTCGTGCGCAGCGTCGACGCGCGGGCGGAGCTTCCGAACGACCCCGCGGCGCCGTCGTGCGGGCTGTTGTTGCAGTACCCCGGCAGCGACGGCGAGCTCGTCGACTGGCGCGAGACCATCGCCCGCGCCCACGCCCTCGGCGCCACCGTCGTCCTCGCGGCGGACCTGCTCGCCCTCGCGTCGCTCACCACCCCCGCGGAGCTCGGCGCCGACATCGTCGTCGGCAACAGCCAGCGCTTCGGCGTGCCCATGGGCTTCGGCGGACCGCACGCCGCGTTCATCGCGACGCGCAGCGACCACGCGCGCCGCATGCCGGGACGCATCATCGGCGTCTCCCGCGACGCCCAGGGCGGCGTGGCGCTGCGCATGGCGATCCAGACCCGCGAGCAGCACATCCGCCGCGACAAGGCGACGAGCAACATCTGCACGGCGCAGGCGCTGCTCGCCATCTGCGCGGGGATGTACGCCGTGTACCACGGCCCCGAAGGGGTGAAGCGCATCGCGGGCCGCACGCACGCCATGGCCCGCACCTTCGCCGCCGGCGCGCGCTCGCTCGGACACGCGGTGGTGCACGGCTCGTTCTTCGACACCGTGCGCGTGCGCCCCGCGGGGGGCGTCGCTGCGGTGCTCGCGCGGGCCGCGTCCGCGAAGATCAACCTCCGCGATTTCGGCGACGGATCGCTCGGCGTGGCCTTCGACGAGACCACCACGCGCGGCGACCTCGGCGACCTCTTCGCGGTCTTCGGAGCGACGTCCGCGCTCGACGCCGACGCCCTCCTCGCCACCGCGCCGGAGTCCGTTCCCGCGGGGCTCGCGCGCACCGGGGAGATCCTCGTGCACCCGGTGTTCCGCGCGTACCACTCGGAGACGCAGCTCCTTCGGTACATCAACAAGCTCCGCGGCCGGGACCTGTCGCTGACGCACTCGATGATCCCGCTCGGGTCGTGCACGATGAAGCTCAACGCGACGAGCGAGATGCTCCCGGTGACGTGGGCGGCGTTCGGGTCGCTGCATCCCTTCGCGCCGGCGTCGCAGGCCCGCGGCTACCACGCCCTCTTCGCCGACCTCGAGCGCTGGCTCGCGGAGATCACGGGCTTCGCGGCGGTGAGCTTGCAGCCCAACGCGGGATCGCAGGGCGAGCTCGCGGGGCTTCTCGTGGTGCGCGCGTACCACGCGAGCCGCGGCGAGGCGCACCGCGACGTGTGTCTCATTCCCGACTCGGCGCACGGCACGAACCCCGCGAGCGCGGTGGTCGCGGGCATGCGCGTGGTGCCAGTGAAGTGCCTGGGCAACGGCAACATCGACGTGGCCGACCTTCGCGCCAAGGTCGACGCGAACCGTGACCGCCTGGGCGCGCTCATGGTCACGTACCCGAGCACGCACGGCGTCTTCGAGGAGGAGATCCGCGAGATCTGCGAGGCCGTGCACGCCGGCGGCGGCCAAGTCTACATGGACGGCGCGAACCTCAACGCGCAGGTGGGGCTCTGCCGCCCCGGCGACATCGGCGCCGACGTCTGCCACATGAACCTGCACAAGACGTTCTGCATCCCGCACGGCGGCGGCGGTCCTGGCATGGGGCCCATCGCGGTGGCGTCGCACCTCGCGCCGTTCCTCCCGTCGCACCCGGTCGAGGCGCCGGCGTCGTCGGGCCCGCAGGGCATCGGACCGATCTCCGCGGCGCCCTACGGCAGCGCGAGCATCCTGGTGATCCCGTGGGTGTACATCGCGCTCATGGGGGCCGAGGGGCTGCGGCGCGCGACGCAGGTCGCGATCCTCAACGCGAACTACATGGCGAAGCGCCTCGAGGCGCACTACCCGGTGCTCTACCGCGGCGCCCGCGGGCGCGTGGCGCACGAGTTCATCGTCGACCTGCGCCCCTTCGAGAAGACCACCGGCGTGAAGGTCGACGACGTCGCCAAGCGCCTCATGGACTACGGCTTCCACGCGCCGACGATGAGCTTCCCGGTGGCGGGCACGCTCATGATCGAGCCGACGGAGAGCGAGTCGAAGTCCGAGCTCGACCGGCTCTGCGACGCGCTGCTCGCGATCCGCGAGGAGATCCGCGCCATCGAGGAGGGCCGCAGCGACCGCGCGGACAATCCGCTGAAGCACGCCCCGCACACGGCCTCGGCGGTCACCAGCGACGCGTGGACGCACGCGTACACGCGGGAGCAGGCGGCGTACCCGGCGCCGTGGATCCGCGAGCACAAGTTCTGGCCGCCGGTGGGCCGCGTGGACAACCCCTTCGGCGACCGCAACCTGGTCTGCACCTGCCCCCCGATGAGCGAGTACAGCTCGCTCTGAGCGGAGCGGCGGGGGGGCGCGAGCGGCGGTTGCGAGGGGTGGTTGCGAGCCCCCACCCCCGGCCCCGCCCCCACGAGTGGGGGCAGGGAGGACGGACCGACGATGACGTCTGCGACCGCTCTCGTCAGGCGTGGAGATCGCGTGCGTGGCACGACGACGCGCGTTCGTCGGCGGATGGTGCGCGTCGCCCGCCGAGACGGAACGCGTTCGCGTGACTTGACGTGACGCGCGATGACGACCGCAGAGATCTGGCGGATTCGATCCTTTCGCTCCCTGCCCCCACTCGTGGGGGCGGGGCCGGGGGTGGGGGCTCGCCGTCACGGCGTCGAGCGTCCACGCCGTCGGCCCCCTTCACGACATGCCGTGAACGGCTTCACGACATGCCGTGAAGCAGGTCAGCGCCCGGCGAGGCGCCGCAGGTCGTCCGCGGCGAGGCCCAGGACGTCGAACACCGACGGGGCGCCGGGGCGCGTGGCGCGCACCTTCACGGTGCCGCTGATGCCGCGCTTCGCGAGCTTCGCGGCGACGGTCGCGACGAGGGCGCGCTCCTCGGGGCTCGCCGTGCGTCCGCGTCGCGGGCCTTGCGCAGCGCCCGCGCGGTGGTCGCGCACCTGCTTCGCGGCCACGCGAATGTCCTTCGTCGCCGCGCTCTTCAGGTCGATGCGCGGACCGCCGCTCCACAGCGGCACCTTCTCCTCGGCGACGATGGCCTCGGTGTCGTCGGCCTCGGTGGCCGCGGCGAGCTCGAGCAGAGCGTTGGCCCGCGCGGGCTTCAACGCCGCATAGCGCGTCTCGCCCATGGCCTTCACGGCCTTCATCAGCGCATCGACGGTGCTGCGGCCCATGCCGAACACCGTCTCGCACATCGGGTAGAAGCCCGACGCGTAGCCCGCGTCCTTCGCCATGCCGGGCTGCGCGAGCACCCTCAGCGCCGTGCCGAGGCGAAACATCTGGCGCACGGTCTGCTCGTGCGCCGCGAGCGCGTCCTGCAACGCCGCCTTGGCCTCGGCGACGCGGTGCGCCTTCGCCCCCTTCACCAGCTCCGCCGCCCGCTTCGCGAGCGCCGGCGGAACGTCGTGTCCACCCTTCGTCGGTCGCTTCATGAGGCCGACGGTACCATCGGGCAACCTGTGTCCACAGCGGGTCGTTCGGTGCAGGGTGGAGCGACGTCGCCGTCGCGTATCGCGGCCTCGCTGCCCAGGGCACCGTTCACGACATGCCGTGAACGGCTTCACGACATGCCGTGAAACGGCCGCCACCCGCCACCCCGGTTGGATCGAAACGAAACGCTTGATTTTCGCCGCGGCGATCGCGGCACGGCGACGGCACCGGCGGCCCTCCCGCCATGGCCGACGGAGCTGCCGCGCATGCCCACGTCGGAGCCCGAGAGCGGATGCGCGACTCCGTCGTGTGCGACCAAACTCGCCGAAGTAGCGCCGATTTCGCACGCTTCGGCCTTCACCGCGGGCTGAAGCCAGCGGCAGCCCTTGTGAAGCCCGCTGCGCGGGCTCGTCGCCTCGTCGGCCCATCGAGCGAGGTACCGAGGGCAGCCCGCAGCGCGGGCCTTCGCCCACCTGCCGTGGGCTTTCAGCCCGCGGCGAACGGCATGTGGAGCGGATTGGAGGATCAGCGAGACCGCCGCCAAGCTCGTCGATCGCGTGATCCCCGCGGTGCCCGTGCGGCAGTGGGTGCTCTCCCTGCCGTGGTCGCTGCGGCTCCCGGTCGCGCGGGACGCCTGGCTTCTCAACGTCGTGGCACGGGCGTTCTTCGAGGAGATCCGCCGGTGGCTTCGCAGCGCCGCGGGCTGGACCGCGCCTCGCGTGAAGATCGAGACCGGTGCGGTGACCTTCGTGCAGCGCTCTGGTGGGTCGTTGAACCTGGCGCGATGTCGAAGGTTGCTCGCCTTGCTTCCCCCGGCGTGAACGCCGGGGCACTCGCGCCGAAGCCCGCAAGCGGGCTCTCCGCGGTTCGAGGAAGTTACGCGATTCCGCGGACAGGCCGCGAAGGCGGCCTTCGGCGCGGCTGCCCCGTCCTTCAGGGCGGGGAAGCAGGGTGGGCGCCCCGAGCGATCCCGGCGACGTCGTCGCGGGCACGTTCGGACGCGTACGCGACGACGGCCACCGGTCCGACGCCGACGCCGACGACGCGGGTTCGGAGACGGCGCGCGGTGCGTCGCGAGCGCTCGTGGCGGAGTGCGACGGGTTCGAC
>CAIMWA010000400.1 GCA_903845045.1 uncultured delta proteobacterium | reverse complement strand
GACCCGCGCCCCCTCGGCGCCGAAGCGCTTCGCCGTCGCCTCGCCGATGCCCGAAGCCGCCCCGGTCACGATCACCGCCCGACCCGCAAACCGATTCATCACATTCTCCCGGTGGAGCCGCGAGTGAAACATGTTTCACTTCTGGCAGCAAGGCGCTACAACCGTCGCGTCCACCGTTGCATCCGAGGCGAGAGATGGAGAGCACCGAGACCTCGCCGCGCGACCGCGGCTTCCACCTCCTGCGGGTGCGCAGGATCATCGACGAGACCCGCGACGCGCGCTCCATCCTCTTCGAGGTGCCCGCGGTGCTGGCCGATGCGTTCCGCTACCAGGCAGGGCAATTCCTGACGCTCGAGGTCCCCGTCGACGGCGTGACGCTGCGGCGTTGCTACTCCCTGGCCAGCGCGCCGCACGAGGGCGAGCACCGGGTGACGGTGAAGCGCGTCGCGGGCGGGCGCGTGTCGAACCAGCTCTGCGAGTCGCTCCGCGTCGACGACGAGCTCGCCGTGAAGCCGCCCGAGGGGCGCTTCGTGCTCACGGGCACCGAGGCCCCGCTGTCGCTCTTCGCCGGCGGAAGCGGCATCACGCCGGTGATCTCGCTCTTGAAGTCGGCGCTCGTCGAGACGCGGCGTCCGATCCGTCTCTTCTACGCCAATCGCACCGAGCGCGCGGTGATCTTCCGCGACGAGCTCGACGGCATCGCGCGGGCGCACGCCGACCGCGTCGAGATCATGCACCACCTCGACGACGTGCACGGCCTCGTGACCCGCGGCGTTCTTCGCGGCGACGCGTCCGAGGATCACTACGTCTGCGGTCCCGCTCCCTTCATGGACGCCGTCGAGCGCGCCCTCGGCGCCGCCGGCGTCGATCCGCAGCGGGTGCACGTCGAGCGCTTCGTCTCTCCCGCCGATCCCGGCGCCCGGGTCGCGGTCGCCGACGCCGCGGACGGCGACACGCCCGCCCTCATCGAGATCTCGCTCAAGGGACGCCGCGCGTCGGTGCCGTACACCCCAGGGACGACGATCCTGCGTGCGGCGCTCGATGCCGGCATGGACGCGCCGTATTCGTGCGAAGAGGGGTTCTGCGGATGCTGCGTCGCGCAGCTCACCGAGGGCCAGGTGGTCATGGCCGCCGACGACGCGCTCACCGCGGACGAGAAGCGCCGGGGGCTCGTGCTGACCTGCCAGGCGCGTCCTCGGTCGCGGCGATGCGCCGTCGAGTATCTCGACGGCTGACGCCGCCCGGCGACGTCACTTGTTGGGCGGAAAGATGTTCTGCATCTTCTGAGCCATCATCATGTTGCCAGTGATCTTCATCTGGCCCTTCATGAACGCCATGGTGCCGCTGAGCTCTCCGTTGACCATCTTGATGTAGTCGAGAGCCTTCATCTTGATGGTGGCCGACGGCGTCCCGGCAGCGGCGCCCTCGTGGATCGCCATGGTTCCGTCGTCGACGGTGACGTGCCAGGTGCCGCCCTGCTCGCCGGCGAGCTCGAACTGGAACGTGGCCTTGAGGCCCTTCGCGCCCGAGGGGATGAAGCGCTCGGGGAGGGTCTCGAAATAGTGGGCGATGCTGGTGACGATCATCGTGGGTCTCCTGGTTCCGCCGGGGTGCCTGTGTAGAACGTGATTCAGTCGATGCGGTGACGTCAGATCGCGCGGTCGCGCCCCTCCCAATACGGGTCGCGGAGCTTGCGCTTGTAGAGCTTGCCGTTGGGGTCGCGCGGCAGCGCGGGGGTGAAGTCGATGGTGCGCGGGATCTTGAAGCCGGCGAGGCGCTCCCGGCAGTATGCGGTGAGCTCTTCGACGAGGGCGGGGCTGGCCTCGACGCCGTCGGCGAGCTCGACCACGGCCTTGACGTGCTCGCCCCAGTCCTCGTCGGGCACGCCGAAGACGGCGACGTCGCGGATCTTCGGATGCATCGCGAGCGCGGCCTCGATCTCCGCGGGGTAGATGTTGACCCCGCCGGAGATGATCATGTCGCTCTTGCGATCGCACAGATACAGGAAGCCGTCTTCATCGAGGTAGCCTGCGTCGCCGACGGTGAAGAAGCCGTCCTTCCAGCTCGACTCGGTCTTGCCGCGATCCTTGTGATACGCGAAGGTGTGCTGACCCATGCTCATGTACACGGTGCCCACGGCGCGCGTCTCGGCGATGGCTCCGTCGTCGGTGAAGATGCGGAGCTGTGAGATCGGCCAGGCCTTGCCGACGGTGCCGGGGTGCGCGAGCCAGTCCTTCGGCGTCGCGAGGGTGCCGCCGCCCTCGGACGCGGCGTAGTACTCGTAGATCACGTCGCCCCACCAGGCGAGCATCTGGCGCTTCACGTCCACCGGACACGGCGCCGCGCTGTGGATGACGTGACGGAGCGACGACACGTCCGCGCGCGCCCGGACGTCCGCGGGGAGCGCGAGCAGCCGTCGGAACTGCGTCGGCACCATGTGGCTCGTGGTCACGCGATGGCGCGCGATGGCGTCGAGGGTGCCCTCCGGAGTCCACTTGTCCATCAGCACCACGGTGTGTCCGAAGTGCATGTGGTTGGTGCAGAAATTGAGCACCGCCGTGTGGTAGAGCGGCGACACGCAGAGGTGCACGCCATCGTCCTTCGGCGTCACCCCGAAGAGCATGAGGAACATCGCGTTGCGCTCGGCGACGGTCTCCGGGTCCGCCGGGGGCAGCGGACGCCGCACGCCCTTGGGACGCCCCGTGGTCCCCGAGGTGTACGTCATCGGGCCGCCCGCGTGCCGGTCGTCCGGCGTCGCGTCGGACTGCTCGGCCTTCCAAGCCTCGTAGCCGACGAAGCCGGGAGCGTTCGCCGTGGAGAACCGCGCGTTCGCCGGGAACTGCAGCGTCTCCATCGCTCCGAGGCAGGCCTCGCCGGTGCGCGCCGAGCAGAACACGGCCTTCGCGTCGCAGTCGGCGACGATGTACGCCACCTCCGGCGCGGTGAGGTGGCTGTTGATCGGCGTGACGTACCAACCCGCCTGCGTCGCGGCCAGGTAGACCTCGAGCATCGCGACCTCGTTGGTGAGCATCACCGCGAGGGTGTCGCCCACGCCGAGACCGAGCGCGCGCAGACCGTGGACCACGCGGTTCGCGCCCGCGAGCAGCTCGCCGGCCGTCACGGAACGCCCGTCCGGCGCGATCACCGCGACGTGGTCCGGATCTTCCTGCGCGAGCTTCCAGAATCCGTAGGTCGCCATGCGTCGTGTCCCTCGGACGACATCGTCGCAAGAAATAGAACGTGTTTCAATGGCTACGAGGCGGCGTCGGTCAGATGCGTTCGACGATCATCGCCATGCCCTGGCCGCCGCCGACGCACATGGTCTCGAGCCCGAGGGTGCCGCCGGCGGTGCCGAGGCCGTTGAGCAGCGTGGTCATGATGCGGGCGCCGGTCATGCCGAAGGGGTGGCCGAGGGCGATGGCGCCGCCGTGCGCGTTGAGCTTCTCCATAGGAACGCCCAGCGCGCGGGCCGACGGGAGCACCTGCGCCGCGAAGGCCTCGTTGATCTCGACGAGGTCCATGTCGCGCATGGTGAGACCCGCGCGGGCGAGCGCGAGCCGCGACGCCGCGATGGGACCGAGGCCCATGATCTCCGGGTCGATGGCCGTCACCGCGCTGGCGACGATGCGCGCGAGCGGTGCGATGCCCAGCGCCCTCGCGCGGTCGCTGCTCATCACCACCACCGCCGCGGCGCCGTCGTTGAGCGGGCACGCGTTGCCCGCGGTGATGCGACCGTCCTCGCGAAAGGCCGGCTTGAGCTTCGCGAGCGCCTCCGCGGTGGTGCCGCGGCGCGGACCGTCGTCCGTCGCCACCGCAACCCCGGAGGGAGTCGTCACCGGGGTGATCTCCCGGGCGAAGAAGCCGTCGTCCTGCGACGCCACGGCGCGCTGCTGCGAGAGCGCGGAGAAGGCGTCCATGTCGGCGCGGGAGACGTCCTCCTGCACGGCCACGCGCTCGGCGGTCTCGCCCATGGGCATGTAGACGTTGGCGAGCCCGCTCGCGGCATCGTCGAAGCGCGGGTTCTTCGTGTCGGGCATGCCATCGGACTTGCCCTTGCCGAAACGGCTCACGGTCTCGACGCCGGCGCAGACGAACACGTCGCCCTCGCCGGCCTTGATCGCGTGCGCCGCCATGCGGATGGCCTGCAGCGACGACGCGCAGTAGCGGTTCACGGTGGTGCCCGGCGACCCGCCGAGGTCCGAGAGCAGCGCGACCACCCGGGCGAGGTTGTAGCCGGCCTCGCCCGCGGGCTGCGCGCAGCCGACGATGACGTCCTCGACCTCGCCCGGCGGGAGCGACGGCACCCTCGCGAGCGCCGCGCGCACCATCAGCGCGCAGAGGTCGTCGGGACGAAAGTCGACGAGGGACCCCTTGGTGGCGCGGCCGATGGGGCTGCGCGTGGCGGCGACGATCCAAGCTTCGCGGGTCATGATGCTCCGTACACCTTCGAGGGCTGCCGCGCCCTCCCGAGAAGGTCTCGCACCGCGCCGCCGACCTCCGTCGGCTCCCAACGCTGTCCGCGGTCGACCTTCGGTCCCTCGTGCCACCCATCCGCGACGCTGATCACGCCGCCGGAGACCTCGAAGACGCGGCCGGTGACGTCGGCGGACTCGCGGCTGCCGAGCCACACGACGAGCGGCGCGACGTTCTCCGGCGCCATCGCGTCGAAGCCCTCGTTGGGCTTCTGCATCATGTTCGCGAAGACCGCCTCGGTCATGCGCGTGCGCGCTGCCGGGGCGATGGCGTTCGCGGTGATGCCGTAGCGACCGAGCTCCGCCGCCTGCACCAGCGTGAGCGCCGCGATGCCGGCCTTCGCGGTGGAGTACGTCGCCTGGCCGACGCTCCCGAGCAGCCCCGCGCCGGAGCTCGTGTTGATGATCCGCGCCTCGACCTTCTCGCCGGCCTTCACGCGCTCGCGCCAGTGCGTGACCGCGTGCCGCGCCGGGCAGAAATGCCCCTTGAGGTGCACGCGGATCACCGCGTCCCACTCGTCCTCGCTGGTGCTGACGAACATGCGGTCGCGGAGGAAGCCCGCGTTGTTCACCAGCACGTCGAGGCGCCCGAAGGACCGCACGGCGCACTCGACGAGGCGCCCCGCGCCGGCGAAGTCGGCCACGTCGTCGCCGTTGCTCACGGCCTCGCCGCCCGCCGCACGAATCGCCTCGACGACCTCGTTCGCGGGATCCGACGAGCCGCCGCGGCCGTCCGCCGACGCACCGAGGTCGTTCACCACGACGCGCGCGCCCTGCCGGGCGAATTCGAGCGCGTGCGCGCGGCCGATGCCGCGTCCGGCGCCGGTGACGATGACCACGCGGCCCTCGCAGAGCGCGCTCACGAGAGCCGCTCCAGGATCGTCACGTTGGCCTGCCCGCCGCCCTCGCACATGGTCTGCAGTCCGTAGCGCCCGCCGGTGCGCTCGAGCTCGTGGAGCAGCGTCGTCATGAGCCGCGTGCCCGTCGCGCCGAGCGGGTGTCCGAGGGCGATGGCGCCGCCGTTGACGTTGACCTTCGCGAGGTCCGCGCCGGTCTCTTTTTGCCAGGCGAGCACCACCGACGCGAAGGCCTCGTTGATCTCCACGAGGTCGATCTGCGACAGCGTCATGCCCGCGCGCGAGAGGGCGTGCGCCGTCGCGGGGATCGGCGCGGTCAGCATCCAGATGGGATCGGCGCCGCGCACGCTCATGTGATGGATGCGCGCCCGGGGCTTCAAGCCGTGCTCCTTCACGGCGCGCTCGGAAGCGATGAGCATCGCCGATGCGCCATCGGAGATCTGGCTCGCGACCCCCGCCGTGATGCGGCCGCCCTCCTCGAGGAGCTTCAGCGTCGCCATCTTCTCGAGCGACGTTCCGCGCCGCGGTCCCTCGTCCGTGGCGATGCCCTCGTACGGAACGATCTCCCGCGCGAAGCGTCCCTCGTCGATGGCGCGAAGGGCGCGCTCGTGGCTCTCGAGGGCGAAGACCTCCATGTCGTGCCGCGAGAGGTTCCAGCGCTCGGCGATCATCTCGGCGGAGCGGAACTGCGACACCGGCACGTCGCCGTAGCGCGCGCTCCAGCCCTTCGAACCCGCGAAGGGGTGCGGAAAGCCCATGGACTGCGCCACGGTCATCGCCGACGCGATGGGGATGCGGCTCATGTTCTGCACGCCGCCCGCGATGACGAGGTCCTGCGTGCCGCTCATCACGGCCTGCGCGGCGAAGTGCACGGCCTGCTGCGACGACCCGCACTGACGGTCCACGGTGGTGCCTGGCACCTCGTCGGAGAAGCCCGCGCAGAGCCACGCGGTGCGCGCGATGTCCCCGGCCTGCGGGCCGATGGCGTCGACGCAGCCGAAGATCACGTCGTCGACGGCGCGGGGATCGAAGCCCGCGCGATCGACCAGCGCCTTGATGACGTGCGCACCGAGGTCCGCGGGGTGCGCCTGGCTGAGCCCGCCGTTGCGACGCCCGACCGGCGTGCGGACCGCGTCGATGATGAATGCCTCGCTCATGGGATCCTTTCGTGCGCGGCGTCAGCCGCCGAAGAGTGCCTCGCCGACCCGCGCGCGATGCTGCGCCGCGCTGCCCCAGGCGGCGCCGAGCGCCCACGCGCGCTTCATCCACAGGTGCAGGTCGTGTTCGTACGAGTAGCCGATGGCTCCGTGGCACTGCAGCGCCGCGCGCGCGGCGACCTCGGCGGCGTCCGATGCCTGGGCCTTCGCCATGGAGACGTGCAGGCTCCGATCGGCGTCGCCGCGCGCCATCGAATACGCAGCACGGTAAACGAGCGGGCGCGCGAACTCGACCTTCACCAGCGCGTTCGCGAGGTGGTGCTTCACCGCCTGGAAGCTGCCGATGGCCGCGCCGAATTGTTTGCGCACGGTGACGTGGCCGACGGTCATCGCGATCATCTGTCGCGCGAGGCCCAGGAGCTGCGCGGCGGCGGCCAACGCACCCCGGTCCCGCGCCGCGGCGATGGCGCGAGACGCCACTTCACCGTCTGCGACGAGGGTCTCGGCGCTGGGCTCCCACTGCACGGTGAAGAGCCTCCGCGAGCCGTCGACGGAGCGCTGCGCAGTGCGCGTCAAGGCTCCCGCGGGCACGGCGTGGAGCTCGCCGCTTCGCTCGAGCAAGACGAGGTCCGCGACGTTCGCGGCGACGACGAAATCGGAGCCCGCGAGGCCCACGGTCACCACCGCTTCGCCGCTCGCCAGCGCCGGCTGCCAGCGGGCGTTCAGGGCGTCGTTCGCGGCGTCACGAAGCAGCGGCGCCGCCACCGCCGTGGCCTCCAACACCGGTGCCGGAACGGCCGCGCGACCGCACTCCTCGAGGAGCAGCACAAGGTCGAGCTCGTCGAGGCCCACGCCGCCGTGCGCCGCGTCCGCGGTCAGGCCGACGAGGCCGAAGTCCGTGAGGCTGCGCCACAGCGCCGGCGAGTGGCCGGTGTCGCTGGTCCACGCCGCGCGCACCACCGGCGCCGGGCACTCCTTCTCCAAGAGCGCACGCAGCGCCGTCTGCATCGCGAGCTGATCAGGGGAGAACGCGAAGCGCACCGGTCACCTCCGCGGAAGACCGAGGACGCGCTCGGCGATGACGTTCTTCTGGATCTCGTTGGTGCCCGCGTAGATCGGGCCCGCCAGCGCGAACTGGTGGCCCTTCA
The DNA here is from genome assembly GCA_903845045.1 of uncultured delta proteobacterium. Classification (GTDB taxonomy): domain Bacteria; phylum Myxococcota_A; class Polyangia; order Polyangiales; genus SCUS01. Next base: position 9,887 of record CAIMWA010000400.1, on the reverse strand, counting down.
TCCACGCCCCGAGGTCCACCGCGGCGGGCGCGTCGTCGACGAGCTCGGCGCGCTCCCCGAGGATCTCGAGCGCCGTCGCGTGCATGCGGACGTCGAGCTCGGACCAGAAGACCTTGTTGAGGCTCGACTCGGCGCCGATGGAGCCGCCGTCCATCACCCGCGTGACCGTCTGCTGGGTGTAGAGCCGGTACGCCTCGGCGTCGATGTGCGCTCGGACCACGTCGTCGCGCAGGCGCTCGTCGACCCCGAAGCGCTTCCCGAGGTCCACGAGCCGGGCTGCCGTCGCGAGAAAGCGCCCGGGGCTTCGAAGCGTGAGGCCGCGCTCCGAGCTCGTGGTGGCCATCGCCACCTCCCACCCCTTGTGCACCCCGCCGAGCACGTCGTCGTCGGGCACGAAGACGTCGTCGAGGAACACGTCGGCGAAGCCATCGTCGCCGTCGAGGCGCCCCACCGCGCGCACCGTCACGCCCGGCGCGCGCAGCGGCACGAGGAAGTAAGTCATCCCCCGATGGCGATCCGCCGCCGGGTCCGTGCGAAAGAGCCCGAACATCCAGTCGCAGTGGGCGCCGCGGGTGCACCACGTCTTCTGTCCGCTCAGGCGCCAGCCTCCGCGCGCGTCGTCGCGCACGGCGCGGCTCGTGAGCCCCGCGAGATCACTTCCGGCCCCGGGCTCGGACCACCCCTGCGCCCACACGTCGAGCGCCGCGGCCATGCGCGGGAGGATCCGGTCTCGCTGCGCCTGCGTGCCGAATTCGAAGAGCGTCGGCGCCAACAGGAAGATGCCGTTCTGCGCGATGCGCTGCGGCGCCCCGGCGCGGTAGTACTCCTCCTCGAAGAGCAGCCACTCGACGAGCGACGCACCGCGGCCGCCGTATGCCTCGGGCCACGAGACCACCGCCCACCGCGCGTCGAAGAGCTTCTTCTCCCACACCCGATGCAGCGCGAAGCCCTCGGCGTCGTCCCCCGAAGGCAGCGGCGTGCTCGGGACGTTGGCCTCGAGCCAGCGCCGGGCCTCGAGGCGAAAGGCCTCCTCCGCCGGCGTGAGCGAGAGGTCCATCACTTGAGCCCCTTCGCCATGCTCTTCGCGTCCTGCCCCGCGAGGTGGTCCGTCGAGGTCATGGCGTTGTGCGCGTGCGCCACGTGGTGCAGCGCGAAGGTCGCGTCCATGGTGTCGCGCAGACCCATGCGGTCCTCGGCCTGGTTGATGGCCTTCTTGGCCAGCGCGAGGCCGAAGCGGGGCATCGCCGCGATGCGCGTCGCGACGCCGAGGGTCTCGGCCTCGAGGCTCGCCCGCGGGACCACGCGGTTGATCATCCCGATGCGGTGCGCCTCGGCCGCCGGCATGCGCTCGCCGAGGAACAGGAACTCCTTCGCCTGCCGCGGGCTCATCACGTACGGGTGCGCGAAATACTCCACCCCGGGGATGCCCATCTTCATCACCGGGTCGGCGAAGAACGCATCGTCCGACGCGATGATGAGGTCGCAGGTCCACGCCAGCATGAGGCCGCCGGCGACGCAGGCGCCCTGCACCATGGCGACCACGGGCTTGGGCATCTCGCGCCAGCGGCGGCACATGCCGAGGTAGAGCTCCTGCTCGCGCACGAAGAGGTTCTCGGCGCCCGGCTTGCCCTCGTGCTCCCACCACATCGTCGACACCCGCGCGAACGACTTGTGGATGTCGCGCTCCGGCGTCCCGATGTCGTGCCCCGCGGAGAAGTGGTCGCCGGAGCCCGCGAGCACGATGACGCCCACGGCGTCGTCCTGCAGCGCGCGCGTGAACGCGGCGTCGAGGGCGAAGGTCATCACGGCGTTCTGCGCGTTGCGCACCGCGGGACGGTTCATCGTCACCACGGCCACGGGGCCGCGGGTCTCGTAGAGCACCGTCTCGCTCACGGAACGCCGAGCCTCCCGAGCGTCGCGTCGGCCTCGGCCATGATGCGCGCGATGAGCTCGGCCACCGTCGGGAGCTCCTCGATGACGCCCACGCCCTGGCCCGTCGGAAGGATCCCTACTTCGGGCCGACCTTCCACCATCGACGCCCGGGTGAGCATCGGTGCGTTCGCCGCCATCGCCATCTGCCCCCAGCTGAGCCCCTGCGCCTTGCGCATCGCGAGACCCTCGCGCAGCAGGCTCAGCATCGAGGTGCCCGTGATGGAGCGGAAGCGCCACGCGTGCGCGAGCGAGCGGAGCAGGGCCATGAGCACGCCGCTGTGCTCGAGGCCCTCGACGACGCCGGTGCGGATCACCCGCTGCGGGTGCCCGTCGACGCTGCGCGTGACCACGGTGCCGTTCAGGTCGGTCTTCAGGTACACGCTCTTCACGGCGTCGGGCACGGTGCTCTCCTTGGTCATCAGGAACCGCGTTCCCATGGCGATGCCGCTCGCCCCATAGGACAGCGCCGCCACCAGGCCGCGACCGTCGAAGAAGCCGCCGGCGCCGAGCACCGGAATGTCCACGGCGCTCACGACCTGGGGCAGAAGCAGCGACGTGGGCACGGACCCCGTGTGCCCGCCGCCCTCGTGCCCCTGGGCGATCACCGCGTCGACGCCCCAGCCCGCGACCTTCTCGGCGTGCCGCCGCGCGCCGATGGTGGGCATCGTCACGACGCCCTCGCCCTTCAGCCGCTTGATCATCTCCTTGCTCGGCGCCTGCGCGAAGCTCGCGACCTTCACCTTCTCGGCGATGAGGAACGCCACGCGCTCGCCGACGTCGGCCTGATCCGTGCGGAGGTTCACGCCGAAGGGCTTCGACGTGCGCCCCTTCACGTCGAGCACCGCGGCCTTCATCTGCTCGAGCGTCATCGTCGCCGATGCGAGGATCCCGAGGCCGCCGGCCTCGCTCGTCGCCGCGGTGAGCCGCGGCCCGGCGACCCACCCCATGCCCGTCTGCACGATCGGGTACTCGACGCCGAAGAGGTCGCAGATGCGCGTGTGCAGCGCGGCCCGCGTCACGGGAGCTCCCGGCGCGCGGAGCCCGTCGCGTCGATCACCTCACGGATCAGCCGCAGCTCCTCGGGCGTCGGCGCGCGCGTCGTCTCGACGCTCTCGGGGATCACCAGCGCGAAGCCCGTGGCCTTCACCACGTCCTCGAGCTTCACGCCCGGGTGCAGCGAGCGCACGCGCATGGCGTGGTCCGGCGTCTCGAAGTCGAAGACACCGAGGTTCGACACCACGCGCCGGATCTCGTGGAACCGCGACGCCACGGGACCGAGCGCCCGAGCGCGGTCGTAGCCGACGCCGCACACGACGTCGACGGCGGCCACGAAGCTGCGCGTCGAGTGGTTCGGGATCCAGTAGCTCGTGGGGTGGTTGATGGTGTTGCCCGGCGCGCCGCGCACGCCGATGAGCTGCGACTTCGGGCGGTTCCAGTCACCGATGCACGCGATGTTCTGGTTGCCGAAGCGGTCGATCTGGCTCGCGCCCATCATCACGTGGCGCCGACCCGACCACACCACGTCGAAGATCGAGCGGTACGGGATCCAGCCCTCGATGACGTGGTCCGTCGCCCGCGCGCCCATGGGGAGGGTGTCGGCGACGACGCGGGAGATGCCGTCGGTGATGAGCAGGTCCGGCGCGAAGGTGGCCTTCGCGAGGCGCGCGCCCAGCGTCGGGATGAGCCCGATGGGGCTCGCGAGGATCTCGCCGTCACCGCGCCACGCCTCGGCGCACGCGACCGCGCACAGCTCTGCGAGGATGTAGTCGCTCATCGCTTCACCGCGACCTTCCGGTAGTCATCGAGGTTGTCGAGGTCGAGGTACTTCGCGCGGAACGCCTGCCACGCCTCGGGGCTCGCCGCCGTCGCCGCGTACTCGCGCTGGAACGCCTCGTCGCGATCGTAGTCGGGCTCGCACGACGTGAAGTGCGCGCCGAAGGGCGCCTCGACGACGCCGTCGACCATCATCCGCTGGATGCGCAGCGTGTGGAACGAGCCCTCGCGGAGCAGCTCGCTCGTCGGCACCACGCGCTCGCAGGACATGAACCGCTTCGTCGCGGCCATGCAGAACAGGTCGTCGAAGTACGCGTCGGGGCCGAGGTACTGCCCGTTGCCCGCTGCGTCGGCGCGGTTCATGTGGATCAGCGCCGCGTCGAGCTGGATCGCCGGCACCGCGACGAGCTCTTCGCCGTCGTCGTAGGGCGAGCGCACGGTGCGCAGCGAGGGCTGGTGCTTCAGCAGGTCCGAGCCCATGCCCGCCCGCGTCGGCAGGAACGGCAGTCGCAGCGACGCCGCGTAGAGGCCCCACTGGAACATCCCCTCGTCGAGTTCCAGCGTCTCGATCGTTCCGCCCTGGCGTGCGGCCCGAAAGTGCGGCTCGAGGGGGATCGAGTCGAGGGAGACGAAGCCGTAGATGGCCTTCTTCACCTTGCCGGCGGCGCAGAGCAGCCCGACGTCGGGCCCGCCGTACGACACCACCGTGAGATCCCGCAGCGGCGAACGCAGGATCGCGCGCACCATGGACATCGGCTTGCGCCGCGACCCCCAGCCGCCGATCCCGATGGTCATGCCGTCGCGGAGCTGCCCGACGACGTCCTCTTCGGTCATCCGCTTGTCGGCCATCGCCTGCGCTCCTACTTTGAAAACTTCGCGTCGCGCTTGTCGACGAAGGCGTTGCGCGCCTCGTCGGCGACGCCGCTCAGGTTCAGCTCGAAGGTGAACCCCTGCTCGAAGCGGTAGCTCCGCTTCACGTCCATCAGGTCGATGCCGTTGAGCGACTGCTTCGCCGCGCGGATCACCGTCGGGCTCTTCGAGGCGATCTTCGCCGCGACCTCGCGCGCCGCCTCGCGGAGGCTCTCCCGCTCCACCACCCGCAGCACCGAGCCGTAGCGGAACAGCTCCTCGGCCGTGGCGGTCTCGCTCGTGTAGACCATCGCGCGCATCTTGTGCTGCGGCACCAGCCGCGCGAGGTGCGTCGCCGCCCCGAGGGCCCCGCGGTCGACCTCGGGCAGCCCGAAGGTCGCGTCGCGCGAGGCGATGATCACGTCGGCGTTGCCCACGAGGCCGATGCCGCCGCCCAGGCAGTACCCGTGCACCGCAGCGATCACCGGCACCTCGCACTCGTACACCGCCGCAAAGGCCGCATAACAGCCCCGGTTCGCCCCGATGAGGGCCTCGAAGCCCGGCGTGCGCTGCATCTCCTTGATGTCGACGCCGGCGTTGAAGCCGCGGCCCTCGGCGGCGAGCACCACGACGCGCACTTCGGGGTTCGCACCGAGGCTCCGCACGAGGTTGGCGAGCTCGAACCACCCCGCGACGTCGAGGGCGTTCACCGGAGGGTTGCACATCACCACCTCCGCGATGCCGTTTTCGAGCGAGTGCGAAATGGTCATTGTGCGTCCTTTACGGCGAGGTAGAACATGTTTCACTTTCGGTGTCTAGCCATGCTGGACTTCACCGAACGGGTCGTGATCGTGACGGGTGGGACGCAGGGAATCGGGCGCGGCATCGCGCTGCGATTCCTCGACCTCGGAGCCCACGTCGTGGTGTGCGGACGCAACGCTCCCTCGGAGCCCGTGACGTCGACGGGACGCGAGGCGATGTTCGTCGCGGCCGACGTGCGCGACGTCGACGCCATCGACCGCGTCGTGACCGCGACGGTGGAGCGCTTCGGCCGCCTCGACGTGCTCGTGAACAACGCCGGCGGGTCTCCCTTCGCCGACGCGGCGACGGCCTCGCCGCGCTTCACGGCGTCGATCATCACGCTCAACCTGGTGGCGCCGATGCTCTTCGCGCAGCGGGCCAACGCGCAGATGCAGAAGCAGCCCGAGGGCGGCGTCATCGTGAACGTCGCCAGCGTGAGCGGCACGCGTCCGTCGCCCGGCACCGCTGCGTACGGCGCGGCGAAGGCGGGGCTCCTCAACGCCACGCAGACGCTCGCCGTGGAGTGGGCGCCGAAGGTTCGGGTCAACGCGATCACCGCGGGGATCATCCGGACCGAGAAGGCGCACCTGCACTACGGCGACGAGGAGGGCGTGGCGGCGGTCGCGGCGACGGTCCCGCTAGGGCGCCTCGGCGAGCCGGCGGACGTCGCCGACGCGTGCGTGTTCCTGGCGTCACCGATGGCCCGCTACGTGAGCGGCGCGAGCCTCGCGGTGCACGGCGGCGGCGAGCGACCGGCCTTCCTCGCAGCGGCGAAGGCCCACCGCGGTTGACGGCTCACCGCGTCGCGGTCACTGCAGGCCCTTCGTCGACGCGGCCATGATGCCCACGGCGCCCTCGCGAGAGACGAGCCTCCCGAGAAAGAACCGGGCGAGCTTGTTGACCCCGCCCGGCACGATCATGGAGCGGCTCCCGAGGGCTCCGAGGGTCTGCTCGACGACCTCCGCGGCGTCGAGGGTGCCCGGGGCCTCCTTGCGCGTCGTGGCGAGGTAGTTCGGCGTGCGAATGGCCCCGGCGCAGGAGACGAGCACGTCGACGCCCTTGGGTCGCAGCTCGGCCCAGAGGCTCTCGCCGAGCACGATGTTGAAGGCCTTGCTCGCCGCGTAGGCCGCGAGCCTCGGCGAGCCTTGAAAGCCCGCCATGGACGACATCAACACGACGCCGCCGCGGCCGCGCGCGACCATGGACGGCGCGAGCGCGTGCACGAAGCGAACGGGTCCGCGCACGTTCACGTCGATGACGCGCAGCGTGTCGTCGAGCGGCCGCTCGAGGAGCGGGGCGATGTACGAGTACGCGGCGTTGTAGACCCCGAGGCCCACGTCGAGGCCCTCGGTGCCCGCGGCGAGACGCTCGGCGAAGGAGGGGTCCGCGAGGTCCAGCGCGAGGGTGCGCACCTCGACGCCGCGCTCCTTGCGGATGCGGCTCGCGACGTCGTCGAGGAGCTCGGCCCGGCGCGCGAGCAGCACGACATGAACGCCGCGGCGCGCGAGGCCGTCGGCGAAGGCTGCGCCCAGGCCCTCGGAGGCCCCGGCCACGACGCACCAGGGACCGTAGCGGCGAACGAACTCGGCGCTCATGGGTGCTGGCTGCTCACGGAGACGACCTCGCCGGTCATGTACGTCGCGTAGTCGCTCGCCAGGAAGACCATCACGTTGGCGACCTCCCACGGCTCCGCGGCGCGGCCGAAGGCCTCGCGGGCGGTGAGCTCCTCGAGCAGCGCCTCGGTGGTGACCTTCGAGAGGAACGGGTGCATCGCGAGGCTCGGAGAGACGGCGTTGATGCGCACGTTCGACGGCGCCGCCTCGATGGCCGCGCAGCGCGTGAGCGCCATGACCCCTGCCTTCGCCGCGGCGTAGTGGGACTGTCCCGCCTGCGCACGCCACCCGATCACCGAGGCGTTGTTGATGATCACGCCGGACTTGCGCGCGGTCATGTGCCGGAGCGCGGCGCGCATGCAGCGGAAGGTGCCGTTGAGGGTCACGTCGAGCACGCTCGTCCACTGCGCGTCGGTCATCTCGACGAGCGTCGCGGTGCCGCCGAGACCCGCGTTGTTGATCAGCACGTCGACGTGTCCCAGCTCGCCGATCGCGAACTCGAACATGCGCTGCACCTCGGCCTCGCTCGTCACGTTGCACAGGATCGACGGCGGGCGCCGGCCGAGCACGGGCTCGAGCTTCTCCGCGGCCGCGGCGAGGCGGCGCTCGTGGATGTCGCTGATGACCACCGAGGCGCCCTCTTCGGCGCAGCGCTTGGCGGCCGCGAAGCCGATGCCGGTGCCGGCGGCGGCGGTGATGAGCACGGTCTTGCCCTCGAGCAAGCGGTGGCCCGGCGGGCACACGGGGACGGGGACGCTCACGACTCTCGCCTTTCGGTGGCTGCGGCGCGCGGCTCCGGGGGGAGGCCCAGCGCTCGCTCGCCGATGATGTTCCGCTGGATCTCGTTGGAGCCCGCGTAGATGGTGTCGGCGCGGGAGAAGAGGAACAGGCGCTGCAACGGCGTGAGCTCGTACGCGGGCCCCACCACGCAGGCCTCGGGGCCGAGCACGTCCATCGCGAGCTTGCCGAGGTCGCGGTGCCACGTCGCCCAATACAGCTTCGCGGTCATCGCCTCGCGCCGGAGCTCGCCGCCCTGCATGAGGCTCAGCGTGCGGAGCGTGCTCATGCGCATCACCCGCAGGCCCATCCACGCGCTCGCGATGCGCTGCCGGATCGCCGGGTCCTTCGCGGCGCCGTTGGCCTTCGCCGCGTCGATGACCTCGGCGAGCTCGTTCTCGAACATGAGCTGCTGGCCCAGCGTCGACGTGCCCCGCTCGAAGGCGAGCGTCGCCATGGCCACGCGCCAGCCGCCGTCGATGGGACCGAGCACGTTCTCCGCAGGCGTGCGCACGTTGTCGAAGAAGACCTCGTTGAACTCCGAGGTGCCCGTGAGCTGCTCGATGGCGCGCACCTCGATGCCCGGAGAGCGCATCGGCACGAGGAGGTACGAGAGCCCCTTGTGCCTCGGCGCCGAAGGGTTCGTGCGGCACAGCACGAAGCACCAGTCGGCGCAGTGCGCGAGCGAGGTCCAGGTCTTCTGCCCGTTGATGACCCACTCGCCGCCGACGAGCTCCGCGCGGGTCTGCACGTTCGCGAGGTCCGAGCCCGCGTTGGGCTCCGAGTAGCCCTGGCACCAGAACTCCTCGCCGCGCGCGATGGGCGGCAGGAACCGCTGCTTCTGCGCGTCGGTGCCGAACTCGATGACCGTCGGTCCGAGCAGCATCTCGCCGATGTGCCCGAGGCGGCCCGGCGCGCGGGCCCGGGCGTACTCCTCGTGGAAGATCACCTGCTCGTTGAGCGTCGCCCCACGCCCGCCGGACGCCTTCGGCCAGCCCACGCACGCCCACTCGGACGCGCCGAGCACCCGCTCCCACGCCTGCCGGCCCTCGAGCGAGGCGTGCTCGTCACCGGGACCGCCGCGCCCGCGCAGCGCCGCGAATTCACCCTGCAGCGCCGCCTCGAGCCACGCCCGCACGGACCGCCGAAACGCTTCCTCGTCCTTGCTGAATTCGAGATTCATGGGCACGTCCGTTGACGGGGGGCCGACAGTGCGCGAAGTAGAACACGTTCTACTCACCCGTGCATAGGCCCGATGGACTTCGCATTCACTGAAGAGCAAGAGGCGCTCCGGGCGGGCGCGCGGCGGTTCCTCGCGCAGCAGTCGTCGCCGTCGAGGGTGCGCGCGGCGATGAAGACCGAGCGCGGCTGGGAGCCCGAGGTGTGGCAGCGTCTCTGCCAGGAGCTCGGCTGGACGTCGATGATCGTTCCCGAGGCGCACGGCGGCTTCGGCGCCGGGCACGTCGAGCTCGTGGGGCTCTTCGAGGAGGCCGGCTACGCGATGCTGTGCGCGCCGCTGCTCTCCACCGTCGCCCTCGGCACCAACGCCCTGCTTCTTGGGCACAGCGAGGACCTGCGCGGTGCCTGGCTCCCGCAGATCGCGGCGGGCGAGGCGACGGCCACGGTGGCCTACCTCGAGGGCTCGGCGCGCGGCGACGCGTCGTCCATCGCGACCGTCGCTCGGCGAACGAGTGACGGCTACGTGCTCTCCGGCGCGAAGCGCTTCGTGCTCGACGGCGCGACGGCGACGCTGCTGGTCATCGCAGCGCGGGTCGAGGGGGCAGGCTCCGGCGAGGCCGCCGTGGCGCTCTTCGCGGTCCCCGCAGAGACCCCAGGCGTCACGCGCACCGCCCTCACCACCATGGACCCGACGCGTCGCATGGCCGACGTCTCGCTGCGCGACGTGCACCTGCCGCTGTCGTCGTTGCTGGCCGAGCCCGGCGCGGGCTGGGCGGTGCTCCAGGGAACGTTGCAGCGGGCCTGTGTGGCCCTCGCGGCGGAGCAGGTCGGCGGCGCCCAGCGCTGCCTCGAGATGTCCGTGGACTACGCGAAGGTGCGCGTGCAGTTCGGTCGGCCCATCGGGTCGTTCCAGGCCATCAAGCACCGCTGCGCGGACATGTTCGTCGACGTCGAGTCGGCGCG
>CAIMWA010000399.1 GCA_903845045.1 uncultured delta proteobacterium | reverse complement strand
CGCTCGGCGGATCGACGCCCGGCTCCATGGGCGAGCGCGTGATCCGCCTGCAGGGCGGCGCCACGGGCCCCACCGCGGGCACCGACGCGGCCTCGTACTACGAGGCGGGCGACGCCCGTAACCTCGACCTGCAGGACCTCGACATCGGCTCCGTGAACCCGGTGCTGCTCCCCGCGAGCATGGGCGCGCAGCGGCTGATCTGGCAGGGCGGCAAGGCCGGCGTGAGCTACCTCCTCGACCGCGAGAACCTCGGCGGCACGGGCATGGAGGTGTTCCAGCAGCGCTTCTGGAGCGGCGGAAACTACGGCGGCGCGGCCACCTGGTCGAACAGCACGGACACCTGGGTGTTCATGGCCGGCCGCGGCAACAGCTCGGACTGCAACGCCCGCGGCGGCGTCATGGCCCTGCACGTCGACGGCGGCAACTCGCTGAGCGCCTCGTGGTGCAGCGCGACGCTCGCGAACCCGAGCGCGCCGGCGGTGTCGTCGAACGGCGACAACGACGCGATCCTCTGGGTGGCCGGAGCGGGCACCGGGTCGGCGGCGTCGTTGCGCGCCATCGAGGTGTCGAGCGGCATGGAGCTGTTCGCCGACTCCCCCCCCAGCGTGCGGCAGTGGACCCCCATCGTCGTCGCCGACGGCCGCGTCTTCGTGACCGGCACCCGCACGGTCTCGATGTACACCGCCCAGTGACCTCCGACGGGCCTCGACGCGGGCCCGCAGAGGTGTGGTATCTCCGCGGGCTACGATGGCCCGAACCCGCGAAAATCTCCTCCAGCGCCTCGACGACCTGAACCGCCTCGCCCTCGAGGGAGGCGGCGCCCAGCGCGTCGCCAAGCAGCACGCCGCGGGCAAGCTCACCGCCCGCGAGCGCATCGACCTGCTCCTCGACACCGGCTCCTTCGTCGAGCTCGACCGCCTCGTCACGCACCGCTGCACCGACTTCGGCATGGAGCAGCAGAAGTTCCCCGGCGACGGCGTGGTCACCGGCTACGGCACCGTCGACGGCCGCAAGGTCTTCGTCTTCGCGCAGGACTTCACGGTCTTCGGCGGGTCGCTCTCGGGCGCCTACGCCTCGAAGATCTGCAAGGTGATGGACCTCGCGATGAAGGTCGGCGCGCCCGTCGTCGGCCTCAACGACTCCGGCGGTGCGCGCATCCAGGAGGGCGTCGAGAGCCTCGCCGGCTACGCGGACATCTTCCTGCGCAACACGCTCGCGAGCGGTGTGATCCCGCAGCTCTCGGCGGTGCTCGGCCCGTGCGCCGGCGGCGCCGTGTACTCGCCGGCGATCACCGACTTCATCTTCATGGTCGACACGACCAGCTACATGTTCATCACCGGCCCCGACGTGATCAAGGCGGTCACGCACGAGAACGTGACGAAGGAGGAGCTCGGCGGCGCCTCGACGCACGCCTCGCGCTCGGGCGTGTCGCACTTCACCGCCCCCGACGACCGCGCGTGCCTTCTGCAGATCCGCGAGCTGCTGTCGTTCCTGCCCTCGAACAACACCGAGGACCCGCCGCGCAAGCCGTCGACGGACCCTGCGGACCGCGAGTCCCCGGCGCTCGACACGCTCGTTCCGGTGGAGTCGAACCGCCCCTACGACGTGCGCGACGTGCTCGCGGCGGTGGTCGACAACGGCGCGCTGCTCGAGGTGCACACCCACTACGCGATGAACATCGTGTGCGCCTTCGCGCGCATCGACGGACGGCCCGTGGGCATCGTCGCGAACCAGCCCGCGGTGCTCGCCGGCTGCCTCGACATCGGCGCCAGCGTGAAGGCCGCGCGCTTCGTGCGCTTCTGCGACTGCTTCAACATCCCGCTGGTGACCTTCGTCGACGTGCCGGGCTTCCTCCCAGGCACGGACCAGGAGTACGGCGGCATCATCAAGCACGGCGCCAAGCTGCTCTTCGCGTACGCCGAGGCGACGGTGCCGAAGATCACCATCATCCTCCGCAAGGCCTACGGCGGCGCGTACGACGTGATGGCGAGCAAGCACATCCGCGCCGACCTCAACCTCGCGTGGCCCACCGCCGAGATCGCCGTGATGGGCAGCGAGGGCGCGGTGAACATCATCCACAAGGGCGACATCGAGAAGAGCGCCGACCCGGCCGCGCGCCGCGCGCAGTTCATCGACGAGTACCAGAGCAAGTTCGCGAACCCCTTCAAGGCCGCGGAGCTCGGCTTCATCGACGAGGTGATCCACCCGCGCGTCACGCGCCACCGCGTCGCCCGCGCCCTCGACCTGCTCGAGAACAAGCGCGAGACGCTGCCGCGCAAGAAGCACGGCAACATTCCCCTCTGATCCTCCGCCGCGGGGCGCTGACGCCGGCTGGGGTGCCAGCGCCGCGGACGGCTTTCTCTTGACAGCCTGATTGCTTCGGCAGCTAGTCGCTCCCATGAGGGTCAGGCAGCGCCACGGGCGTGCGCGTCCGTGTTCCATTTTCTTGGTCACGCTGGTCGCGAGCGTGGCGTGGCCGGCGGCCGTCGGCGCCCAGGATCGCCTGTACGTGCAGCTCGAGGGCGGCGGCAGCGCGCATCTCACGGCGCCGCAGAGCACCCAGTTCACCCTCGGGTTCCACACGTCGGCGCGGCTCGGCGTGCGGATCGTCGGGCCCCTCGGCGTGCACGCCTTCGGCTCCTTCGACGGCTGGGGCGCGGCGGCCGGACAGATCGATCCCAACACCGGCGTGCAGACGGCCAGCGGCACCCTCGGCGTCTTCGGCGGAGGCTTGCGCCTGGGACCGCAGCTTCCCGGTTCGCTGGGTACGCTCTACCTCGACCTCGACGCCGGCGTCGGCTTCACCGGGTCGAACTTCCAGCAGCCCGTGCTCGGCGCTGGGCTCGGGTGGAACATCCCGTTGGGCGGCGCCTTCGCCGTCGGTCCGGTGGTGCGCTACGCGCAGGTGCTCGCCTCGGGCAACCTCGCCAACGACGCGCGCACGCTCACCTTCGGCCTCGCCGTCGCAGCCCCCGGGGCCTACGGCGAGCGCGGCGCCGGCGGCCAGGGCCAAGGGCGCGTCTACTTCCAGCTCGAAGGGGGCGGCAGCGCGTTCCTGACGTCGCCGCAGAGCTCGCAGTTCGGCGTCGGATTCTACGGTGCGGGACGGCTCGGACTGCGGCTCTTCGGTCCCGTCGGCGTGCACGTCGTGGGCGGCGCGTCGTACTGGGCCGGGCGCACCGGCCAGCTCGACCCGAACACCGGCGCGCAGACCGCGTCGGGGAACCTCGCCTTCGTCGGCGGCGGGCTGCGGATCGCACCCGAGCTGTCGGCCTCGCTCGGCAACCTGTACCTCGACGTCGACGCCGGCGTGGGCTTCACCGGTTCGCGCGACCAGGCGCCGCTGCTCGGCGTCGGCCTCGGCTGGAACATCCCCGTCGAGCGCTTCTTCGCCCTCGGTCCGGTGGTGCGGTACGCGCAGATGCTGTCGGGAAACGCCCAGATCAGCGACGCACGGATGCTCACCTTCGGCCTCGCGGTAGCGCTCCCCGGGGCGTTTCCGGGTGGGCACCGCGACGATGGACCGTTGCGCCCGCCGGAGCGGCTGTACGCCCAGATCGAGGCCGGGGCGGCGCTGCATCTCACGGCCCCGCAGAGCAGCCAGTTCGGCGCGGGCTTCACCGGCGGCGCGCGCGTCGGCGTACGCCTCTTCGGTCCCGTCGGCGTCCACGTCGTCGGCAGCTACGGCTACTGGGCGGCCATCACCGGGCAGATCGACCCGAACACCGGACGCCAGTCCGAGGCGGGCTCGCTCACCACCGTCGGCGGTGGCGTGCGCATCGCGCCGGAGATCTCGCGCGCGCTCGGCCGCGTCGTCGTCGACCTCGAGGCCGGCGTCGGCTTCACCGGGTCGAACGTGCAGCAGCCGGTGCTGAGCGCGGGCCTCGGCTGGAACATCCCGCTCGGCACCTGGGTCGCGATGGGTCCGGTGGTCCGCTACACCGAGGTGCTCTCGAGCTCGAACCAGGCGGCGGACGCGCGCATCCTGTCCGTGGGCCTCGCCTTCGCGCTGCCGGGAGCGCGGGAGCTCCCGCCACCCCCGCCT
>CAIMWA010000398.1 GCA_903845045.1 uncultured delta proteobacterium | reverse complement strand
GCGCACGAGCTCCGCGCGGACGGGCCCCAGTAGATTCTGTTGCACGATGAGGGGAGCGATCGACTCGACCTTCGAGCCGACCTGCTCCTTGTCCTGCACGGTGCGGATCTGCGCAGTGAACGCCGAGAGCGTCCGTGCCCGCGCATGGGCCACGGTACTCTCGTAAGCTCGATGATTTCTCGCGAGCTCATTGAGGTAGACCGGCTCCGCGATGGCCAGGACCTCCCGCTGCATCGCGTCAGGGTCCGTGATCTGCAGGGCATTGAGCTGGCTCAACCGAACTTCAAACGCCGCACGCTGGGCGTCGCCGTGCGCCGACATCTCCTCCGCCGAGACAGCGAGCAAGCGGGAGATGCGCTCTAGCGCGATCGCCTCCCGTTGGACCTGCATGAACGCGATGATGTCATTCCGGAGCGCACCGAGTTGATCCCAGTACTTGTTGCTCTGGCGGGACTTCGGGGGCACTGATGCGACGAAATACGTCGCTGGGGCGGCACCGAGCATCTTCGTCAGCGTCGACGGGATGTATTCCTCAATCTCTTCGGCCTCCTCGTCATCCTGGAGGTCCATCTTGTTGGCGACGAAGAAGATCCGCGAGAGAACCGGAGCGATCTCTCGCAGGAATCGCTGTTCCGTCGCCTTGAGCGGATTCTTGGAATCGATGAGAAAGATCGCGAGGTGGCTCGACTCGACGCACTGCCGAGTCATCGCCGCGTGGCGCGCCTGGCCCGCCGCGTCGAGTCCCGGGTTCGTACCGGGGGTGTCGATGATGTCGACCGCGGCTGCGAGGTACGGCGAGGGCACCCGGATCACCACCTCCTCGACGGACGTCGCCCCACCCCCCTCCGTAGTGTTTCGGCGAATGAACTCGACGATGGTCGAACGCGCCTCGGCGGCGGGCATACCGTCCGACGCGAGCAGCCCGGCCGCCTTCTGGCGCAGGATCGCGGAAGCGGAAGCGATGTCCTCCGGCGACGGCTGATACTCGGGCCAGAGACGGTGGACGCCGCCGGACGTGCGAATCTCTACCTGGAACGCCGGCCCCCACGTGAGGCGCGTCGGAACCGACGTGGTCGGCTCGAGATCCGAGTGGAGCAGGTCGAATCCGAGCAGCGCGTTGATGAACGTGCTCTTTCCCGCGCTCGTTTCGCCCACCACGGCCAGTCGTAGCCGGCGATCTTCCTGCGCAGAGCGCACCTCCGCGGCGACCTTTTGCGCGCGCGCGCGAGTCGCCCCATCGACGAACGGCTGTGCAGCAAGCTCATCGAGAAAGCCCAGTCCTTGCGTGACCACCGACGAGCCCGGGCGACTACGGAGCGGAGGTTCGTCTGGCATTGACTTTCTCGAATGAAAATGAGGCCGGAGTGCAGGTTCTGTCAGCCGCCGAACGGCGGAAATCCGAAGGAGCCCGTCGCGGCGAACGGATCGCCATGAAACGAGGCGGAACCGAAGGCCCCCGGCATCATCGAGCCGACCTTCATGCCGCTCGCCGCGTAGAAGTTCTCGCTGCCGCCGACGCCATGCATCGAGCTTCCGACCTTCATCCCTGTATGGTCGAGGAAGCTGTGCCCGCCCGACGGGTCGTGCACCGAGGATCCGATCTTCATTCCAGCCGCGGAATAGAAGTCGTGCGATCCGGATGCCCCGGCCATCGAGGACCCGATCTTCATCCCATAGGCATCGTAGAAGTTGCTGCCGCCCGAGAGGGTGGGCATCGCGCTCCCAAGGTGGGTGCCGTTTCCTGCGTAGAAGTCATCCCCGCCACCGGCGTGGTGCATCGAGTGATCCGCGCCGTGCATCATCGAGTGAAAGTCGATTCCCATGTGAGGTTTCTCCTGCCGTGCTCAGAGACCATCGACCAAGACCGCCACCTGCCCGAGCCGCGAGCGCAAGTCGGCCACGCGTTCACCCCGCTCGTCCCCTCCGTCGCCGCTCTCCCGAGCGAACCCCTGCCGTCGCGCCTCCAGCATCGCGTACAGCTGGTCACGGAGCGACTTCTCGAAGGCGTCGAACCATCGATCGACTGCCGCGGAGAGGGTGTGCACCACGCGATCGCCCGCCTCGCCAACGACGCCAGGAAGGGCCCCGATGACGGCGTCGCGCATCGCCTCCGCCTGACGATCACGCAGTCCCTTCTGGAGCATCATGCCCGCGGCCATTCCCACCACGGCGAACGGACCGAGACCGAGGAAGCTCAGCGCGACGAGACCGGCCCCGGGGAGCGCAAGGCCGACGTACTCGTTGAAGTCCTCGAGGTCGACCTGCGATGCCGCGACGTCGGGCGACTCGCTCGTGGCCAGTTCGCCACGAAACTCCAATCCGCGCCCGAATCCCTTGGCAGACTCCGCGGACATCACCGCAGTGAATTCTGCGAGAAACTGCTCGATCTTCGGACGGATCGACTCGAACCAGTGCTTGACGAAGAGCTGTACCTGATACGGGAGCATCTTCTCTCCGTATGCCTTGAAGTCGCCCTTGAGGCTGCCCACTCGCAACTTCTCTTGTTGAATGAACTCCGCAGTCTTGATCTCCATCGATCGGGCGAGCATCGCCTTCAGCCGCTCCCTGCCGTGGGTGTTTCCGTATTCCGCCAGGCGAGTGAAGCGCCCTTCGAGCTCTCGAGATGTCTCCTCGAACGCCGCGCGCGCCGTCGCGAGCTCGCTCGACTTCATCGTCGCGACGTCGATGCAGCGGCGAAGCTCGGCCTCAACCCGTCGCGCAATGACTCCGGCCCGTCGAGCGGCGGTGGCGATCCGCGTCTCGTCGCGGCGGGCTTCGACGAGCAGCTCATCGAGCCGCGTCGTGAGCGACGGCCACCCCCATACGGCCGCCGCATCGTCGAGACCGAGCAGATGGGCCGACAGGACCCTCGACGCCGCGTATGCGATCGGGCGTACCTCGCTCTTCAGAAGCGCGCGCAGGCGCTCCTCGGCAGCTTCCATCGCTTCGGGAATTTCGTCGGCATCGACACGATCGATCTTGTTCATCACGAACAGGATCTTCGCCAGCGACGCGTCGAGCACCTGCCCCTCGAGAAACTCCGCCTCGGACTTCGTCACGGGAGACGACGCATCCATCAAGAAGATCGCTGCGTCCGCGTTTGCGAGAAATCCGTACGTGATCTCCGAGCGCTGCGTGTTGATGTCGTTGACACCGGGAGTGTCGATGATCACGACGTCGTCGCCGACGGCGAGCCGCGGCAGCGTCACTTGGACGAACCGCAGCCCGGGCTTGCACAGATCTCCGTCGGCGCTGAGCCGCTTGAACGACTGCGCGGTGGCCGGTATCGTCTCGTGCCGGCCGTCCTCGTAGACGAGCTCCGCGTGCCGCTCGGCCCCCTTCTCGATGGTCCAGATCGCGGCCGTCGTGGGGACGATGTCCATCGGCAGCAGCTCTTCGCCGATCAGCCCGTTGACGAACGTCGACTTCCCGCGATTGAACTCCCCGATCACGACGATGTGAGCCTTCGCGTAGCGCAGCCGTGCGCGCGCCTCCGTGGCGCGACGGCACTCGCCCTCCATTCCGAGATTCTTCGCGATGACCGCGAGTTGCTCGAGCCTCGTGGCGACGTCGTCTCTGTTCATAATCCTTCCATGAAGAGCTTCATCTCTTCGCTGACTCCGCGAAGCGACAGGACCCGCGCCCGGACCTCTTGGGCCCGCTGCCGCCGGTCCGTCGCGCTGCGCTCGAGCGCTCCGTGGATCTCCATGAGCGCACGATACCGAGCCCTTTGGGACTCCTCGGCCGGGGTCATCACGAGGTCGAGAAGCTCGTCGCGGAGCTCATCGCGTGCGTTGTCGAGCACCGAGCGGGCCTCGCGCTCGATGTACGCGAGGTGGGCTTCGAGGCTCTGGCGAATGGAAGGACCCGCGGGAGGAGCGCTGATGGAGTTCCCCAGCCAGCTCCCGAGGATGGCCAGCGGTATTCCCCCGAGCGGCCCGAGAAGAGCACCGCCGATCAACCCGCCGATCGCCGCACCGATGTTCGACGCGGTCTCCTGCTCCGCGCGCCCCGCCTTGACGGCGAACTCGAACTCTCTCGAGGCGACCTGAATCTCGTTCGCCGACCGCGCGGTCGCGGTGCCGAACCGCTTCGCGATGGAGTCGGCGGTCGCGCGTGCGCCGTCGCTCGGCCCTCGGACGATCTCACGTAGCCCTGCCCCAAGGGTGTCCCGAAGCTCCGCCGCGTCCCGCTCCGACGGAAACGTGGCCCGGGACGTCACCGCCGCGGCCTGGCGCCGCAGATCGGCGATGCCGGCACGGATGCCACGCTCGGCGTTCTGGACGAACCGCTCGAGCGAGATCTCGAGCTCGCCCTGGAGGGCCCCCACGCGAGCCGTCTCTTGCTCGTACGCCCGTCTCGCGACGTCGTACTGCCGCGCAACCTCCGCATCGGATCCATCGAGCGAGGCCAGAAACTGGGCGTCGCCGGCCAGCGTGTCGTCGGTGATACGGAGCACCCTTCCAGCCGCCGTGCGGATCCGGGCTGCCCCGCTCGCATCGGACAGGAACCGAAGCAGCTGCTGCTCGAACGAAGGAAAGAGCGACGCTGCGAGCTCCGCGGCGTCTCCGCTCTGCCGCGCCTGCAACGCGAGCTTCGCTGCCACGGGAAGAATCGGTGCGCCCGCACAGCCGGGCATCTCATCGAGTCGCTTGCGAATGGACGCGATCGCTCGATCGCGCTTCTCCGCAGGCTCCTGGTCGATCTTGTTGAGGACGAAAAGAAGCTTGCGGATGTCGTTTGCGAAGACCCGCTCTTCGAGAAATCGCTTCTCGCTCGCGGACAACGGCTGCTGGAGATCGAGCAGCATGAGCGCCGCGTCAGCCCTCGCCAAATAGCCGTAGGTGACCTCCTCCCGCTGCGCGTCCATGTCGTTGACGCCAGGGGTGTCGATCAGCTCGAGCGGGACCGTCATGCCTGGAAGCGGGAGCGTGATTTCGACCTTCTCGATGTCTTGCGACCCCTCGTTCTTGGCCGTCACCACGGCGTCGAGGGCCTTCGCTGCACCTCCGACGGGCAGCTCGAGGGTCAGCGGCGCACGCGACGCGTCACGCCACCGGATCACCGCCGAACGTTCCACTCCACTGCGAATCACGCTGATGACGGCGGTCGTGGGACGGACCGAGGTCGGCAGCGCCTTCTCGCCCACGAGCGCGTTCAAGAAGGTCGACTTGCCGCGGCTGAATTCCCCGATGACCAGCACTCGAAAGGGCTGCGTTCGAAGTCGGCGCAGGATTTCTTCAATGGCGTGCCCGGCCTCCGGCGACGCGATTCCCGACGCTCTTCGTCCGAGAACTTCCAGCGCCTCGCACGACCGGATGAAATCCAACGCCATCGATCCGTCCCCTCCCCAACACCCCGCCGACGCATCGAACCCGATACCCGAGACCGTGACGAACGGTCATCTCGCCTCCTGCGCGTCGGGCAACGTGCGTTGGTACAACCGCACGGTCGAGGCGTCAAGGTCGTGATTCGTGTACAAAGATTGCACACGACGAGCGCTTTCCGCTTGCGCCGCCGACAGCGTGAACGCCGCTTCGAACTTTGGAATTACGTCGTACTTTCGAAGGGCCGTCACGTTCGTAAGTCGCTTGTCGACCTTCGCTCCCGCCGCGACTCATCGTTGTGGCCCGCGGTCCCGCGACGCACGCTCCAAACCACCGGGGGTGTCGACGGACTCGATCGTTCGTTCGGAATCGGCATCACCGACGCTCGCGTGGTCCGGCGCGGCACCCCTCCACGAACCGGCACCGACGCTGGCCCGCCCCGCATCGGATGGAGTTCGCGAAACGCCTGCACTCCCGTCGATGGAAGCGGCTCCACTACCTCCCCTTCGCGGCAGGACCCCGCACCGTGGTCGCCGAGGTCCGGCCTGGACCGGCCGAGACGACGTCGGAGTCGCCGCGCATCGAGGGCTGACTGACGTTGCCCGCATGTCGGCAAACGCCGACGCCCCCGGCGAGCCGAAGCTCCCGAGGGCGTCCGTCGATCCTTCGTCGTCGGCGAGGCTACCGGCCCCAGCGACCGCGTCCCTCGAACATCGGACCGCGGCGCATCTCGTCGCGGTCGCCCCAGCCCCGGCGACCCTCGAACCGCGGCTCCTCGCGCCGCTCGAAGCGCTCGTCGCGGCGACCCTGGAACGCCGGCACCGCGTACGGAAGCACCTGACGCTGCGGCACGGCGTACTGGGGCACGGCGTACGGCACCTGACGCTGCGGCACGGCGTACTGCGGCACCTGGTACACCGGGGCCTGCTGGAACCGCCCGCGCTCGAACCCGCACGGCATCCCCTGCGCCTGCGCGGCGGTGGACGTCAGACCGAGGGTGGCGAGCACGGCCACGAACGCGGAACCAGCAACGAAACGGGACAGGCGCGGGAAGTTCATATCGGGCCTCCTTCAGGCGGAACATCCCCTTGGACGCCGCGCCCCCGGGGAACCCTACGGGGACGGCGACGATTTCTCGCCCGGCCTCGACTTCAACGGTTTTCCCGCCCCGCACCTGCGACCTGCGCACCGTGTTCGTGGCTTGCAGCGATGGTCCGGCACCTGCGCAGGCTCGCACCCCGCAGTCGGCTCAATGCGTCGAACCCCCTCCGACGCCCTCCGTCGGAAGGCCCACCCCCTCGACGAACGTCGTCCCATACCTCCCCCGCCCCGTATGCACCACGAGGTTCTCCCGCTCGCGATGCACCCCCGACGAGTGCGTGTGCCCGCAGTACACCTCGAAGCGCACCGACGGGTGCTCCTCGGCGACGCGGCGCAACATCGTTCCCATGGCGACGCACGTGAACCACGGAAGCCACTCTGGGTCCGAGCGCTTCCCCTCGTGCCAGCACGCCTCCGTGAAGGGCGGCACGTGCGTCAGCACCACCACGCGCTCCGCCCCGTCGACGACGGTGCGCAGCGTCGCCTCGAGTCGCTCGGCGTCCTGGTCCGCGAGCTTCTCGAGCAGCGCCAACCGCGCGCGACGATCGTCCATCGCCCGCACGTCGGCGAACTCGCGGATGAGGTGCCAGTCGTTGAGCTCCACCGTCGACGTCGCGGGTGAGCCCGCGCGACCGTCTCCCCAGCCGTCGGCGCCGACCACCACCGTTCCGTCGGCCGCCCGCCATGGACCGTGCGCCGGAAGGTAGACCACCCCTTCGTCGGCGGCGCGCAACGACGCGGCCCAGGCGCGCACCTCCGCCACCGACCCGCGGTAGAAGTCGTGGTTTCCGAGCACGAACAACACCGGGGCACCGATGGCGACACGCACCCGCTGCACGAACTTTCCGACGGTGTTCGCCACCGCGATGTCGCCGGT
>CAIMWA010000397.1 GCA_903845045.1 uncultured delta proteobacterium | reverse complement strand
CCGCCCGCGGTGAAGGTCGACGCGAATACCCTCGCGAGCGTCATCTACACCTCGGGCACCACGGGCACGCCCAAGGGCGTGATGCTCACGCACGGCAACTTCACGGCGCTCGTGGCCGCGCTGGCGCCGGTGTTCCCGCTGACCCAGGGCGACCGCGTGCTCTCGGTGCTCCCACTGCACCACACCTTCGAGTTCACCTGCGGCATGTTGCTCCCGCTCTCCCGCGGGTCATCGACGGTGTACCTCGACGAGCTCAGCGGCGAGCGCGTGGTGCAGGCCATGAAGGACGCCCAGGTGTCGGCGATGGTCGGCGTGCCGGCGCTGTGGCAGCTCCTCGAGCGCCGCATCACGCAGCAGGTGCGCGACCTCGGCCCCGGCGCGGGCACGGCCTTCGACTTCGCCCTCGCGCTCAACCGCACGCTCGGCGAGAAGGTCGGCCTCAACGTCGGACAGATCCTCTTCGGGCCGGTGCACCAGCGCCTCGGTGGACGGCTCCGCTTCCTCATCTCCGGCGGCGCAGCGCTTCCGAACGAGACGGCGGACATGTTCCGCGGCCTCGGCTTGCCGCTCGCCGAGGGCTACGGACTGACCGAAGCGTCGCCGGTGCTCACCGTCGCGAAGGCGAGCTCGTCGGCGAAGCCCGGCAGCGTCGGACCGGCCATTCCCGGCGTCGAAGTGCGCATCGCGAACCCCGATCCGTCGGGCGTCGGCGAGGTGCTCGCGCGCGGTCCCAACGTGATGGAGGGCTACGCCGACGATGCGGCGGCGACGGCGGCGGCGTTCACCGACGACGGCTGGCTGCGCACCGGCGACCTCGGCGCCCTCGACAAGAAGGGCCGCCTTCGCCTCGTGGGCCGCAGCAAGGACGTCGTCGTCGCGTCGAACGGCGAGAACATCTACCCCGACGACGTCGAGCGCGCGCTCGGCGAGATCAGCCTGGTGAAGGAGCTCGTGGTGCTCGGCATCCCCGACACCCGCGGCGGCGAGCGCCTTGCGCTGCTGGCCGTTCCCGACCTCGGCGACACCGACGGCGAGGACCGCCTCGCGCGGCGCGAGAAGGCGCTGCGCAACCTCAAGGACGGCATTCGCACGCTTCCGCCCGGGTGGCAGCCCGCGGTGGTGCTCCCCTACGACGCCGAGCTCCCGCGCACGGCGACGCGCAAGGTGAAGCGCAGCGAGGTGCGGGGCATCGTGGAGCGCCTCGTCGCTGCCAGCGCCCCCGCGCGCCCCGCTGCAGGCGAAGGCTCCGACAACGCGGTGCGCCGGGCCATCGCGGCCATCGCGCGGCGCCCCGTCGAGGACGTCACGGACCGCACGCGGCTCCGCGGCGACCTCGGCTTCGACTCGCTCATGGCGATGGAGCTCGGCGTGGCCCTCGAGGCCATTCGCGGGCGTCCGGTGCCGCAGGAGATGATCGCCCTCGAGACCGTCGGCGAGCTGGAGCGCGCCCTCGGCCTCGACAGCGAGCACGCGCGCCACCACGACGGCCACGACGACCACGGCGCCGACGACGACGCCGTGGACCTGAACCTTCCGGAGCCGGTGCGGCTCCTCGCGAAGTCGGCGCTCTCGGTGGTGCAGCGCGAGTTCTACGGCTCGGTGATGAAGCCGAAGGTCACGGGGCGTGCGTACATCCCGCACAACCGCAACACCCTGGTCGTTGCGAACCACTCGAGCCACCTCGACATGGGCTTCGTGAAGTACGCCCTCGGCAGCTACGGGCGCGACCTCGTGGCCCTCGCCGCGCGCGACTACTTCTTCGACACGCCGGCCAAGCGCGCGCTCATGGAGAACCTCACCAACGTGGCGAGCTTCGACCGCGACGCGGGGCTCCACGAGACGCTCACCGAGGTCGGCTCGCTGCTCCGCGCGGGCAAGACCGTGTTGATCTTCCCCGAGGGCACGCGCAGCCCCGACGGGCGCATCCAGAAGTTCCTCGGTGCGGTGGGGTTCCTCACGCTGCACTACGAGGTCGACGTGCTGCCCGTGTGGCTCGGCGGGACCTTCGATGCGATGCCGCGCACGCGCTTCATCCCCACGCGTCGTGACATCACCGCGCGCATCGGACCGCCCCTCGAGTACGAGGAGATCCGGCGCCTCACGACGTCGATGAAGCCCGTGGAGTCGGCGCGCACCGTGGCCCGCCTCGCGCAGCGCGCCGTCGAGGCCCTGCGCGACGGCAGCCTGCTCGACCTGCGCACGCTCGAGCACGCCCGCGACGACAAGCCCCGCACGCACCCCCTCGTCGACCTCTTCGCCGAGCTTCCGCGGCGCTTCATCGCCGGCCGCGTCGAGGCGCCGGTGAGCTTCTACTTCACCCTCGGCGCCGAGCCCGAGGCGAAGTGGACCGTCGAGATCACTCCGACGGAGTGCCGCGTCACCAACGGCAAGGCAGGCACCGCCGCCGCCGACTGCGTGCTCAAGACGAGCGCGGAGATCTTCACGCGCATCGTCCGCGAGGCCTACGAGCCCGGCGTGGCGGAGTTCATGTCGGGCGCCGTGAAGTCCAACGACGTGGCGCTGCTGCAGACCTTCACCCGGGCCTTCGCGCTCGGCTGATGGAGAGAGTTCTCGCATGAAGACCCTCGTCACCGGCGCCACGGGATTCCTCGGGCGTCACCTCGTCGATGCGCTGGTCGCCCGGGGCCACGACGTCGTCGCCCTCGCCCGCACCCCCGACCGCGCGACCTTCCCCGAAGGCGTGCGCGCCGTCGGCGGAGACATCCTCGATCCTGCGTCCCTCGCGTGGGCGGTCGAGGGCTGCGAGGTCGTGTTCCACTGCGCCGGCGTGGTGTCTCGCGACCCCGCCGACGCGGAGCTTCTGCGTCGCGTGCACGTCGTCGGCACGCGCAACGTGCTCAAGGCATCGCGCGACGCCGGCGCGCGGCGCGTGGTCGTCGCCAGCACCAGCGGCACCGTCGCCATCAGCGAGGATGCCCGCGTCTCCCGCGAGGACGACGCCGCGCCCTACGCCCTCCTCGAGCGCTTTCCGTACTACCGCTCGAAGCTCTACGCCGAGCAGGAGGCCCTCCGCGCCACCGCCCCGGGCTTCGATGTGATTTGCGTGAACCCGTCGCTGCTCTTGGGTCCTGGCGACACGCTTGGCTCGTCGACGGGCGACGTGCGCGACTTCCTCGACGGGCGCATTCCCGCGGCCCCCGCGGGCGGCATGGCGTACGTCGACGCGCGCGATGCGGCCGAGGCCATGGCCCTCGCCGCGGAGAAGGGCGTCGCCGGGCGTCGCTACCTCGTGAACGCGTCGAACTGCACCGTGCGCGAGTTCTTCGACCGCCTCGCGCGGCTCACGGGGCTGCCCGCGCCGCTGCTGCGATTGCCGCCGTCGCGCACGCTGGCCCGCGCCGGGGCGCACCTCCTCGAGGCGGCCGCGCGCTTCGCCGGAACGCGCCCGCCGGTGGACGCCACGAGCGTCGAGATGGCGCAGCTCTTCTGGTACTGCGACAGCACCCGCGCGACCACCGAGCTTGGTTGGACGCCGCGCGATCCCGTGGCGACGCTCGCCGACACCGTCGACGATCTTCGCGGGCGCGCGGCGTACGTGACGCTGCGCTGAGCGGCGCTTCTTCGACCGGAGAGGGCGACGCTCAGCCCAGCCCTGCGAGCCACCGCCCGGCCTCGGCGATGGCAGCGCGCCCTTCCGGCAGCACCAAGGCGTAGACCTGCCAGTCGTGGAAGCAGTCGGCCCACTCGCGCAGCGTGACGTCGACGCCTGCGGCCTGGGCCCTCTCGGCGAACGCCACCACCTGATCCCGAAGCATCTCTACGCCGCCCACTTGAATGAACAGCGGAGGCAATCCCGACAAGTCGGCCCACGCGGGTGACGCGCGAGGGTCCTTCGGGTCCGCCCCGGCGAGCACCTGCTCGCTCCAGCCCACGATCATTTCTGGCGTGAAGACATCGAACGGTTCATGGGCGACGAGGGAGCCGCCGCGGGCCGCCTGGTCCACCCACGGGCCTAGCAGCAGCGCCGCGCGCGGGAGGGGATCGCCGGCACCACGCAACGCCACCAGCAGCGCCGCCGTCAGCCCGCCACCCGCGGAGTCCCCCGCGACGACCACGTCCTCGGGTGCGACGCCCTGGGCGAGCAGCGCGCGGTACGCGGCGAGCGCATCGTCCAACGCCGCGGGGAACGGGTGCTCCGGTGCGAGCCGATAGTCCACGGACACGGCGCGGAGCCCGCCGGCGCAGGCCAGACGACCCACGAGGTCGACGTACTCCTTCGGCGTACCGAAGAGGTACGCGCCACCGTGAAAGAAGAGCATCGTCCGACGCGGCGAGACTCCGCGCGGCGTCACCCAGAGCGCCGGGCGCCCGGCGAGGGTGTCGTGTCGTCGCTCCACGCCGCGCCCGAGCGGCGTGAAGGCAGCGAGGGCCTCGAAGGTCCGGCGCGCGTCGGTCCACGACCGATGCTGAAGACGCGCG
Source organism: uncultured delta proteobacterium (assembly GCA_903845045.1). GTDB lineage: Bacteria > Myxococcota_A > Polyangia > Polyangiales > SCUS01. The sequence continues at coordinate 5,219 of CAIMWA010000397.1, read as the reverse complement.
AAGTGCCGCCGCATGAAGCCCGCCATGACCTCGGTGCGCCAGGACCACCCCGGGCGCAGAGGTCCGCGACGGGCGCGGGCGACGGTCACGGACACCACGTTCACCAGGTTCTGGACCCCGAGCGAGAGCCACACCCGAAGAAACCCCATGGCGCGGACCGTAGGCGCGAGCGCTGGGGGTCACAAGGCGTCCGGTGTCCGTTTCGACTCCGGCCCGGACGACGGCTCCACCGAGCCCGCGCTGCAGGAATTGAACATCGATTTCAGCCGATTCGCGTGACCGTCGACCACGTTGCGTGCTCGGGGCAGCAGGCGTCGACGGTGTCCCCCGCAGCCCGTCGACGACGAGCACGTGAACGAGTCGTTCGCAGCGTCCGCGTGCGTCGCCGGGGTTGCACCCCGGGCAAATGCGCGGCGACGCCACGGACGCCGTCCGTGGCTCGACGGATCCGAACGGGATCATCCTCAGCCCCGGGGCGATGCCCGGGGCGGACCCCACGTCGTAGCCGGGGTGCGAACCCCCGGCGCGCACCGGCTCAACGCCAGGACGCGATCGGGGACACAGTTAGCTTGTTGCGTTCGCGGCGCCGGCGACGGAGCCGGCGTCGAAGGTGGCGATGGCTCCATCGGGGGTCGCGCCCGCATCGATGCCGTCGCCGGACACGCGGCGGTCTTCATGCGCACGCTCACCGCGGCAACGGCAGCGCCGCGTCGCACGGCGCGCGCTCCGCCGCGGTGAGGAACGTCCAGCCCACGCTACCGTCGGGCACGCGCACGCAGTGGAGCGTCGTCGCCCCGCGCCGCACCGTTCCCACGGACAGCACCTGCAACGCCGTCCCCGCCGGCACCTCGCGTGCCGCGTCGGAGCCCGCGAACGGAACGTCCCGAAGGTGGAACGCGCCGCGCGCCGTCACCGTGCACCGCGCCTCGCCGTCGGGCAGCGTTGCGGACGGCGTCGCCGCGGGCGCATCCCAGCACGAGTCCACGCGAAACGCCCCTGCCGACGGATGCCAGCGGAGCACCTGCTCGAAGCGCGCGGGGCTCCCAGCGGGCACGGCGTCGCCGAGGCTCGCCGCGATGCGCAAGCCGTCGGTGCCCGCTGGCGTGAACGCGAAGTCTCCGGCCGCGCTGCCGCGGTTCGCCTCGACGCGCTGGGACCACACCGAGAGCTGCGCATCGTTGCCGGGAAACGCCGTCACCTGCGCCTCCACCCACGTCGACGATCGGCCCTCGTCGACCTCGTGACCGTCGCCCGTCACGGCCACCAGCGGGTGCCCCGCGACGTCCACCGTCGCCGCACAGACGCTGTGCTCGGGCTGCGACGGCGTGCCGAGGTGCACCGCAGCCCACCCCGTCGCCACGTGCCGCGACGCCACGCACGACGACGCCCACCACTGGTCCGCCGTTCCATCGAGGTCGAGGTCCACGGTCTGCGCGCGGCCGTCCGGTGCGTTGCCCTCGGCGCCGTCGTTCACCGCCGCGACGGCCGTCGGGAAGGTGCGCCCGGGCCACTCCGTCGACGCCGCGGGAGCCCGCAACGGCGTCCGCGGCACCCTCGGCGCCGGCGCTGGCACCCCGACCTGCGGCGACGGCGACAGCGCCGCGACGGCGGGGACCGGGGGTTGCACCGGGGTGCGCCGGCACGCCAGCACGCCCACGAGCGACAGGACGAAGAGAAGGGTCGAGGTGCGCATCGGGGTGCCCGCAGTGTGCCCGGCCCGGGTCCCGTCGTGCGAGGCCCACCGGCCACCGGCGAGCAATCTGCGCATCGTGCTCCGAGCACTGGATCTCCACGATTTCGGCCGTTTCCGGAGGAGCTTCGGCCGTTTCCGGAGGAGCAAAGGACGCGTATTGCTCCGTCACCGCGCGCGACGTTCGCCGTCCGCCGTCATCGCGGACGAGGCTCCCGGTGTCCGTGTCGACTCCGTCCCCGACGCCACACCCTCGGAAGCCCTCGACGGGCGCCGCGCTGGAAACCTCCGGCGGTGGCCGCCTCGGAGGCGGCACCTCGTTCAAGCTCGCTTCCGTCGACGTCGATCCCCGCCGATCACGTCGCTACGGTCCCGGTCACGGTCCGAGCGGATGCGCCCGGAGCCATTCGTAGATCAGGTTCGTGAGGTCCGCGAACGGGATGTTGGCCGGATCGAGGCCCGCGTCGTGACAGAGCGCGGGCAGCTCACGCTCGAAGACCAGGCGTCGAGCGTCGATCTTCCTCTCGCCCGGCATGTCGTGCCGCTTGGTGACGGTGCGCAGCCAGTTCCGAACGAGACGCACGATCCCCGCCGCCGAGTCGTGGTGCGCGGCGACGTCCTGTCCTGCGATGTCGGAGAGGAACTTCTGGTAGCGGAACTGGTCCCGATCGAGAACGAGCTGCACCTTCTGCTTCAGGTGGGCCGCGCCGAAGCGCCGCGCTCCGAGGTCGAGCCCGAGCTCGAACGGCATGTTGAACCGCGGAAGGCCGTGTGCAGCATCGAGCTCGGTGCGAGAGATGTCGTGGATGCCGAAGCGGCACTTGCCGATGATCCGCACGATCTTTTCGACGCGTACGTCGCCGCCGTCGATGAGTTCGAGGGCGCAGCGAGCGCCAAACCCGGCATCCTGAACGGTGAAGACGATCGCGCGGAAGAGCGGCTGGTACGTCGCGTCGAACGGGCAGTTCACGAAGACGTTCCGGTCGAAGTCCGGCGGTGTCGACGCGGCTGCTCTCGTCACGGGATCGCCTCCTATCGAACCGGTCGAGGGGGATGTCGCGGAACGCATTCGCGCTCCCCACGGAGCCGGACGAGCGAACCGTGGTCAGCCGGTCTCGGTCCGGGCCTGCACGTCCAGCACGGCCTTGCGCAGGCGCGCGCGGCCCACCGTGCTCTTCACCGTGGGGGCGATGAGCGTGCGGGGGGACGTGCCGTGCGAAGCGTTCGCCCGTCCGGAACGCCTCTTCTTCGGCTTGGTTTTGGCCACGTCGATCTCCCGCGTTGCGCTCGCAGCACACGACCGCTTCGAGCAACGTAGCACGGCCGTTCGTGCGCTCCAAGTGGATGGGGCAAGCAATGGTTCCAGCGAATGCGAAAGCTTACAGAATCTCCAGCGTACGCAGCACCTCGGCCCGCTGACGCGCGTCATGTCCGCGTCGGAAGCCCTCGACGGGCGGTGGATGTGGATAGGGCAAGCAATGGGTCCAGCGAATTCAAAAGTTTACAGAATCTCCAGAGTACGCAGCACCCCGGCCCGCTGACGCGCGTCATGTCCGCGTCGGAAGCCCTCGACGGGCGCCACGCTGGCGTCGTCGACGAGGGGCGGGGACTGCGTCGGGGCAGCGGCGGGCGTCGTCGACGAGGGGCGCGGGCTGCGTCGGGGCAGCGGCGGGCGTCGTCGACGAGGGAGGGCAGTTCCCTCAGCGGCGGATTGAATCGATCGCTGCGAGTCTGGCGGAGGTCTATGCCCTCACGTCCCCCTTTCGTCCCTTTCGCTCAGGGTGCGCGGAGGAGATCGACATGACGAGTCGCGGTGCACACCACCGCCCGCACCATCGCCGCTGGCGCCCGTGCTCGGGCCATCACGAACAGCCCCAGGGCGGTGGCGCACAGCATCCCCGACTCGGCCTCGACATCAAGCCCCGGAGCGAGCTCCCCGGCGAGTTGCGCGTTGCCCAGAACGCGGGCGAAGGCACGGTTCAACCGCTCGAAGTACCGGAGCACGAGGGCGTTGCCTTCGGGCGTCTCCGCGCCTAGCTCGATGGCGGTGTTGCACATCAGGCAGCCCATGCCCGCGAAGCGTCCGATGGAGTCGGCGCCGAACGCCGCGAACAGCTGCCCGATGGCATCGAGGCGAGCATCGTCGCGCTCGAGGGTACCAATCATGCTCGTGACGATGGCGTCGTTGTAGCGCTCGAGCACCTCGTCGAAGAGAGCGCGCTTGGTGCCGAACTCCGAGAACAAACTGTTGCGGTTGACCCCCAGATGCCGCACCAGCATCTCCGTCGACGTACCTTCAAAGCCGTACGCGTGGAACAGGGCTGTCGCGGCGTCGATCAGTCCGGCTCGGGTGTAGCCTTTTTTGCGGCCCATCTGTTCGCTCCAAGCGACTGAGAGTCCGCGAGTGTGAAGCATGGCGGCGCCGAGTAACAGTCGCAGTTCACGTCGGCGCGACGGTCACCCGTAGACACCCCTGGTACACGGCGGCTGAAGTCTCGAGGTGGATTCGTGCGCAGACGCAAGCGCGGCAAGGAAGGGCGACGAAGACGGGCTGTCGGCCCGTCGAGGAGACCTGACGCTGCCGCGCAATGCGGATGGGCGCGAAGCCGCCCGATGACTTCGGCCGACGTGTACTAGGCGTGCATCGCCCCGAACGCCGCGAGAACGCCGTAAAAGAGAGCCATCCCCCACCCCGCGAAGCGAAGCACTCCGACCGTACGGCGCACCTCCATCGGAAGCACGTCCTGTGGGCAGAACTCTGCGCGCCCCGCATGGTTGAGCGTGTGGTTGAGGGCCACGAACACCGCGTGCGCCGCCACGCACGCCGAGACGGCGCTGAGTTGCGCCACGTTGCCCGCGCAGGCGCGGGTCATCACCGCAACGAAGACACCGAGGCCGAGGCCGAAGCTGGCTTCCATCCGGTGGAAGATCATTCCGATGCTCGACCATCGTACGAGGTCGGCCGAGGGGCTCTGCGCGAGCAGCGGGCGGAGTGGGTATCGGAACAGAAAACGAAGGGCCCAGTCGTTGTTTATAAAGAACCCACCGAACAGCAGCAGGTAGCTGAGGGCAAATGCATACAAGGCATACTGGAGTACCGCTTCGAGCATGACATCTCCTGGGTGTGGGGCATTGGGCGCCGCGAGGTGCGGGACCCTTCCAAGCGATATCTAACCACGCGGTTAGAAATGGGGTCAAGAGCGCTTTGCCGAGCCGGACAGATGTCGGACAGCGCGTGGTGCATAGGGCGTCCAATGCGTCCAGCGAATCCTAGAGTTGACAGAACACCCAGAGTACGCAGCACCCCGGCCCGCTGACGCGCGTCATGTCCGCGTCGGAAGCCCTCGACGGGCGCCACGCTGACCGATTCCAACGCCCGCCGCTACGCTGCGGTCCCCTCTCGAGCACACTGCTGCCGCCCTCGCCGAACACCACGCTCGGACGGTACCCCCACCGCACCCGGCCCGTCACGCCCAGGGACCGTCGCGCGACCTCGTCATGCGCGGCAGCTCGGTCGGCACCCCGAGGT
>CAIMWA010000396.1 GCA_903845045.1 uncultured delta proteobacterium | reverse complement strand
GGCGCGGCGGCGGGCGGCGGAGCGAAGGGCCCGGCAGGCGCTGGCGCGAACGGCTGCGCAGCGGGCGCGGGGGCGGCCGCCGGCGGCGGGGCGAACGGGGCGGGACCCGTGATCGGCGACGGCGCGACGGGGGCGCGGCCGACGTCGGCGATGGGGTTCGCTTGCGGCGTCGGCGAGCGGAACTGCCGGCCTCCGGCGGACTCTCGCGGAAGCTCGTGGCCGCAGCCGAGGCAGAACTTGTAGTGGTCCTGGTTCTCCTTGCTGCACTTGGGACAGACGATCACGGCGCGCCTCCATCCATTCGAGACCGATGCGGAAAGATCATGCGGAGATGTCCACGCGGAGCAGCTCGCGACCGACGAAGAGGTAGTCGCCGTGGCTCAGGTCACGCTCGCCGCGCACCGAGAGGTACGTGCCGTTCTTGCTGCCGGTGTCGACCATCTGGAACCCGCCGTGCGGGGTCATCTCGACGCGGCAGTGCCGGGTGGACATGTACGGGTCGTTGGGGAAGTTCATGTCGCATCCCTCGCGCCCGATGGTGAGGCCGTTCTCCCGCGCGCAGACCTGCGTCGCGAGGATGCCGTTGCGGAGGATCTGCACCACGCGGAACGGCGAGACGCGCTTCGGCGACGAGTAGAACTGCGTCCCCTCGGCGTCGTTGCCGTCGGTGACCTTCGCCGCGAGCTCGAGGCGAAACACCTGCTCGCCCGCGAGGAACGTGTCGCCCGGCTGGAGCTGCGTCGGCGCCCGCACGCGCACGAACACGCCGTTGAGCGAGGCCTCGTCGCGCACCGCGAGCTTGCCGTCGTCGCGGTAGAAGAACGTCGCGTGCAGCGGCGACACGCAGCCGTCGTTCTCGAAGAGGATGTCGCCCTGGGTGCGCCCGCACGGGTGCTGGCGGCCGCCGAGGAGGTACGCCGTCTCGTCCGACGGGTCGCTCTGGAACCCCTCGCCCTTGATCAGCACGAGCTTGGCCTTGCCGGGCTCGAGCATGCGGCTGAACATCATCGTCTGCGCGCCGAGCACCTCGCGGGGCACCGGCTCGCCGCAGCGTCCGCAGAACTTGTGGCCCTGCGGCACGGGGGAATAACACTTCTTGCAGACGTAGCTGCGGGCCTGTTCCATCAGCGCCTCCGTGGGGACGAAGCGGGTCGGGATGCGATGCGGGCCCACCGGAGGCACCGCGCGTTCGGAGCGTACGACGCGGGCGCTGTCGCCGAGCGCCGGAAGCGAAAGATCGAGCACCCGGTCGAGCGAAGGACGGGGCGGCGAGGACAGCACCGGTGCGCCGCGCGGGGCCGTCTCGAAGGGCACGGCCACGGGCGCCGTGACCACCCGCTCCGGGACCGCGCGCTCCGACACCGCCGGCGCAGCGGCCGCCGGCGCGGGCTCGTCGAAGCCGAGCGAGGCCCCGCAGCGCGGACAGAGGCGCGCGCCCAGCGGAGCGTAGCTGTCACATTCGCTGCAGACATAACCGACATCGAGGTCCATCGAGCTTGTCGGCCGTGCGAGGGTCGGTATTTCCAGCCTCTCCCGCCGCTAGCGCAGCACCCTAGTGGGAACCGCCGCGCTCCGTCAATGAATCCGCAGCGCCCGCGCTCTGCGCGGCGTGCGCGTCCCAGCGGCGGAGCAGCGCGACCGGCGCGACGCACAGCGCCGCCGACGCCAGCACCGCGGTGACCGGTCCCGCGGCGTCGGCGAGCGTGGCCCCGAGCAGCCCGCCCACGCCGATGGCGACGGCGTTGAGGCTCGTGAGGGCGGTGTAGTGGAGCGCCGCGCGGGAGCGGTCCGTGGCAGACATCAGGGCGGCGAAGAGCACCGTGGTGCCGAGGCCGCTGGCGAGGTGCTCGGCGGCGATGGCGACGCCCGCGGCGGCGCGCGAGATGTGCCCCGTGAAGAGCGTGAGCAGCGGCAGCGTGGCGAGGGCCTGCACCACCGCGGCGACCCCCAGGGCTCCGCGATCGCCGCGAAGGCGGTGCAGCACGCCGCCGGCGACGGATCCCGCGATGGCCGCGCCGGTGCCCATGGTCACCACCACCGCGCCGATGCTCGCGCGGGACCACCCGGCGTCGACGAGGGCGGGCTTCACGAGGGCCGATGCGGCGTGGGCGCCGAGCTTGTAGGTGAGCGCCAGCGCAGCGACGGCCCAGCGATCGCGTCCCACGAGCGCGCGGCAGAGCGCGAGGGTTCCGCCGGTCGCGGGCTTCGCGCGGGGCGCGACCTCGGGCTCCGCAGCGTCGTTGCGCAGCGCGAAGGCCCCGGCGCCCGCGAGCAGCACGAGCCCCGCGCACCCGAGCATCGTGGCCGTCGCGCCGAGGAGCTCGCTCGCCGCCAGCATGCCGCCGCCGCCGAGGATGATCCCGACGCGGTAGCCGGCGATCTGCGCGGTGTTGCCGTAGCCGCGGTCCTTCGCGGCGAGGGAGCGCACGGCGAAGGCGTCGACGAAGATGTCCTGCGTGGCTGCGAAGACCGCGGCGATGAAGGTGAGCACGAACCACGCGCGCATGCCGCCCAGCGCCAGCGCGGGCACGTACGCCGCGAGGGTCAGCGCGAGCAGCGCCTGCACCGCGAGGAGCAGCGTGCGCGCGTGCGGACGCACCCGGGCGTGGTCGCCGACGGAGGCCCAGAGCACCTTGAGCTGCCACGGCGCCTGGAGCCATCCGAGCATGGCGATGGCCGTGCGCGAGAAGTGCTGCTCGCGGAGCACCACGGGCAGGTACTCGGCGGCGAAGCCGAATGGCACGCCCTGCGCCGTGTAGAGCAGCGCGAGGGCCGCGAGCACCTTGCGAGCGTCGCGCTCAGCCCGCATCGCCGTGCACCCGCGCGAGGAACGACAGCACCGCGTCCTCGACGAGCGACGGCTGCTCGAGCGGCGCCGTGTGCGAGCCTCCCGCGAGGCGCAGCAGCGTGGCGTCGGGGATCTGCCGCGCCATCTGCTCCGCGTAGCGCATCGGCGTGAAGGTGTCGCGCTCGCCCGCGATGACCAGCGCCGGCGCGCTCACGGCGTGAAGAATGTCCTCGGCGGTGTGCGCCCCGGCGGCGCTGAGCATGCGGAAGAACGTGCCCGGATCCATGCGCACCACGTGCTCGAAGTACGGCGCGAGGTCCTCCATGCGCAGGCGCATCGCGTCGACCTCGCCGAAGGTCTTGGCGATCCACATCGAGAGCCCCACGGGCCCGCGGGACCACAGCGCCTGCACGATGCCCGGATGCTCCGCCTGCAGCGCGATGACCTTCGGCAGCGCCACCGACAGCAGGTCGCTTCCGTGGAACGTGCGCGTGATGTTCCCGTAGCTGCCGCACACGAGCACGAGCCCCGCGACGGCCTCGGGGCGCTGGCGCCACGTCTCTAGCGCGACCTGCGTACCCATGGAGTGCGCGATGAGCACGGCCTTCGGGACGCCCGCGCTGCCGAGCACGCGCAGCAGGTCGTCGGCGTGGTCGGCGATGCCCGTGCGCGCCGGGTCCAGCGGCGGACCCGAGCGGCCGTGGCCTCGGTAGTTCCAGTGCAGAACGCGGTGCCCGCGCAGGAGCGCCGGGCGGAGATACCGCCAGATGAAGCCCTCGCAGGCGATGCCGTCGCAGAGCACCACCGCCGGACCGTCGCCGGCGGCGTCGTGGTAGAGCCGGGTGCCGTCGGCACCCTCCGCAAACGCCATGGAGGGCGCCTCCCGCGCAGCGACCGGGTCAGTCCTCGTCGCGGCCGCGCGGATCGTCCTGCGCTTCCATGTCGGGCACGTCGTTCACCGACGGGAGCTTCTTGATCTCCGCGCGAGACTGCTTCCACGCGCGCTGCATCACCCAGGAGAGCGAGCGATCGAGGCGCGTGGCCTCGTTCTGGATCTCGAGCAGCATCGACTCGGGGAAGTACAGACTCTGCTTGCGCTTGTCGCTCTGCGACATCGTCGTGCCCACTCTCTGCGGTTGCGAACGCGCCCACCACGGTACGCGTGCGACGGGACGTTGGTCCTGCGAGAGGGGTTACCGACGACCGCGGGGTGGTGTCAAGCCGCACCTCGCGGCGCGGTGCGGGACCGCGCCGGAGGCTGAGCTGAAGATGGGACGGGGATCGGTGCGGTGGGACGAGGCGGCGCCGTGCGGCGCGCGCGCTCAGTTCGCGATGGCGACGCTGAGCACGTAGGCGTCGACGGGGCCGGTGCCCACGCCGGTGGTGTTGTTCACGTAGCCGCGGGCGCACACGTAGTACGTGCCCGCCGCGAGGCCGTGGGCGTACGGGAACACGTCGGCGCGGGTGCCGTCGATCATCGCGCAGCTGCCGAAGGCGGACTGCTGCGAGATGCCGCGGATCGTCGTTCCGTCGGTGCCGTACAGGTCGAGGCTGATGCCGCCGGGGAACGGCGCCGGGCAGCGGCCGTTGCCGTCACCCACGAGCGCGACCACGGAGCCGTTGGCCGGGACCGTCACCGCGACGCAGTCGACGTCGCCGCGGGGCAGCGCCGAGTTCAGCGTGGTGGTGGCCGTGACCGGGTGCGCCATGACGGCCGCGGGGCTGTCGTTGGGCTCCGTCTCCATGCCCGTCGGAGCCGCGCAGAGGCCCGTCGTGTACGACGTGGCCGCGCAGACCTGGCCGGTCGGGCAGCGGATCGTGGCGGCGATGGGATCGCAGGCACCGCCGGCAGCGGCGGTGGTCTGGCAGACGCCCGCGGAGAGCACCGTGCCGGAGCAGGTGAGGCCCGTGGCGCAGGGCATGTCGCCGGAGCGGCAAGCGGCGCCCGCGACGGCGCCGTCGGTGTGGCAGGTGCCCATGGTGAGGCTGCCGGCGTTGTTGACGCAGCTCACGCCCGAGGCGCAGCCGCTGACGGGGCGCGTGCACGCCGTGCCGTCGGTGCCCTGCGACTGGCAGAGGCCGCTGGTCGGGTTGGTCGGGTTGCTGCACACGAGCGAGCCCGTGCAGGCCGGCGCCGTGGCGTTGCAGATGCCGCCCGCCGCGCCGTCGGCGCCGCAGCGGCCGACGAAGCGGTTGCTCAGGTCCGTGAGGTAGCAGCGGGCGCCCGAGGGGCAGTCCGTCACGTCGTCGCAGGCGCCGCCGACGGCGGCGACGTTGATGCAGCGGGTGGCCGCGCCGTCGGTCGGCGCGAGGCACTGCAGCGTGCCGTCGCAGGGCGTGCCGGTGGTGCGGCAGGCCGCGCCGGCGACGGTGCCGAAGTCGTGGCAGGTGCCGATGAGGCCGCCGCGCACGTAGATGCACGACTGCGTGGCCGAGCACACGACGCGACCCGCGGCGCAGGCGCCGCCGGCGGCCGCCTGCTGCACGCAGACCGGGTTGGTGATGGTCGTGTCGAGGTCGCCGTTGCAGACCAGCGTGCCGTCGCAGCGGCCGCCGGTGGAGCCCACCGGGCGGCAGGCCGCGCCGAGCGAGGAGCCCGCCGCCGCGCAGGTGCCGCGGATCGAGCCGTCGACGAGGGTGATGCACGAGCTGCCCGTGGCGCACGCGTTGAACGCGTCGCACGCCATGCCCGCGGGCACGGTGTTCTGGCAGAAGCCCGAGGTCGCGTTGCACGCGAGGCTAGAGTCGCACTCCGGGGCGCTGGTGCGGCAGCGCGAGCCCGCCGCGGAGCCCGTCGTCTGGCAGGTGCCCGTCGCCGCGCTCGGCGTGGTGCCGACGCAGTCGAGGCCGGTGCCGCAGCGCATGGTGCTGCCGTCGGTGTTGCAGGTGCCGCCCATGGCCACCGGCGGAAGCTCCTGCACGGTGAGCTCGAAGGGTCCGTGGTCGATGGTCGCGCCGTCGGTGGACGGCGGGTAGAAGCCGCCGATGATGACGTAGACGGTGGTGCCGGCGGCGAGGACCTCGGTGGTCACCGAGGAAGACACGCGGCGGTCGGCGGACGAGGCGAACGCGGGGTCGTCGTCGTTGCAGGCGGCGGCGGTGAGGGTGTTCGCGCAGCGGCTCGTCACGTAGAGCACGGTGTCGAAGTTGTGCGGGGTGCCGGGGTTCGTCGTGGAGATGCGCAGCGCGGCGGCGGCGGTGCCGACGGTGTACGAGTACGCGACCTGGCCGCGGTCGGCGACGCAGGTGGTGCTGCCCGAGGGCGGGGCCACCGGCGCGGTGCGCGCGAGGCCGCCGTCACCCGTCTGGGTGTTGTACGCCGACGTGGTGTCGCCCATGACGTGCACCGTGTCGCCCGTCGCGGGGCGCGCGATGGGCATCGCCGGGAGGCGGCCACAGAGCGGTCCGGCGTCGGGGCGGTCGGCGACGGTGCCCGCGTCGGTGCGGTCCGTTGCCGTGCCGGTGTCCGTGGTGGGGCTGCCGTTGTCCGTGGCGGGAACGTCCATCGCGGGCGTCCCGGTGTCCGTCGCGTTGCCCGCGTCGGCGGGATTCGACGTGCTGGAGCCACAGCCGATGGCTGCCCCCAGCAACGCGATCCCGAGCTTGCGCATGTGAATCATCTAGAGTTCCTCCGTTGACGCCCTGCGCGCACCCGCGAGGGACTTCCAAGATCGAGCCTTCGCCCCCACACCCTGCGGCGGGGCGCGCGCGTTTTCTCTCACGTTCCCGACACCGTCAAGGGACGCCGCGGTCACCTACGGCCCATGTCAACGGCATGGTCCCGCCGACGGCGGGTGTAGAGTGCCGGCGGCGCGTCGCCCGATGGGAGCCCCGTGAAGACCGTGCGAGTGGATCAGCGATGGGTGCGCGCGGCCGGCGTCGTGGCGCTGGCGGTGTCGGCCTTCGGGGCCGGCGCCCTGTGGAACCGCGGGGCCCACGCGAACCCTCCATCGGCCTCGCCATACCGTCGTTTGGGCGTGCTGGCCGAGGTGCTGGCGCACATCGAGAACAGCTACGTCGACCCCGTCGACGAGGACCGGCTCCTCGACGGCGCCATGCGCGGCATGGTGGGGGCCCTGGACCCGCACAGCTCCTACCTCGATCGCGAGGAGTACGCGCTGCTCATGAGCGACACCACCGGCGACTTCGGCGGCGTCGGCGTCGAGATCGACGCGCGCGGCGAGTTCCTCATGGTGGTGGCGCCCATCGCGGGGTCGCCGGCGGCGCGGGCGGGCGTGCGGGCGGGCGACGAGATCCTCTCCATCGACGGCCACGACGCTCGGGGGCTCTCCGTCGACGACGCCGTGCGGCGCATGCGGGGCGCGGCCGGAACGCGCGTGCGCGTGGTGCTCCGCCGGCACGGCACCGAGGAGCCCATGCGCCTCGAGCTGGTGCGCGAGGTGGTGCACATGACCAGCGTCGACGTGCAGCTCCTGCCCGAGCGCATCGGCTACGTGAACCTCAAGAGCTTCCAGGAGCGGGCCGCGTGGGAGCTCCAGACGGGCATCGGACGGCTCCGCACCGAGGCCGGCGCGCCGCTTCGCGGGCTCGTGCTCGACATGCGGAACAACCCCGGCGGGCTCCTCGACGAGGGCATCGCCGTGGCCGACGAGTTCCTCGACGCGGGCGTCATCGTGTCGACGCGCGGCCGCAACGGCGAGGCGCAAGACGAAGCGCGGGCGACGCGCGCGGGCACGCTGCCGGACTTCCCGGTGGTGGTGCTGGTCAACGAGTACACCGCGAGCGCCGCGGAGATCGTCGCCGGCGCGCTGCAGGACCACCACCGCGCGACGCTGGTCGGGGTGCGCACCTTCGGCAAGGGCAGCGTGCAGACGGTCATCGACCTCTCCGACGGCGCCGCGTTGAAGCTCACCATCGCGCGGTACTTCACGCCGTCGGGGCGGAGCATCCAGGCGCAGGGCATCGCGCCGGACGTGCAGGTGGAGCAGGTCGAGCTCCCCGAGGAGCCCGCCGCCGAGAGCGCGGACGCACCGGAGCGCGAGCGCGACCTCGACCAGCACCTTCCGCACCACGAGCACGGTGATGCTCCGCCGCCGCCGGTGCCGGGCGGTGACATCCGCGACCTGCAGCTCCGCGTGGGCTACCAGCTCCTGCGCGGCATGATCCGCGAGCCGATGCCGGCGGCCGCTGCCCCGGCGACGCCTCCGCGGCGCTGAGCTCCCGCGTTCCATCGCGTCGACCGGGCGTGGCAGCGGGTGCGTCGCTGACTACAATCGCTCCGAGAGCCCCGCCGCGACGTGTTCGACACCCTCACGCTGATGGTCCTGATCTCGGCGTGCAGCACGGTTCTCGTGCTGGCGCTGTGGGTCGGGTCGTACGGTCACCGCCCGGTGGGGCTCGGCACGTGGATCACCGGCCTCGGCGCCCAGACCGTCGCAGGCATGCTCCTCGGCGTCCGCCCGTTGGTGCCGTACCTCGTGGGAGTCACCGCGGCGAACGTGGCATTGGTGCTGAGCGCCGCCTTGTACTGCGCAGCGATGCTGGAGTTCGTCGGGCGCCGCCTCTCGCGGGCTTGGATCTACGGTCCTTCGGCGCTCGTCGTGGTGCTCTGGCCCTTCTTGCGCACCCACTTTCCGCTGCGGGTGGTGCTGGGCAACGGCCTCATCGGCGCGGGCCTCGCGGTGGGCGTCGTTCTGGGCTGGCGCCTCACCCGCGCGACCCGCACGCCGGTGCGCGGCCTCTTCGTCACCGGGCTCGGAGCGATGGCGCTCACGTTCATCGTGCGATGCCTGACCGGGGCCTTCGCGGGCAACCGGCTGACGGAGTTTCGTGCGCCGAGCGCGGCGCAGGCGGCGTCGGTGCTGGTCTACATGGGCGGCTCGCTGCTGGCCTCCATCGGGTTCCTGATGCTGCACCGCGAGCGGCTCGAGGACGCGCTCGAGGCGCGGCGCGCCGAGCTGGCCGGACTCGGCCGCACCCTCGAGGCGCGGGTCGCGTCGCAGGTGACGGAGATCGTGGCGCACACGCGGGACGTCGAGCGCCTCAACGTGGAGCTTCGACAGAAGGTGCAGTCCCGCTCGGCGGAGCTCACCGAGGCGCTCTCGCGGGCGGCGCAGGGAGGCCGCCGGTCGTCGCTGGCTGCGGGCGACACGCTGGCCGGGCGCTTCGTGCTGCTGGGCGAGATCGGACGCGGCGGCATGGGCGTCGTGTACCGCGCGCGGGACACGGCGACCGGCGAGGCCGTGGCGCTCAAGGTCATCGAGGCGGCGTCGGGCGACGAGCTCGACGGGCTGTATCGGTTCCTCCGCGAGGCGTCGGCCTCTGCGCGCGTGGACCACCCTGCCGCGGTGGCGGCGCGGCACGTCGACGTGGCCGACGGCAGGCTCTTCATGGTCTTCGATCTCGTCGACGGGAGCGGCCTCGACCGGGTGCTGCAGCGCGAGGGAACGCTGCCCGCCGGGGTCGTGGCACTGCTGGGCCGGCGCATCGCCGAGGCGCTCGCGGCAGCGCACGCGGCGGGGGTCGTGCACCGCGACCTGAAGCCCGGAAACGTCATGCTCTCGGCCTCGCCGCCGTCGGTGCGGCTCCTCGACTTCGGCGTCTCCAAGCTCCGCGAGGCGGGGGCGTCGAAGGAGCACGCGACGCAGCAGGGCACGGTGCTCGGGACCCCCGCGTACATGGCGCCGGAGCAGGTGGTCGACCCGTCGACGGCGTCGGAGGCGAGCGACGTGTTCGCGCTCGGCGTGATGCTCTATGAGGCGCTGAGCGGCCGCCGGCCCTTCGACGAGCGCGAGGTGTACGCGCTGCTCCTGGCGCGCCTCGTCCGCGACCCGACGCCGCTGGCCGAGCTCGCGCTGGAGGCTCCGCCGGCGCTCGTCGCGCTGATCCACCGATGCCTCGCGCGCGAGCCCGCGGCGCGCCCGTCGGCCACGACCGTCGCGGTCGAACTCGTCCCGGTCATCGAGGACCTCGGCGCGGTGGACGAGAGCCTCGCGACGCTGGCCCACGGTTCGCGCACGGCGGGTGACGCGTCGCCCGGGAGCCTTCCCGATGCCGTCGCGACGCGGAAGCTCGGGAGGGGCGCCTGATGCTCGACCCGCGCACCATCACGCTGTTCGTCGCGATCTACAGCACGCTGCTGGTCGGCGCGCTGCTCGTCGGCTCGCACGGGCGCCGGCGCCACGGCCTCGGGCTCTGGATCGTCGCGCTCGCCCTGCAGACGGTGACGACGCTGCTGTTCGGCCTGCGCGAGCGGCTGCCGACGACGCTCGGCGTGACGCTCCCCAACGTGCTGGTGGTGCTCTCGACGACGATCTACGCCGACGCAGTGCTCGGCATCGCGGGGTCGCGCCTCGCCCGCGGATGGCATGCGGTGCCGACGGCGCTGGCGCTGCTCTCGTGGCCGCTGCTCGGCGACGACCTGCGGGCGCGCGTGGTGACGGGCAACGCACTGCTGGCGCTCGGCTTCGTCGCGTGCACGGCGGTCGCGTGGCGGCGCACGAGCCCGTACCAGGCGAGCACCCGGGCGATGTTCGTCTCCGGGCTCCTGGCGCACGCGCTGGCGGCGGCGATGCGCTCGGCGGCGGCGGTGCACGGCGGGCCCGAGGCGCTGGAGCCGGTGTCGTCGGGGCCCGTGCACGTGGTGGCGATGCTGGCCATCCTCACGGGATCCATCGCGGCCTCCATCGGCGCGCTGATGCTCCAGCGCGAGCGGGCCGAGCGCGAGCTCGAGAAGAAGGGCCTGGAGCTCGCGAGCTTCAACGAGCACCTCGAGGCGCGGGTGGCGTCGCAGGTGGCGGAGATCGTCGCGCACGCGAAGGACGCCGAGCGCCTCAACGTGGAGCTTCGGCAGAAGGTGCGCTCGCGGTCCGCGGAGCTCACCGAGGCGCTGTCGCGGGCGGCCCAGGGTGGCGGACCGGCGTCGCTGGCGGTGGGCGACACCCTGGCCGAGCGCTTCCTCCTGCTCGGCGAGCTGGGGCGCGGAGGCATGGGCGTGGTGTTCCGCGCGCGCGACACGGCGACCGACGAGGTCGTGGCGCTCAAGGTGATCCAGGCGACGTCGGCCGACGAGCTCGACGCGCTGTACCGCTTTCTGCGCGAGGCGTCGGCGTCGGCGCAGGTGGGGCACCCGGCGGTGGTCGCGGCGCGGCACGTCGACGTGGCCGACGGCCGGCTGTTCATGGTCTTCGAGCGCGTCGACGGCCGCGGCCTCGACCGGGTGCTGCGCCGCGAAGGACCGCTTCCTGCCGCGGTGGTGGCGCTGCTCGGGGCGCGCATCGCCGAGGCGCTCGCTGCGGCGCACGCGGCCGGGGTGGTGCACCGCGACCTGAAGCCCGGCAACGTGATGCTCTCGGCCTCGCCGCCGTCGGTGCGGCTGCTCGACTTCGGCATCTCGAAGCTCCGCGAGACCGGCGCGGCGATGGAGCACGCCACGCAGCAGGGAACGGTGCTGGGCACGCCCGCGTACATGGCGCCGGAGCAGGTGGTCGACTCGTCGACGGCGTCCGGGGCGAGCGACGTGTTCTCGCTCGGCGTGATGCTCTACGAGACGCTGAGCGGCCGCCTGCCCTTCGACGAGCGCGAGCTCTACGCGCTGCTCTTCGCGCGCCTCGTGCGCGACGCGGCGCCGCTGGCGGAGCTCGCGTCGGAGGCGCCGGCGCTCGTCGCGTTGATCCACCGGTGCCTCGCGCGCGAGCCCGGGGCGCGACCGTCGGCCGCGGTGCTGGCGACGGAGCTCGACGCGCTCGCCGAGGACCTCGGCGCCGTCGAGGCCGACCTCGCCGCGCTGGCCCTGCGCCCGTCGCTCGCCCCACCGGACCCTGCGCTCGGCGTCGCGGCCACCGCCCGCGCGGCGCCCTGACGACGCACGTGACGCCGGAACCTCGACGTCGGCAGCGACGTCAGTCCTTGATGGCCTCGGCGCCGCCGATGATCTCCATGAGCTCCTTGGTGATCGCGGCCTGGCGAGCGCGGTTGTACTCGAGGGTGAGCGACGCGATCATCTTCTTCGCGTTGTTCGTCGCGTTGTCCATGGCGGTCATGCGGGCGCCGTGCTCGCTGGCGCTCGAGTCGTAGAGCGCGCGGAGCACCGACACCTCGACGTACATCGGCAGCAGCCGGTCGAGCAGCGCGTCGCGCGACGGCTCGTAGATGGGCTCGCTCGCGTTGCCGCTCCCCTGCCCCGCCGCGGCGTCGTCGCCAGACTCGATGGGCAGCAGCGGCATGAAGGTCACCCGCTGCGTCATCGCGCTCTTGAACTCGTTGAAGAGCACGACCACCGAGTCGACGTGACCCTCGGTGAACTCCCGCGAGAGCGTGCGCGCGATCTCCTGCGCCCGCTCCGGCGTCGGCTCGCCGTGGCCGCTCCAGTCGTGCTTCGCCTCGAGGCCGCGGCGCTTGAGGTAGTCGCGACCCTTGCGCCCCACCGTCGCCAGCGTGACCGCGACGCCCTCCTCCGCGAACTCGGCGAGCCGGCGATCGGCCGCGCGCTGGATGGAACTGTTGAACGCCCCGGCGAGGCCGCGGTCGCTCGTCATCACCACCAGCAGCACGCGCTTCACGTCGCGCCGCGCGAGCAGCGGATGCCCGCCCTCGTCACCGCCCGCACGCGACGACACCGAGCGCATCACCGCCGCGGTCTTGTCGGCGTACGCCCGCAGCGCCTTGATGCGGAGCTGCGCGCGGTTGAGCCGAGCCGCCGCCACCATCTTCATGGCGCGGGTGATCTTCTGCGTGCTCTTGACGGACGTGATGCGCCGCCGGATCGACTTCAACGAGGGCATCTGAGCGCTCGCTCTCCTCTCTCGACGATGTCAGCCAGCGTCCGCGACGAACGAGCCCGCGAAGGACTCCAGGGCCTTCTCCAGCGGCTCGAAGAACGGACCGCCGTCCTTCTTGCCCGGCTTGGTCTTCGGGCTGCGCAGCGCCTCGAGCACGTCCTTGTGGCTCGTCTCGAGGTGCGCGTAGAGCTCGCGCTCGAAGCGGCCGAGGGCCTTCACCGGATACTTGTCCAGGTAACCGCGGTTCGCGGCGTAGACGATGGCGATCTGGTACTCGACGCCGAGGGGCACGTACTGGCCCTGCTTCAGGATCTCGACGAGGCGCTCGCCGCGCGCGAGCTGCTGCTGCGTCGACTTGTCGAGGTCCGAGGCGAACTGCGCGAAGGCCGCCATCTCGCGGTACTGCGCGAGCGTCAGGCGGAGCGTTCCGGCGATGGCCTTCATGAACGGCACCTGCGCGTTGCCGCCCACGCGGGACACCGAGATGCCGACGTTGATGGCGGGACGAACGCCTGCGTAGAACAGGTCGCTCTCGAGGAAGATCTGCCCGTCGGTGATGGAGATCACGTTCGTCGGGATGTACGCCGACACGTCGCCGGCCTGCGTCTCGATGATCGGGAGCGCCGTCAGCGAGCCGCCGGACGTCGGGATGCGACCGAGCTCGTGGTCGGCGGCGTCCTTCATCGCCTCGAGGTGCTCCTCGGCGTGGGCCTTGCCGAGGATGCCCACGTGCACCTTGCCGTCGACGCCCTTGGTGTCGTCGGCGACCTTGGTGCCCTTCTTCACGATGACCCAGCGGTCGGCGAGCTTGGCGGCGCGCTCGAGCAGGCGGGAGTGGAGGTAGAACACGTCGCCCGGGTACGCCTCGCGGCCCGGCGGGCGGCGCAGGAGCAGCGAGAGCTGGCGGTACGCCACGGCCTGCTTCGAGAGGTCGTCGTAGATGATGAGCGCGTGCTGCCCGCTGTCGCGGAAGTACTCGCCCATGGTCACGCCGGTGTACGGCGCGATGAACTGCAGCGGCGCCATCTCCGACGCGTTGCTCGCGACGATGGTGGTGTAGTCGAGCGCGCCGGCTTCCTGCAGCTTCGTGACGACCTGGGCGATGGTCGACTGCTTCTGGCCGATGGCCACGTAGATGCAGAAGACCCCTTTGCCCTTCTGGTTGATGATCGTGTCGATGGCCACCGCGGTCTTGCCGGTCTGGCGGTCACCGATGATCAGCTCGCGCTGACCGCGGCCGATGGGGATCATCGAGTCGATGGACTTGAGACCCGTCTGCAGCGGCTCGTTCACGGTCTGCCGGGCGATGATGCCCGGGGCCTTGATCTCGACGCGGCGGCGGTGCGGGCTCTCGATTTCGCCCTTGCCGTCGATGGACTGCCCGAGCGCGTTCACCACGCGGCCCACGAGCGCGGGGCCCACGGGCACGTCGGCGATGCGGCCCGTGCGCTTGACGGTGTCGCCTTCCTTGATGGCGTTGGCGTCGCCGAAGATGGCCACGCCGACGTTGTCCTCTTCGAGGTTCAGCACCAGGCCGAAGAGGTCGCCGGGAAACTCCACGAGCTCGCCGGCCATCGCGCCGGAGAGGCCGTGCACGCGGGCGATGCCGTCGCCGAGCGTGAGGACGGTGCCAGTCTCCGAGACCTCCACGGTCTTCTCGTACGACTGGATCTGCTTCTTGATGATCTGGGAGATTTCTTCCGCGCGCAGTTGCATCGTCCGCCTCTTCGAGAACCTTCCGTCGTCCGTCTATGCCTGCAGCGCTGCTGCGCGGAGCTCTTCGAGCCGCGTGCGGAGGCTGCCGTCGTACACCTTGTCGCCGATGCGCGTGACCACGCCGCCGATGAGCGACGCGTCCACCTTGCGCTGCAGCATGATCGAGCGGCCGGTGAGCTTCTCCAGCACGCCCGTGAGGCGCGCGTACTGGTCATCGCTCAGCGGCACCGCCGAGGTCACCTCGGCGCGCACCTTGCCCGATCGCTCGTCGCCCAGCGCCGCCAGCGCCGCCGCCACGTCGGGGATCAGCGTCCCCTTGCGGCGATCGGTGAGCAGCAGCGCGGCGTTGCGCGTGATCTCCGAGACGCCCATGCGCTCGAGCACCGAGCGCATCACGGCGCGGCGGTCGGTCTCGCGCACCACCGGGCTGGCCAGCAGCACCGACAGCTCGTGCGAGCCCTTCACCGTGGCCGCGAGCTCGTTGAACTCGCGGGTGAGCGCGTCGATGCGCCCGTCCTCGACGCCGATCATGAAGAGCGCCTTGGCGTAGCGCCTCGCAGTGGCCTTGCTCACGCCGCCGCTCCTTCCCGCAGGTTCGCGAGGACCTGGACGTACTCGTCGGCGAGCCGGCGCTGGTCGTCGGCGCCCACGCTCGCGCGCACCGTCGCCTCGGCCGCCGCCGCCGCCGCGAGCACCGCCTCGCGCCGGAGCTCTTCACGGAGGCTCTTCACCTCCTGCTCGACGGAGGCCGTTCCCTCGGCGCGCAGCCGCTCCACGCGGGCCTCGGCCTGCGCCACGATGCGGTCGCGCTCGGCCTCGCCGGCCTTCACGAACTGGTCGCGCATCGCCGAGAGCTCCGACTCGAGCCCGTCGAGCTTCGCCGCGTACTCGGCGTGCATCGCCTTGGCCTCGTCGTGGAGGCGCTTGGCCTCGGCGATCTCGGCCTCCATGGCGGCGCGCCGCGAGGCCAGCGCCGGGTTCACGCCGCGCTTCAACCCCACGTACAGGATCACCAGCAGCAGCCCGAAGTTCAGGAAGGGACCGACCAGCGGCGGCGGGTTCGGCACCTGCACCAGGTGGCCGTCGTGCTCGACCTCGCGGGTGCCGCCGATGCCGGTCCAGTTGATGGCGCCGGGCATGTGGAAGCCTTCCACCGCCGCGTGGCCGTGCTCTTCGTGCTCCTGTGCGTGCGCGGCGCCCGCGGCGGCGAGGCCGGCGGCGAGGAGGACCGTGGCGAGGGCGCGCTTCACGACCGCACCTCGCGACGCAGCACGCGCGACGCCATGTCCCGCGCGAGCTCCGGGACCAGCGCCCGCACCTCGCCCAGCAGCCGCGTGCGCTCCACGGCGATCTCCGCGCGCTGCTTCTCCACCGTCGCGGCGATGTCGGTGCGCGCCTTGCCGATGATCTCGGCCTCGCGGGCCACGCCCTCGACGCGCAGCGCATCGCGGGCCTTGGCGGCCGCCGTGCGCGCCACGGTGAGCTTCTCGTCGAGGGACGCCTTCAGCGCCTTGGCCTCGCCGTCGAGCTTCGCGGCCTCGGTGCGCGCGCCCTCGGTGCCCGCCTCGCGGGCGTCGATGAGCGCCAGCATCGGGCGCCACAGCGTCGCGCGCAGGAAGAAGAACAGGACGAACCACACGCCTGCGTTGAGCAGCAGCGTGATGTCGATGTTGATCAGCGGGCGTTCGTTCGCGAGCAGGGCGAGGACGTTCTGCATGCGCAGCTCCAGGATGACCGTCGATCCCGCGAGAAAAGTAGCGGAATCGACGTGCGGTGCGGTGCCCCCGGGGGGGAGGCGCGGCGCTTCTAACACCC
Organism: uncultured delta proteobacterium; assembly: GCA_903845045.1. Taxonomy (GTDB): domain Bacteria; phylum Myxococcota_A; class Polyangia; order Polyangiales; genus SCUS01. The sequence goes on along the minus strand of CAIMWA010000396.1, from coordinate 1,707 downwards.
CGCATTGAAGGGGGTCAAGGCGCGATGACGCACCCCGCCGGGGCTCAGCCCGCGTCGGCCAGCGCGCGGGCCACCCGGGTGCGCACGTTGTACCCGACGGTGCGGGCCGCATCGACCATCTCGCGGCTGTACACCGACGACGGGAACGGCAGCCGCGGCACCGCGAGGATCGTGAACACCATCCGGGTGCGCCCGGGCGATCCGCTCACGCGCTCGATGATGGCGTTGGTCTCGAAGCGGTCGATGTTGCCGTCCACGGCCCGTCCTTCGAGCTCGACGCGGCCCGGCGTGCGCCGCGCGGTGATGCGCACGAGGGACCAGAGCACCCCCAGCGACGGCCGCAGCGGCACCTGGAGGTACACGTCGGTCGCGGCGTGGTCCCGGTGCACGATGCGGCTCTCGCGCACGTACGGCATCACGTCGGCGTAGCCGGCGTAGTCGGTCATCACGCGCACCACGGCCTCGAAGGGCGCGTCGAGCACCGTCTCCGCGCGTCCCCGCCGCACGGCGATGCCCGGCACGTCCTCGGCGCTGGCCTGGACCTCCTCGCGCGCGGCTGCGTCAGCGGTCGCGTCGGCCGTCGCGGCGTCGCGCGCGCCCGCATCCCTCGCGCTCGACGGGACCACGGCGGCGTCGCGCACCGAGGCGTCGCGGGTCTGCGCCGACGCGCGCCACCCGAAGGCCGCCGCGCACGCGACGAAGATCGCCAGCCGGTGCCAGGGGGTCGCGCGGAGGGCTCTCACTCTGAACGGTCTCTACGCGCGCCGGCGCCCGGCGCTTCAACCATCGCGCGCCGGCATCTTCACGCCGCCCTCGAAGCGCACGCCCTTGTCGATGAAGACCTCGGGAGCGGTGATGTTCCCGCGCACCGTCGACGGGGCGTAGACCTCGACGGCGACGCGCGCCGTGACGTCGCCGCGCACGGTGCCGCCGCGCACGATGAGCGTGCCGACGTCGAGGGCCGTGACGTCGAGCTCGGCCTCGTCGCCGACCACCAGCGTGCCGTCGCTGAACACCTCGCCCACGAACGCGCCGTCGATGCGCACGCGCCCCTCGAAGGTCAGCTTGCCCTCGAAGCGCGTTCCTCGCCCCAGCAGCGCGTTCAGCTCGCCGGCCGCGGCCGCGACGACGCGCGCGCTCGGCGCCGTCGACCCCTCGTCGGTCCCGTCATCCATCGCTCGCTCGCTCCAACCCCGCGGACCCGGGCAGCCGCAGCCACGGCAGGCGCACCCACGCCGCGTGCCGCGCCAGCGCCACCGCCAGCAAGATGCGCGGGATCACCACCAGCGCGTCGCGCCACCGCACGCCGCTGCGCTCGCCCGCGTAGACCGGTCGCACCACCACGTCGACGACGCGGTGACCCTGCAGCGCCAGCGCCCCGAGCAGGTGGTTCGGGTAGCCGTAGCGCCGCCATAGGCCGTCGAGGTCCAGCGAGCGGAGCGCCCGCGCGGCGATGACGGTGTACCCGCACTGCGAGTCGCCGACGCCGCCGAGCCCCGTCGCGCGGCGCGTGAGCCACGAGAGCGCGTGGTTGCCGACCCAGCGCGCGAAGGGCATCACCCGCGCGCAGCCGGGATGGCGCAGGCGGTTGCCCTTGGCGTACTCGGCGCGGCCCTCGGCCACCGGCGCCGCGAGCGCGGCGAGGTCGTCGGGGTGCATCTGGCCGTCGCCCGCCATCACCGCCACCATCGTCGCGCCACGCGCGAG
>CAIMWA010000395.1 GCA_903845045.1 uncultured delta proteobacterium | reverse complement strand
GACCCGCGCGCCGTCGTTGGTTCGCCTCGGACCGCCGCTCGTCGCGCTGGTGCTGCTCTCCATCGGACGACGCGCGCGCCTCGCCCTGGGGCTCGTCGCGATCCTCGCGGCAGCGCGCTCCGACCGCTCCGTCGTCTACGCTGCGCGCACGTTCTACGGCGTGCTGCGGGTCGACGACGTTCGCGGCGTCCGGAGGTTCCTCCACGGCACGACGCTTCACGGCCTCGAGTACCTGTCTCCGAAGGTGCGCGGCGAGCCCATCGCGTACTACGCGCGGAGCAGCCCCATCGGCGACGTGATGACCGCGCTGGGCGCCTCGCTCGATGGGCGCACCGTGGGCGTCGTCGGCCTCGGCTGCGGCATGCTGCTCGCCCACGCGCGCCCCGCCCAGCGCTGGACCTTCTACGAGCTCGACCCCGCCGTCGCGCGCGTCGCCCGGCGTTGGTTCAGCTGGCTCGCGGCCTCGCGGGCACCGTGGAGCATCGTGATCGGCGACGCGCGCCGCACCCTCGACGGCGACCGCACGGCGCGGCACGGGCTGCTCGTCCTCGACGCGTTCAGCTCCGATGCGATCCCGACGCACCTGCTCACGCGCGAGGCCTTCGCGGTGTGGCGTTCGCGCCTCGACGACCACGGCGTGATCGCCGTGCACGTCACGAACCGGCACGTCGCCCTCGGCGGCGTCGTCGCGGCGGTGGCGGCCGATGCAGGCCTTCGTGCGTGGATCCGGACGGGGCGCGTCCCCGGTCCCGACGACGTCGTCACGACGACCTGGGTCGTGCTCGCGCGCTCCGCGGCCGAAGTGCCCGCCATCGCCGCGGACCCGCGCTGGTCGCCGCTCGTCGCGGCCGCCGACACGCCGGTGTGGACCGACGGTCGTGCCGACGTCCTGCGCGTGTTGCGCTGGCGTTGACCGCGCGCTCGCGATGGAGTTCCACTGCGCGCGATGTTGAAGGACCTTCGCTTCGCCTTCGTCGGCGCGGGAAACATGGCGTCGGCGCTCGTGCGCGGGCTCGTGGCCTCGGGCGCCGTGCCGGCCTCGCAGATCGTCGTCTCGGGCCGCCGGCGTGAGCGCACGGACCGCGCCGCCGAGCGCCTCGGGGTTCGCGCCGCTACCGACAACGTGTCCTGCGTGGCCGACGCCGACGTCGTGATGCTGTGCGTGAAGCCGCAGGTGATGCGCGGCGTCGTCGAGGCGCTCGGCGCCGACATCCGTCGCGACGCGCTCGTCGTGAGCGTCGCAGCGGGCATTCCCACGGCGGCCATCGAGGCCCACCTCGCGCCCGGGCAGCGGGTCGTGCGGGCGATGCCGAACACCGGCGCCATCGTGCGTCAGAGCGCGACGGCCATCAGCGCCGGCGCCAACGCCACCGAGGCGGACCTGGTCGTGGCCAAGGAGATCTTCGACCGTGTGGGCCGCACCGTGGTCGTCGACGAGGTGCACCTCGACGCCGTCACGGGCCTGTCGGGCAGCGGTCCCGCGTACATCTTCCTCATCATCGACGCGCTCGCCGACGCCGGCGTGAAGGTGGGCCTGTCGCGCGACGTGGCGCTCGAACTCGCGGCGCAGACGGTGATGGGATCCGCGATGGTGCTCCTCGAGACCAACGAGCACCCGGGCCGCCTGAAGGATCAGGTGACGTCGCCGGGAGGCACGGCCATCGCGGGGCTGCACACGCTCGAGAGCGGCGGGCTTCGCACGACGCTGATCACGGCCGTGGAGACCGCGACGCGGCGGTCGAAGGAGCTCGGCGAGGCCGTCACCTCGGGACATCGGTGACGCGATGAGCTCCGCGACCGACGACGGACTCGCGCGCACCTTCGGCACCGCCTCGAACGGCGCCGGCTGGACGCTCTCGCTGCGACGGACCGTGGCAGCGCGACCCGAAGCGCACGCCGGCGCGGAGCGTCGACCGGTGCTCATCGTGCCGGGCTACGGGATGAACTCGTTCATCTTCGGCTTTCACCCCACGGGCCGATCGCTCGAGCATCACCTCGCCTGGCGCGGCTTCGAGGTGTGGAGCGTCGACCTCCGCGCGCAGGGACGCAGCCGTTCGAACGGCGGCGGGCGATCCGGTTGGGGACTCGCCGAGCTCGCCGTCGAGGACGTCGGCGCGGCGGTGTCGCACGTCCTTGCGCACAGCGAGACCGGTGCGTCGAAGGTCGACCTCCTCGGCTGCTCCTTGGGGACCTCGATCATGTTCGCGCACGCGGCCCTCGGCGACGCCTCGCGCCTCGGCTCCCTCGTCGCGTTCGGTGGACCGCTGCGCTGGGAGAGCGTGCACCCGCTGGTGTCCGTGGCGTTCCGCTCGCCGTGGCTCGCCGGAGCCGTGCCCTTCCGAGGCACCCGCGCCCTCGCCCGCGTCGCGCTCCCGCTGCTCCTGCGCACGCCGCTCATCTCCATCTACTTGAACACCCGCAGCTCGGACACGTCGCGCTGGCGCGAGATGATCGAGACCGTCGAAGACCCGATTCCGCAGATCAACCGCGAGATCGCCGAGTGGATCCTCGCGCGCGACCTCACGCTTCGCGGCGTCGACATCTCCGCGGCGGCGGGGCGGCTCACGAACCCGCTCTTCTGCGTGGTGGCCCGCCAGGACGGCGTCGTTCCTTCAGCGACGGCGCGCTCGCCCTTCGAGCTCTCGGGCGCTTCGGTGAAGGCGCTCCTCGAGGTCGGCGACGCCGAGCTTCCGCATGCGCACGCGGACCTGTTCCTCTCGCGCGAGGCCGAGTCGCGGGTCTTCGAGCCGCTGGCCCGGTGGCTCGCCGCGCCGCACGGCGGCTGACTCAGACCTCGTCGCGGGCCTCGGCGGGCGTGCGGGCGCGCACCGACAGCGCGTGGATCGCGCCGCCCATCTCCGCCGCGAGCACCGCGTAGACCCGGCGGTGCCGAGCGACGGCCGTCATGCCCTCGAATTGGGAGCTGACCACGGTCACCGCGTAGTGACCGCCGCCGCCCGCTGCGCCCGCATGGCCGGCGTGAAGGTGGCTCTCGTCGACGACCTCGAGCATCACCGGCGCGAAGGCCTCGCGGAGCTTGCGACGGAGCGTCTCGGCGCGTTCGGACATGGCCCGCCGACGATACGCCCTTTCGTTCGGGCCGCGGAGTATCCTCGGCGCATGGGACGTTCTCTCCTCCGCCTCTCCATGGTCGCGGCATGCCTCGCGGCGTGCGCAGACGATGCGCCTGCGATCGTCGTCGACATCGACGCGTCGTTCGGCGACACGGGCTCCGTCGTCGGCAACGACGGCGCGACGACCGGCGACGTGCCGCCGGAATCCGGCCTCGACGCAGCCCGCGACGGCGCGGCGGACGCAGGTCCTGCGGGCGACGCGGGCCGACCGTGCGTGACCGTCGACGACTGTACGAGCCCGGACCTGTGCACCAACGCCCAGGCGTGCCGCTTCAACCACTGCGTCGTCATCGGCGGACCGGCGAGCTGCGACGACACCGTCGCGTGCACCGACGACCGCTGCGACGCGACGCAGGGGCGCTGCGTTCATGCGGCCAACGACATGCGCTGCCCGGGCAACCAGTTCTGCGCGTTGCAGTCGGGCTGCGTGACGGAGCTTCCCTGCGAGATCGGCGACACGACCTGTGCGCGGCTCAACGGCAACCCCTGCACCGGTACCTGGAGCTGCGACCCGGCTCGCCTTCGATGCGTCCGAAGCGCTGCGTACAGCTGCGACGACCACGACACGTGCACCGTCGACCTCTGCATGGTCACGGGCACCGCCCCGATGTGCTCGCACATGGGCCCCGACTACATGAACGACGCGACGAACTGCGGCACTTGCGGGCACGCGTGCACCGCCGGACCGCACCAGACGGCTGCCTGCATGACCGGCACGTGCGCGTTCATGTGCGCCGCGGGCTTCGTCGACGCCGACCACATGGCCGCCAACGGCTGCGAGTGCGACACGACCTCGCCCGACGTGCCCGACCTCATGTTCCAGGACACGAACTGCGACGGCATCGATGGCAACGCCGCCACGGCGGTGTTCGTCTCGCCGCGCGGCAGCGACAGCAACCCTGGCACCCGCGAGATGCCGCTGCAGACCCTCGCCGCGGCGATCACCCTCGCCCACGCCGGCGCCTCTCCGCGGCCGGTCTACGCCGCGCTCGGCACGTACAACGAGTCGGTCTCGTTGGTCGGCGGGGTGAGCATCTACGGCGGCTACGACGACGTCCACGGCTGGTCCCGGGCGACGGGCAACGCGACGGTGATCCATGGCGACACCACCGCAGTGCGCGCGCTCTCGCTCTCGGCGCCTACGGAGCTGCAGCTCCTCACGATCCAGTCCACCGCGGCGACCACCGACGGCGCCAGCAGCTACGGGATCCGCGCCGTGAACGTCTCCGCGGCGCTCACCCTCCGCGGCTGCACCATCGTCGCGGGCAACGGCGCCAGCGGGAACGCCGGCACGGCGGGCGCGCCGGGCGGCTCCGGCGGCAACGGCTCGCCGGGCGGCACCTCCGGCGGCGGAAGCGCCGGGAGCTCCCCCTGCGGCGCGAACGGCGGCGGCGGCGGTGACGGCCGCTCGGGCAACTCGGCGGGCGGCGCAGGCGGCGTCGGCGCCACCGCGCCCGGTGGCGGCACCGGCGGCTCTGGCGGCGTCGGCGGCAACACGGGCACGTGCTCGCTGTTCTCGTCCGGGGCCGGAGGCACCGCGCCCTCGCCGCCCTCGCCGGGTTCGGCCCAGGCCGGCAACGCCGGAGCCAACGGCACCAACGCGAGCTCCGCGGCGAGCCTCGGCGCCACCCGCGGCGACGACGGAACGTACCTCCCGCCGGTGGCCGGGGACGGCACCGTGGGCACCGCGGGCGGCGGCGGCGGCGGCGGCGGCGGCGGCGGCGGCAGCCAGCACGGCTGCGGCTTCCTGAACACCGGGTGCTGCAACTCCGACATGGTGCACGACCACGCGGAGTTGGTTGTCGACAAGCCTCACGACGAGGTAGTCGACAAGTTGCAGATGGTGCGCTACCACACGGAGTTGGTAGTCGACAAGCCCCACGACGATGTAGTCGACAAGTTGCAGATGGTGCACGACCACGCGGAGCTGGTAGTCGACAAGCCCCACGACAATGTACAAGTTGCAGATGAATGAGCGCGGCGTAGT
>CAIMWA010000394.1 GCA_903845045.1 uncultured delta proteobacterium | reverse complement strand
TTCCACTTCGACCGCGCGCCCCAGGATACGCACCGCCTCGCGCGCACCCGCGAGACCGCCGCCGAGCGAGCGAAGCTCTGGGACGCGCTGTGCGCCCGCATCGACGTCGATCCAGAGCGCTTCGGCGGCTGAGCGGAAACGCGGTCAGCGCGCCGCGACGGTGATCGTGTACGGCACCGCCGCGCTCGTCGGGTTCGCCACGACGACGGCGAGGCGGCGACGGCCCGCCGGGAGCGGCACCGACGCGGTGGTCGTCGCGCCGCTGAGGGCGACGGAGGTCACCGTGGCATCGCCGCGCGCCGCGGGGTCGTACACGGCCGCGCGCACCACGAGGCTCGACGAAGACGACGATTGGAGCGTCACGTCCGCGGTCGTGGCCGAGGCGTCGAGGTCGATGCGCGCGTAGCCCGCGGTCCATGCGGCGACGGATCCCGAGGCGGCGGTCCCCGCGGTGAGCGTCGTGGCGGAGGGCTCGGTGCTCACGTCGAAGGCGGCGTAGCCGTACGGCGGGCGCGCCGCGTCGACGAGGTTCGCCGTGGCCCAGTCGCCGAAGACCTCGCGAAAGGTTCCGCCGCGCGACGAGAGCGCAGCCTCGACGGTCGGAACGCCCCGCGCGCGGTTGCGGGCGATGTCGCCGATGACCGCCGTGCCGTAGCGCTCCACGAGGTAGTCGCCGAAGAGGAAGAGCGGTCCGTAGTCCATGCCCGCGGTGTTGCCGACGAGCGGTGACGTGGGGTGCCCGGCGAAGGTGCGCGCGAGGCGTACGTCGCCGAGGTAGCCCGTCGCCGCCATGCCCGCCTCGGCGATCATCTCCGAGAGCCACACGTCCTCGTCGCCGTACTGGAACGCGAGGAGGTGCACGAACTCGTGCGCGACGACGCCGAGCATGTACTCGTTCGTCGGATCCATGCGCACGGCGTCGACGTGGAGCATCTCCATGGCGTTGGAGTGCGGGTCGTCGGGGGTCTCGTCCAACGAACGGAAGAACCCGTCGAAGGTGTATCCATGGAACGAGCCCATGTCTTGATAGAGCAAGACGACGTGGGGGTCGCCGTCGAGGTCCGGCGGCTCGCCGTAGATGGCCGTCTCGATGGCGTAGATGCCGCGCGCAGGGTCCGCCGGCGCGGACTCGTCGAAGGCGCGCACGATGCTGTCGGCGTGGGCCTGGTCGAGGCGCATGCCCCACACCGCGTCCGTCGCATAGAGGTAGATGTGCGAACGGGCGGCGTGGCACTCGGCGTCGACCTGCACGTCCGGCGGCGGCATGACGCGAAGGTTCCAGGTCCAGAACGGACGGCGGACGCCGTCGCAGCCCGCGTTGCCGACATCGGCGGTGGCGGCATCGACGACGTCGCTCGACGCGTCCGCCGCGCCGTCGTTGGCGACCATCGCTCCGTCCGAGGCGACGCCGGCATCCGAGGCCACCGTCGCGGCGCCTCCGCACCCGGCCGTGAAGACCGCGCACAAGGCCACCGCAAGATCCGTCGTCCGTCGCGTCATCGTGCTCCGCTCTCCCATCGATCAACGAATGCGCCCGATGCGCAGGCGCGGTGCGACGCCCGGATCGACGGTCACCGTGACCGCGACCTCGGGCTGCCCCGCCGTGGCATCGAGGGACAAGAACTCCACCCCGCCGGGCCGCAGCATGCCGTCCGCGGAGCCCACGGGCTGCGTCGCCGGTCCGTGCATCTGCATGCCATGGAACGTCGCGAAGACGTCGGCGCCGCGCGGGTCCATGGTCACCGGGTCGTGCGCGACGGGCAGGTACGCGAAGCACCCGTTCACCGGCGCGACGCCGTGGTCCTCGTCGCGGTTGCTCACCGCGAGGGTCGTGAAGAAGTCCATGGCCACGTCGGGCATCGCCGCGCCGGACACCGTCGGCAGCGCGCCGGCCACGGTGTCGACGTCGTCGATGAGCGTGCGCACGAACGCCGGACCGCCGCGGTTCGTCACGCTCCCGTCGGCGTTGGCGACGTCGCCGCCGCCGCGATCGTAGAGCCACCGCACGAAGAGGTACGCCCCGCCTCGCAGCGTGCCGTCGCGGGTCGCGTCGTACGCGCCGCGGTCGACGACGATGTCCGCGAGCGACAGGCTGTCGATCTGGTCGAGGCCCGCCTGCGTCACGTAGAGGTTGCCCGCTTGAAAGCCGATGACGTCCTGCGCGAGGGCGCCGAAGCCCTCGATCATGTAGGCGTTGTCGTCCCAGCCGGGCAGGTGATTGCGAAGCACCTTTCGGCCGAAGTGGATGAGGTGCCCGAGCTCGTGCGCAAGGATCTCGTTCATCGCGTTGACGGTGTTGTACGGCGGGCGGATCACGTTGGGCGGCGTGAGGTAGAGCACCTCGGCGCCGTTCGACGCGCGGCACCCCGCGACGCGCTGCAGGTCGCACTGTTGAAAGAACGCCACCGCGGTGCGGTTCGTGAGCGGCGTGAAGAGCAGCGCGATGCGCCCGTCATGGTCGATGTCCGACTCGGTGCCGAACTCCGTTCGCTCGCGCGGCACGATGGTCTGGTCGAAGGTCCCTACGAAGCTCGTCACGAACGCTGGATCCAGGGTGGCAGGGTGCGCCGCCGTGGTGTCGGCCCACACGACGGAGCGCTCGCCGACGGCGATGACGCGCGCGGTGATGCGCTCGCTGGTCCCCGCGCCGGTGGGAACGTCGAAGCTGCGCTCGGTGCCCATCGCGGGCGCCGTGCCCGTGGGCGCCGTCTCGGCGGGGAGCGTCATCGCACGCCAGCGCGCGGCGTCGAGGGAGCAGCCGCTCACCACCGTCGGACGCGGTGATCCGACGGCGGCGGAGGCCGACACCGTGTACGCCACGGGGTCTCCTACGGCATCGAGCTGCGTCGACGCGAGCACGAGCACGTAGCGCTCGGTGCCCACCGATGTCGCTACGCGGAGCGCAGCAGTGCCCGCGTTCCATGGAACCTCGGCGACCTCGCCGGGCGCGAGGGTGAAGGGTCCGCTCGCGTCGATCACCGCGGGCGCGTCGGCGGATCCATCGGCGGCAGCGTCGGCGGACCCATCGGCCCGGGCCGCGTCGGCGACCACGTCGGTCGAAGGTCCGGCGTCGGTCGCGCTCGGCGACGCGCTGCTGCACCCCGCGGCCAGCGAGGCCGCCACTGCGCATCGGAGGATCCACGTCGGGTTCATCGCGTTGTTGCGCTTCTTCACCCAGCCGCGCGGATTCCACAAGCGCCGTTGTTGCGCGGCGGGCGCCTCAGCGCGCGTCGGACGACGTCGCGTCGAGGGTGACGTCGGGGAAGAGCGTGCCTCCGTCCTCGAAGGGGCGGCACTTGGTGATGACGCCGCGGTCGTGCAGCGGGCTCGTGTCGCCGTGGGTGACGCGCGACATGTCGAGCCGCGCCATGAAGATGTCGCTCGCGCTCAACGAGCCGTGCCACCATGGAATGTCGTAGTCGGGATTGCTCGTGTAGTACGAGACCAGCGCGTGGCCCGGCGAGGTCCACACGAGGCCCGCGTAGGACGTGTCGCCGGCCGACGGCAGCGTCGCGACGAGCTCGAGCCCGACGCCCTGCAGGTCGTGGAGGTTGCCCGTCCATCGGTAGAGCACGGTGCGCTTGCGCAGCCCCGAGAGGTGGGCGCGCGCGATGACCCAGCGGTCGCCGCCGTACTCGAAGGTCACCGGTCCGTCGAGGCGCCCGGGAAGCTCCGTGGGGCACTCGAAATGCGTGTACGGGGGATCCGCCACGCAGAGCTTCTCGTGGCCGTCGTCGAGGTAGTTGGGGCCATCGTCCATGCGAATGCCGATGACCACGCGGCCGTCGGGAAAGAACATGGGCTCGGGCTCGAGCGGGATGCGGCACGGGTCGCTGAACACCGTCGCGAGGCGGTTCCAGGTGAGGCCGTCGGCGGACTCGAGGAAGATGATGGAGCGGTCGCCGTCCTGGTACGCCGCGGCGTAGAGGCGCGCCCCCACCTGGATCTCGCGCCAGAAGCTCCAGCCCGACTCGTAGACCGGCGTGGGCTCGCTCCAGGTCGTGCCGTCGGTGCTGCGCGCGACGGTGGTGAGCGAGTCGGTGCCGAGGTCGTAGGCCATGAAGCCCGGAAGGCGCGAGAGCGAATAGATCCGAAGCTCGTTGCCGAAGGGCACCAGCTTGGGGTCGCGGATGTCCCGCGCCGGATAGTTGAATTGACGGATCTCTTGAAAGGTGACGCCTTGGTCCGTGCTTCGATAGAGGTGCAGCCGCGCGTCGGGCGAGAGCACCTGCGAGTCGTAGGTGCGGTGGATCAAGTAGATCGCGTCATGCCACACGAGCATGTCGGTGTTCTCGTTGTGACGGCAGTTCGTGAGGAACTGGCGCACCTCGGTGATCGCCGCGCCGGCCTCGCCGACGCCGCTGTCCCAGACGCGCGGGTCGCAGGTGGCGTCCGTCGTCGTCGCGGCGTCGGAGCCGAGGTCCGTGGCGACGTCGGCGGTGGACGGGAGGTCGGACGCGGCATCGACGGCGATGTCCGTCGCGGCGTCGGCGCCAGCGGGCGCGGCGGGCGTCGTTCCGCAACCAGCGAGGACGAACGCAAAGGCGAACCACCCGCGGATCTGCATGGCCCCGAGGGTACCGGGAGCGACGCGCGGATTGAACTTCAATTTCGCTCGCGATCGCCTTCGCCACGCGCTGAAGCACGTGGCAGGCAGGGTGAAGCCCGCAGGGCGGGCTGCAGCGCCATCGCATCCACCGGGTGAGACCTGTGGACAGCCCGTGGCA
>CAIMWA010000393.1 GCA_903845045.1 uncultured delta proteobacterium | reverse complement strand
CCCCACGAGTGGGGGCAGGGTGCCCGGAGGGGAGGATCGTGCGGCGGGGCCTGGAGCGCCCGACGGCCGGGCTCCATCGGTGATGGCTCACGGGAACGATCGCGGTTCTCCACGACTCTTCCGGCCTCCCTGCCCCCACCTGTGTGGGGGCGGGGCCGGGGGTGGGGGCTCGAGCAGTGGTCTTGAAATGTAGGGTTCTGACGCTTCTGCGGCGCTTTCCCGGAACCCCGCTCAGGTCACCGGCGTGCGCGTCGTGGCCGCGACGGTGCGGGCGGTGTTCACCGACACCTGGCCGTCGCAGACCACGGCCTCGTAGTGCGGAAGGGCCCGCCGCGCCGGCCCGCCGGTCACGTTGCCGGCTCCATCGAAGTACGAGCGGTGGCAGACGCAGACGGAATTACCCGACGCATCGGGCGCGTTGATGATGCAGCCGGAGTGTGTGCACACCGCGGAGAACACGAAGATGCCGCCGGCGTCGCGGCCCACCACCACACGGCTCGAGCGGAGCAGCGTCCACGTGCCCTCGGCGAAGGACGTGACCGCGCCGAGCGCCGTCGGGTCATTGGTGCACGTCGGCGGCGTACCCGCATCGGGCGTGGGGGCGACGCCCGCGTCCGTCGAGGTGCCCGAACCGGTGTCGGTGGCGCCCGCGTCGTGCGGCGTCGTGCCACCGGCGTCGCCGGCGTCGCCCGCGGGCTCTTGAAAGGCGCCCTGCGTAGCGTTGGCGCCGCACGCGGCAACGCTGGCGGTGGCTCCGACCTGCAGGATCCAACGGCGCGTCTTCGGTGCGTCGAGAACGGGGAGGTGTCGCTTCATCACGGTGGCGATGCATGGCCTGCCGCACCGCCACCCTTCGCTCGCTGCGGCCTGGGTTGACGCGGCTCAGGTGCGCTGCCGCGGCCGCACCGCGCGGCTCAGGGGCACTCGCGGCGCAGGTACACGAAGCGCGTGTTGTTGCTCGGCACGGCGTCGTCGACCTCATGGCTGTAGTTGGTGTCGTCGAAGATCGAGAGGTGCAGCAGGTGCCGCACGGTGACGTTCGCGGGCAGGTCGCCAGGCTGGAAGAGCCAGCGGCGGCTGGCGAGGTCCTTGGCGTCGATGGACATCTGCCCGACGACGGCGGTCTGGCCGACCTGCATGGGCTCGAAGCTCGAGCGGTCGATGCTGAACGGCGCCGTGGCCCCGAACTCGTAGCCGTCGCTCCAGATGAGCGTGTTCGGGAGCGTGTAGTACCGCGACTGGAGCTGCGGGTAGATCGTTCCGTTCCCGCTGAGGTAGCGGGCGTCGATCTGCACGCCGTACTGCTGCAGGTCGCAGGGCAGCGTCAGCGGGTGCGACGGGCTGTTCGTCGCCGGGACGGGCACCGCGCCGGAGTCCGTGGTGGTGCTGATGTACCGAAGGAACACCCGCGCCGGATCGAGGGCGATGTCGTAGGCGAAGGCGGGCGCCGCGAGGGCCGAAAGCGAGAGCGAGGCGACCAGCGTGAGACCGACGTGACGTGACATGGGATTGATTCTCCTGTCGGGACGGCGATTGCGTTGTTCGATGAAGCAGCGCCCGACGAGCCCATCTTGCGAGGGCGTCGCGCGCCGATCGATTCCCCAGAACAGGGGAGCGGCGCCGCGGCGGTGCCGATGTCGATTTCGTCGGAATCGCACCGCCCTCGTCCCAATGGACGTTCAGGAGCGAACGCATGACGACCTTTCCTTGGCAGGACACGGCGCTGTCGCCGCGCGAGAGCGAGACCCTCGAACAGCTCCTCGGCGGCGGCTCCGAGAAGGAGATCGCCGACCGCATGGGGCTCAGCGCCCACACCGTGCACCAGTACGTGAAGGCGGTCTATCGAGCGTTTCGGGTGCGCAGCCGCGCCGAGCTGATGGCGCGGTGCCTCGCCCGGGCGGCGTGATCGAGGCGGCGCCGTTCGGTCAGCGTGGATCGCCGGGCGGCAGGCCGAGATGCGCGCGCACCGCGGCGGTCACCAGTTGGACGAGCTCTCCGGGCGTGGCCGGAAACGGGGGGTCTCCGAGGGTGCCGGCGGCCGCGACGCCGTCATGCCACACCATTCCATGTCGAATGGGGACGGTCGCCTCGGCGGGATCGTCGGAGCGAAGGATGACCTCGGCGCGGACGCCGGTGCCGTCATTGCCGCCAACGCGCTCCGAGAGCGTTGCGTCGAAGCGCCGTCCCGCGACCTCGACGGTGACGTGTGCGATGGCGCGCGCGAGGGGTGCCGGCGCGGACTGCGGCACCGGCATCACGCCCGAGGCGGCGGGGACCGGACGCTCGCGCCGGGGGTTGGGACCGCTGGGGGGAAAGGAATCCACAGGCGCTTCATTGCCGCGACGCGCTTCGCACATCGAATTTTCGTCGTGGATTCGGCGGTCGAGCTGCAACGCGCGAGCTGGCTTCGGGACCGCGAAGGCGCGTACCGTCGATCCTAGCCATGAAGCGATTCCTGCGCCTCGCGAGCGTCGCCTTCGCACCGTGGCTCGTCGCGTGCGGTCGCGGGCCGCCCATGCGACCGGGGACCGGAGCGCTGCGCGTGCGCGTATCGGGGCTCGACCGTGGCGTCGCCGCCGAGGCGTGGATCGCGGGGACCTCGGTCGAGGGCGCCGCGTGGCACCCGCAGCATGCAGCGGTGCGGGGCGGCGAGGCCGTGTTCACGAACCTCGAGCCCCGGGGCTGGGTCGTGACGGTGAGCGACGCGCGCGGCGGCGGCGGATTCTTCGGCACCTGGGGCGGACGCAGCTTCGTCGAGGTGCGCGCCGGCGGCGTCGAGGAGGCCTCCGTCACGGTGCGCCGCGGCCGTGGCGTGCGCGGCCGGGTCGTCGACGCAGCGACCCGCGCGCCGATCGCGGACGTGCGCGTCGCGCCACCGCCGAACGTCGCGAGCACGTCGTGGCCGGTGGAGCTTCCGTCGATGTGGACGGGGACGAGCGCCGACGGAGCGTTCGTGCTCGGCGGAGACCTCGGCGCGGGGACGGCGATCTCGTTCCGGCGCGCGGGCTACGTCGCGCAGAGCCGCGTGGTGGCCACTGGAGACACCGGCGCGTGGGAGATCGCGATGCAGCCGGCGCCCGCGTCGGACGCCGCGACCACGGCGCGCTGAACGCCGAGGGACAGGGTCACGGATCGACGGCGCTCCACTCGACGTCGGCGTGCCAGCCCGTCGCGTCGTGGCGGTCGGCGACCACGCGCAGACGGTAGAGCTGAGCGGCCGCGTCGCGCACGAGCAGCCCGTCGCCGGCGCAGGTCGGCTCGTACGCGCTCGTGTTCACGCCGCACAGAAGGTTCGGTCCCTGGTCCCACGCGCAGCGCGAAGGGTCCGCGGGCACGTCGGCGAGCGACGCGAAGGACGTCGTGCTGGTGCCGGGGCTCGCGCCGAAGCGGCACACGTTGCTCGAAGACGTGAGGAGCAGGTACCGGCCGATGTCGACGCGAAGGTCCCCGGGCCGCGTGATCGTCGCGTGGTCGTAGACGACGACCTGTCCGTTCGCGAGGGTGAGCGCCTCGCAGCGCTCGAGGTCCGCGCAGGTGAGCGTGACGCGGCACGGGGCGCGGTGCGGATCGCAGGTGATGGAGACGTCGGCGTTCGCGGCGTCGACGTTCGTGTTGGCGTCGGTGCGGGCGACGTCCCCCGCGGTAGCGTCGGCGTGGCCCTCCGCGGCGGTCGAGGCGCAGGCGGTGAGCGAAAGCGAGAATGCGATGAGCAAGGTTCGCAACGGGGAGCTCCTCGGCACCGTGTAGCGCACCCGCCACGTTCGCGCCGCCGGGGCTGCTGCGCGCCCGCGCCGGGGGGGCTTGTGGAGCCTCGCCGCGCGTGCGTTCAATCCGCGCCATGATGCGAAGAGCCCTGCCCGGCGCCGGCGCGTTGTTCGTCGCCCTCGCGACCCTCGCTCCATCCCGCGCCGACGCGCAGCTGTGCACCGGCGTCGACTACTTCGAGAGCTGCCTCGACGCCATCGGCGGGCGCCCCGCGGACGGCTCGGCGCCGCGCGATCCGACGCGCATCGTCGACGACATCTTCCAGACCAGCGACGTGCCGCCGCGCTACGCGCCGGAGCTCACCTTCGGCCACGTGATCGTCGACCGCAGCGTCGTGAACATCCCGAACTGCATCGGCGGCGTGAGCTCCTCGGTGGTCGACCCGGCGATGTTCCCGACGGCCAACCCGCGCCGCTACGACGCGTACGTGTGCGTCCAGACCCTCACGGCCGCGGACACGCCGCTCTACGGCAACGCCCTCGATTGGCGCTGGCTCCAGAACCAGCGCATGCGCAGCGACGGCGTGCGGTCGACGGACATGGACGGCTGCGGCGGCGACCTCGCGCTCTGCGGCTACACGGCGCCGTGGCGCAGCGCGTACGTCTTCGACCTCCAGGGAGCCGCGAACCGCGTGGTGGTGTTTCCCATCACGGACCACGTCGGCAACAGCTGTCTCGAGGCCTTCGAGTACTCGGTGTACCTCACCGACGACCCGTCCTCGACGGGCTACGTCGGCGACGGCGAGCCCGCGGACCCGCGCCGCTGGAACCGCGCGGTGCTCGTCCGCGGCTTCATGCGCGGCTGGACCAACAACCCCCTCTCGACGGGCACCGTCGCCGACATGGCGGTGCACCCGCTCACGACCGGGCGCGACGTGGCCGGCGACGAGGCCATCTCCGACTCCATCACCACGGTGTGGTCGCTCCCGTGCGGCGTGCAGTTCCGCTACGTGGCCGTGGTGCCGGGCAACTACGGCAACCCCGACTCGCGCTGCGCGTTTCACAGCGCCGAGGACGAGTTCGACGCCGTGGCGGGGCTCAACGAGGACAACACCGCGGTGTGCCCCGACGCCGACATGGACGGCTTCCGCGACGCGGCCTGCGGCGGCAACGACTGCAACGACCACGACCCCGCGGTGAACCCCGGCGCCGTCGAGACCTGCGCGTCGGCGCGGGACCTCAACTGCGACGGCCGCACGCCGTCGTGCCCCGAGGGCACCGCGTGCGTCGGCGCTCTCTGCGTTCCGCACTGCGTCGAGGGCGCGTGCGACACGGGCTTCACGTGCGTCGTCGGCGACGGTGGCGCGGGCAACTACTGCGTTCCCACGCCGTGCGCGGGCATGACGTGCCCCACGGGCCAGGTCTGCGGCCCCCGCGGCTGCGCGGACCCGTGCGCCGGTGCTACGTGCCCCGCGGGACAGGTGTGCCGATCGGGCGCGTGCGTCGACCCCTGCGCGGGCGTCGCGTGCCCCGCGCGGCAGCACTGCACCGACGGGCGCTGCGTGCCCAACTGCTCGTGCATCCCGTGCAGCGGCGGCCCGGTGTGCAACGGCACCAGCGGGCGCTGCGAGGCCCCGGGCTGCGCCGACACGCGGTGCGTCCCCGGCACCGAGCGCGACTGCACCGGCGCGGCGCCGCGCTGCATCGCCCACTGCGACGGCGTGACGTGCCCGCTCGGAGCGCGCTGCGACGCCGACACCGGGGCGTGCATCGCCGACCGCTGCTTCGGCGTCGCGTGCCCCGCGGGGACCACCTGCACCGAGGGCGTCTGCGTGCGTCCGCCGTCGCTCGACGCCGGTGCGCGCGACGTGCCCGATGCCTCGATGATGGTGACCGTCGACGTGCCCCGCCGCGACGCTGGCGCGGCCTTCGACGTGCCGGTCGCTCCGCGCGACGGCGGAACGCTCGTCGTCGTCGATCCGAGCACCGGCTGCGGGTGCCGCGTGGGATCGACCTCGCTGCCTTCGCGAGGCTGGGCGCTCGGTCTCCTCGCAGGGCTCGTGGTGCGGCGGCGGCGGCGCGACGTCGGCGGGCTTGGCTCGCCCCGACGCGCGGCCTAGAGTCCCCGCTCCATGAAGGACATCCTCGTCGTCGCGATCGTCTTCGCCGTCCCGATCTCGGCGATCCTCTCCGCCGCGAAGGTCAAGCTGCGGCGCATGGAGCTCGAGGCGGGCGCCGGCGGCGCGCGGCTCCTCGAGGAGCGCTGCGCGAAGATCGAGCGCGAGAACGCCGACCTGCAGCAGCGCCTCTCGGTGCTCGAGTCCATCGTGACGATGGACGCGCCGGTGCCTGCGCGCACCCGCGTTCGCGTCGAGGCGTCGCAGATCGCGGCGGACGACGGGGCCGACGTGGCCGCCGCGGGCGCGGCGTCGAGCCAGCGCCGGGCGTGACCGACGCCCCACCCGTGCGTGACGCTCAGAGCACCGCGCGCGCCGCGTCGACGACCATCGCGATGAGCACGAACGAAGACAGCGAGAAGAGCGAGAAGCGAACCTCGATCTTGTTCCACGTGGCCTGCACGAGGCTGTGCACCACGCGCAGCCCCACGTAGGACCACGCCAGCGCGAGGTTCGTTCCCGTGCCGCGTCCGAGCAGCGCGAGGGCGATGGCGAGGGCATAGAACAGCGTCGGCTGCTCCATGAGGTGGTTGTAGTTGTCGGCCTTCCAGCGCACCGACGCCGGGAGCGTGGCCATCTGCTCGCCGCGCGGGGCGTTGGGATCGAGCTTCATGCGGGCCCTGCGAATCGCCGGAATGCGCGTCACGTACATCCACGCCCAGACGACCATGGACCAAGCCACGAGGGCGACGACCGGCGTGAGGATCGGACTGTTCATGGACGCTCCATCGCCGCAGGAGAACACGGGTTGCCGCGCCGTTCACGCCCGCGCGAGCGACGAGCGCCGGAGAACGCTAGGATCCCCGTCACGATGATGTACCCGAACCCCTACGACCCCTACGGCATGCCGCCGCAGTACGACCCCCGCATGGCCCGCGCGGCGCAGCTCGCCCAGAGCGCGCGCACGTGGCTCATCGTCTGCGGCATCGGCTGGTTCGTGGGCTTCATGTGGATCACCGGCCCCCTCGCCTGGTACCAGAGCGCGCAGTTCCTCCGGGAGTTCCAGGGCCTCGGGCTGCCGCCGCCGAGCGACGTCACGAACCTCCGGCTCCTCGGGATCATCACCACGGTGATGCTCGGGGTGCTCGTGCTGGCGGTGATGGCGGTGGTCGCGGCGGTGCTCTTCTTCGGCATCGCGCACGGCACCTTCGCGTAACCCCCCCCGGGGACGGTTTCAACAAGTTGCCATTCCGGTCACACCGGAATTCGGGCGACGCGATGAGCCTGTTTTCAGGACGTTCTGGAGTCCAGAATTCCGGTCCCACCGTAATGTTTAAATGTTGAAACCGTCCCCCCCCCCCCCGCGGCGCACGGCGAGGCTCCCCACGCCGCCGCCCGCGGCATGAACGAGCGCGCGTTCGCCGAGCGCCAGGCGCCCCATCAAGAAGAGCACGTGATGCGCCGTGAGCCCCTGGATGGGCAGCGCCGCGCCCTGCTCGTACGAGAGCCCCGCGGGCATCGCGTACACGGCCGGCGCGGGCACGTTGGTGCGCTCGACGAAGGCGCGCGCGCCCACGGCGGTGACGCGATCGCCGACGGCGCACGTCGTCACGTCGTCACGTCGTCACGTCGTCACGCCGGCACCGACGGCGACGACGTCGCCCGCGACCTCCATGCCAGGAACGTCGGGGAGCTTCGGGCGGGTGAAGTTGCGCCCGCGAACAAACATCGTGTCGGCGAAGTTGAGACCCGCCGCGCGCACCGCCACGGAGACCTCGCCGGGTCCCGGCGGCGGCGGCTCCGGCACCTCGCGCACCGCCAGCACCTCGGGACCGCCCAACGTATCGAAGACCACCGCGCGCATGGCCGAGGGTCATACCGGTTCGCGCAGGCTACCGAGGTCGATGACGAAGCGGGGGAAGGGCGACGGTTTCAACAGGTTGCCATTCCGCTCCCACCGGCGTTCGCCCGGCGTGAAAGGGCTGAAGTCAAGCGAAGCGCGAGATCACGATGCCGGTCCCACCGAAATGTTGAATTGTCGAAACCGTCCCCATTTGGAATCCGCGGACGCTGCCGCCTCCGTGCCGACGTGCCACGCGACCGCAGGAGGATGCCCCCCGAATGAGCGCCACGAAGATCATCGATCGACACCTCGCCGCGCTCCGCTCCGCCGCTCGGCCCATCGTCCCCGAGGACGACATCTTCCGCGCCTTCGAGAAGGTCCGCGTCGAGCTATGGGAGGTCGGCCTCCTCGCCGACGGCAAGTACCTCGATCGCATCGACTGCCACCGCGCGATGCTGCCGACCTTCGAGAGCCATTTCGGCTACGTCTATGACGAGCGCACGCCGTGGCTGCACAAGCTCCTCGGGTTCCGTGCCGGTGACATCTACGTCCCGCTCAACGCCCCGGTGCGCCCCCGCACGCCCGGCTCGACGCTGCTAGACACGGTGCGCCACGAGTTCGGACACTCCTGGGCCTGGCTCGATCGTTCCTTCGTCGACGGGCCGTGGTTCCGCGAGGCCTTCGGCGGCAGCTACGACGACGATTGGGGCGCCGCCCCCGACTTCGACGCCGACGACCACGTCTCGCCGTACGCATGCAACGTCAGGCCCGCCGAAGACTTCTGCGAGACCTTCATGACGTTCCTTCGGTGCCGCCGTTCGCTGCACCGCTTCGACGCCCGTCGCGGCGTGAGGCGAAAGCTCCGCGCCGTCGCGCGGGCCGTCGCCACCGCAGCGAAGACGAGGGTCCCGTCGGTGCGCGGCCCGCGACGGTGAGCCCGCCGATCGCCGCGAAACCCATCGCCGATGATGGTACTCTCGACACTCCAGCGAGGTCGGTCCGGGCTCACGGGACGCTCTTCGCACCTTCTTCGCGTGCATCGAGAGCGAGCCGATTGACTGCACCGTTCGCCCATCCGAACTCGATGGTCGAGGCCCTCTTGGGAGACGACCGCGCTGCGGCCGAGGCGGCGTACGCCGAACTGCACCGCCGCGTGCGTAGATGTCGTCATCCGCGGGTCCTCCGAGCGACCCCTGCCGAGATCGCGGACCTCGTGCAGGACGTCGCGCTGCGGCTCACCCGCGAGCCCGCCGTCGCGGCCGCGGAGTCGGTGCACACCTGGAGCGGCCTCGGCACGGCCATCCATCGATGGATCGATCGGTGCCGCGGCGACTCCATCGAAGAGCACGCCGACGCCTACCTCGAGCACCTCTGGAAGAAATGCGGCGCGGCGCTGGCCCACTCGGGACGCTTCGAGACCGTGCGCGTGGGAGCCGTCACCTGCTACGTGCTCGCGGGGCGTCCGGTGGTCTCCGCGGGCCTCGACGCCGAGTCGCTCGCGGACCTCCTCCCGCCGCTCCCGGCGAGGCTCCACGCGGCGCGCGCGGACCAGCTCGGCGAGGTGGTCGCGCACGCCGACCTCGTCGCGCAGCTCGAGCGCATCTTCGAGCGCGGCGCGAACGTCCCGCGGTCTCGCGCGTTCCTGGTGCAAGCGGTGTTCGCGAGCCTGGCAATCGCCCGCGGACCGGCGCTGCACCCGCTCGCCGCCCACGACGACGACCGGGCGCCGAACGATGCCACCGCGAACGCCGCACCGCTCTCCGACCGCGACGCGCTGCACCTCGCCCGGGCCTTCGTCGACGCCCTGCCGCCGCGAACCCGCGAGGCCGCGCGCCATCGCTACGCCGACCTCGACGGCGGACCGCGCACCCTCGAGGAGGTCGGCCGGCACCTCGGCGTGTCCCGCGGTACGGCCGAGAACGAGGTCGGCGACACGCGTGGACGCTTCGCCGCGGCGATGCGCGACCTCGCGCTGCGCGAAGGCCTGTCCGACGACGAGCGCAGGGCGATGCTGACGCTGGTGCTTGAAATCCTTCGAGCTGACGACTCCACGCCAGACGAGGAGGCGACACCATGAGAATCGACGGCGAGCTGCTGGCGCGCGCGGTGCGTCTCTGCGACGAGCTGCGGGCTTCGATGGAGGCCCCCGTCGCGGGTGATGCGGCGCTGCAGACGTCGGGCGGCGATGCGAGGCCGAGCGAGGCGTTCCTACGGCGTGCCCGGTCTGCGCGACCGTCGCGGCCGCCGCGCGTGGAGCGCGGGCAGCTGTGGGTCGTCGGTCCCGAGCCCGGCTCCCGCGGCGCGCGGGCGATGATGTTGGTCACGTCCGTCGACGGCGAGAAGGTGCGCGGCTTCGTCGCCGCCGACGACGCGTGGATCGCCTGCGAGGGCGACGTCGTGCTGCCCGGCGCCGAGACCCCGCACGCCGAGGCGCTCGTCGTGTTGCGCGAGCGGTCGGTGTGCGTCGACCGCGCGCGGCTCCTGCACTTCGTCGGAAGCCTTCCGCGGGACGTGCAGCGGCGCGTGCTCGCCGTCGACGCGGCGCTGCGCGCAGATCGTGCCGTCGAGGCGCGCGACGAGGTTTCCCGCGACGGCATCGTCGGCGCCCGCAACGCCGCGCGGACGCTGGTGCGAAGGCGCGCGCGCACCGACGACGACCGCGCCGTCGAGTGGCTCGGCGGCGTCGCCGTGGACGACCCCGAAGACCCGCGCATCGAGGCGCGCGACGTGCTCGCGTGGGCGACGGCATGGCTCGAACGCGAGGCCGCTCCCGTCGTCGTCGCGCCCGCGGTGCGGGCCGGGCGACCGCTGGACCGCATGATCGCGCGCATCGGGGCGCTGCTCGCGTCGCTGCCGCCCGTTCCCGGCCACGATGCCGCGGCGGGGCAGCACGCGCTCGCCGGGGCGTTCCGCGGCCCCGGCGACGAGGCGGCGTACTCGTCGCGATTCGAGGTCGCCGTGGGCGCCAGCGCGACCGCGGAGGTGCGCGTGACCGCCGAGCCCGCGCGACTCCTTGCGGGTGCGAACGTCGTCGAGGCCGACGGATCGCCCTGCGCCGGCGTGCGGCTGACGCTGCGCAACGCCGCCACCGCCGCCGAGGCGATCGGCGAGGGCGATGCGCGCGGCGTCGTGCTTCCCGTCGCCATCGCCGTGCGCGACGCCGAGCCCGCCGAGATCGCCATCGAGGTGCGGCGTCCTGGCGGCATCGAGGTCATCCGGCTTGCCCTCTGACGCGGATCTGCAGCGCTGGCTCGACGCGTACGGCGCCGAAGGCGCCACGCCGGAGGTGCTGGCGCTCGCCGCGACGCTCGACGACGCGACCGGCGACGCGGCGATGATGTTCCGCTGCGCCCGGGCCGACGCGCTCGCGCTCGCGCAACGACCCGGCGAGGCCGCCGTGCTCCTCGCATCGGCCCTCGCGATGGACGACGCCGAGCACCTCGCGAGCGTCGCGGCCTTCGCGCGCTACAGCCTCGCGCTGCTCCGCTGCGACACCGGCGCCATCGCCGCTGCCATGGCGCTGCGACCGGCGCTCCTCGCCGACGCCGCATCGCCGGACCTCGACGCGAGCGCGCGCGTCGACGCGGGGCTGCTCGCGGTGCGCCTCGGCCTGCACGACGTGCCGGCCACGACGCTTCTCGACGAGCTCGGCGCCCTCGCCGCCGTCGACGCGATGGCCGACGCGGCGCGGCGCGAGCTGCACGCGCTGCGGGCGCTGGCGCACGTTCGCAACGGCGACCCTTCGGCCGCGGACGCCTCCCTCGCCGCGCTCGACGCGCTCTCCAAGGAGGCGACGGTGCATGCGCTGGTCGAGGTCGCGCGGGCGGCGCACCGCCAGGGCGACAACGGCGATGCGATCCGGTGGTGCAAGCTGCTCCTGGCGCGGCGGCCGCCGGCGCCGTGGCGCGACGCCGCGAGGCTCTGCCTCGGCATGGCTGCGTGGCACAGCGGGCGCTACGACGAGTCCGACGCGGCCTTCGCGGCGATCCTCGCGGCACCCGACGCGTCCGACGAAGACCGGGCGACGGCGCACCTCGATCGCTTTCTGCTCTCGACGACGCGCGGACTGCCGATCCCGCGGGCCGACGTCGACGCGCTCTTCGCCGCAGACGCCGACGAGAGCCCGGCTCCCGCGATCCTCCACCACGCCCGCGGCCAGTACCTGATGCTGCAGGACGGTCGCCTCGACGACGCACTTCGCGCCTTCGACACGGCGCTCACCTTCCTCGACCCCGTCGCCGACGCCGCGCACGTCGTCGAGACCCGTTGCATGCGCGCGCTCGTTCTCGCAGCGCAGCACCGCTTCGACGAGGCGACGCGGGGCATCGCCGAGGCCGAGGCCGCCATGGCCGACGCGGGCGAGACCCTGCGCGCCCGGTTCGCGCAGCTCCGCGCGTACGTCTACAGCATCCGCCACGACGCGGCGCCCGGCGCGCTGCCCGGTGACCCCGCGCGCATCGACGTCGATTTCGCCCTCGCCGAGCGTGGCTTCGCGGCGGCGGGGCGCACCGAGGCGGTGGAGGCCGTGCGACTCGAGCGCGCTTGCATCGCCGCGGCGCGGGGGGACGCCGACGCGGCCCTCGCGTACGTCGCCGCCGCCGTCGAGGACCCCGACGCGCGCGCCAGGGCTTGGTTGACCTGCGCCGACGCGGCGCACGGCGGGGGTGCCTTCGACGCGGCCGTCGCGCTCTGCGACGCCGTGATCGCAGCCGAACCGGCGCCTGCGCGAAGCACGTTGGATGGCGCGCGACTCCTTCGGGTGATCAGCCGCACGGTGTTCGACGGCCGCGGCGCCCTCGACGAGGCCACGCGGCTCCTCGCGACGGGAACGTTGCAGGGCGCGTACGCGGTGCAGCTCCGGGTGAACCGCATCGGGATGTTGGCCGACCTCGGCGAGCCGGTGCCGCCCGAGGAGCGCGCATTCCTGTTCTCGGACGCGTGCGCGGCAGAGGCCCGATGGCCGGACACCGTGCGGGCGATCCGCGCCGTTCTGCTCCTCGGGGGGGCGAGCCCCGAAGATGCCAAGGACGCCCTCGCGGACTTCGAGGACGACGGCGTGGCGTGGCCCCTCCTCGGTCATCGGCACCTGCTGCTCGCGCAGGCCCACACGCGCACGGGCCACCTCGACGCGGCGCGCGAGAGCCTGCGTCGCGGGCTCGACGTCATCGAGCGCGTGGCGGACTCGCTGCGGCCACCGTTGTTGATGATGGCAGGCGCGACGCAGACGGCGCTCGGCGACGCGCGCGGAGCGTGCGAGAGCCTCGGACGGAGCCTCGCGATCCTCGACGCCCGCGGGCTGCGCAACGAGACGCACCGCGCAGCGCGCATCCACCTCGCCGTGGCGCGCGCCCTCGACGACGAGGCGGGCACCGCCGCGGCCGCGGCGGACCTCGAGGCGCTCCTGGCGGAGCCCGAGATCGCCGAAGACGGCGGGACCCGGGCCCTCGCGCTGCAGATGCTGGGCATGGTCTCGGAGTCGCTGCCGCGCCTCGTCGAGGCGTCCGAGGCCTTCGAGGCCGTCGGCGACCGGGGCGGCGCGGCGCTCGCGTCGGAGCTGGCGATGCAGCTCGCCCTCGAGGTGCCCGACCTCGCCGCGGGGTGCGCCCAGGGGGACCGTGCGCTGCGCATCACCGAGGCGCTGCGGTCCACCCTCGACGACGGTCCCGACCGGGCCGCGCTGCGCCGCTCGGCGGGCCATCGCGCCGCGATGCTCGTCGACCTGCTGGTGCGCAGCGGCGACGAGGAGGCCGCGATGCGGGTGCCGTCGCGCTTCCACCACCCAGACGGCTGGGCGAACGCGCCGCCGGTGGACCTCGACGCCCTCGCCGCATCGCTTCCCACGGACGCCCTCGCGGTGGAGTACCTCGTCGGCGAGGAGGAGGTCGTGGCCGTGGTGGTGCACCGCGACGGCCGCGCGCTGCTGCGCACGCCGTGGGCACGGGACGACGGGGCCGCGATCGCGCAGCTCGAGACCTGCGGCGCTCTGCTCTCGGAGACCTGCTCCGCCGGAGACGCGCGGGCCCTCGAGCGCGCGCTGGCAAGGCTCTCGGAGCGCCTCGTGCAGCCCCTTCGCCCGTACCTCGCGGGCCGCCGGCGCCTCATCGTCGGCGCGGGCCTCGAGCTCGGCGTGGTCCCCTTCGCGGCGATGCGCATCGGTGCCGACGAGCCGTCGTTGCTCGACGGAGGCATCGACTGCGCGCGGGTGCTCTCGCTGGCGCCCTTCGCGAACGCCGGCGCGGCGCCGTGGTCCCCGACCTCGGTTCTGCTCCTCCGCGGCGACGACGCGCTCGCCGCGGGTGCGAACCTCGCCTTCGCCGACCACGAGCTGACGGCCATCGCCGCGCGGGTCGAGGCCTCGGGACGCGAGGTCGTGGTCGCGCCCCGGCGCTGCGGCGACGTCGATCTACACGCGCAGCGCCCCGGGATCTTCCAGCACTGCGACGTGATCCACTACGCGGGCCACGTGCGCCGGCGTCCGCGGGACGACGGACGCGGACACGACGCGTTCATCTTCCCGGGCGGCGTGGCCCTCGGCGCGGCGACGCTCGCGACGCTGGCGCTGCCGCGCGCTCCGGTAGTGGTGCTGTCGGGGTGCGAGAGCGGCGATGTGCGCGGCGGCACCTCGGATCTCGGCGGCGGTCTCGTCCGGCCGTTCCTTGCCGCGGGCGCGCGCGCGGTGGTCTCGTCGCTGTGGCCGGCCTCCGACGAGCGCACCTTCCGCGACATGGACCGCCTCTACGCGGCGTGGCTCGCGGGGACTCCGCTCGAAGGGGCCCTCGGGTCCGCCGCGCGCGCGCGCCTCGCCGAGGACCGCGCCGCGGGCGTTCCCGACGCCATCGCCCTGCTGCACGCCGCGACCTTCCATGTAGTTTCGCGACCGCACTGAAAATCGCCAGGGAGGTTGGAACCTCGAGGGGGCTGCCCACTCCCATCGCTTCGGACAGCCGAAGGGGGCGACATGGCAGAACGCAGCATCGCACAAGGCCGATTGAGGTGGGCGCAGCGCTTGGAGGGCCTTCGCTCGATGGCCGAGAGCTACCGCGAGGCGCTCGAGCACCTCGTGGGCAACGCCGACCACGAGAACAAGGTGGAGCTGTACGAGTTCGCGGCGGGCGCGCTCGCGCGCAGCGCCAAGGTCTCCGCGGACGTCGCGCTCGGCTGGCTGTTGAACGCCGTCGGCGAGGCCGATCCGGTGGTGCTGCTCTATTTCGCCCGGCGGCTTCCCGCGAGCGACGAGGTCGCAAGGCGCCTCCAGCGCACACTGCTGCAGCTCACGCTGGCGTTTCGCAAGGGCGAGCGCGGCAGCGGCCATTGGCAGCGCGAATTCACGGCGTTTCTCGAAACCGGCGGCGAGGTCGTGCGCTCGCAACGGGTCGACGGCCTCGACCGTTCGGAGCTTCCTGCCGACGTGCGCGAGCGACTGCTCGACGACCACGGCGGCGAGGTCGTCATCCAACTCTGGCCGCCGGTCACGGCGTCCTCGCGCAACGGGGGTTGAGCGATGTTCACGCTGTTCGTCATCGGCATCGGTCTGCTCACCGTCGCGGCGGTGTTCTGGTGCGACATCTGCGAGTGGTTCGCAGACCACGCGAGCCCGTGGCTGACCAAGCACGTGCCCACGCTCGCACCGCACCTGCGCAAGGCGTTCCAGTTCATCGACAACAACGTCGGATCGCCGACGCGCCGGCTCATCGTGAAGGCCTGGAAGCACGTGCGTCCCCATGTGATCCAGGCCGAGGTCGCCTTCGAGAAGGTCGGCGGGCGCTGGATCCGTCGCGTTCGATCGTTCCTTCAGGACAAGCTCGGCGACGATGCGCAGATCGTCCAGCGCACCGAGGAGACACCGGTCTCCTGGGAGGACCTTCCCGAGAGCGTGCGCGCCGCGGCGCTGGAGCGTCGCAAGGCCGCAACCGTCGACTTCGTGAAGACCCGTGACCAGGAAGTGCACGCGATGCAGGTGAGCACGTGACCCGCATCGTGCTCGGGATCGCATTGGGAGTTGCGGTCTACTCCCTGTGGCGCTGGGCGCGCTCCCTCGCGCAGCAGGACCGTGACGCCCTCGACGCCTGGGCCGCGCGCGAGCTCGCAGACCTGCTCGCGGGGCGCGGACCGCGCGGCGCCGAGGCCCTCGCGCGGGTGCTGACGGGCCAGGACGCGGACCTCGAGACGCAGGCCTGGCTCATCGAGCACGAGGCCGCCGCGGAGCTCGTGTTCCGTCGCTTCGAGAAGCGCTACGCCGTCGAGCTCGTGGTGTCGTGCAGCGACGCCCGGCGGGTGTTCGAACGTCCTTGCAACTGGGAAGAGATTCCCGCGACGGTGCGGGGCCGCTTTCTCGAGCGCGAGCGCGAGGTGCGCCTCCCCTGGCAGGCGCCCTGGATGAAGGGAACGACCTGATGCCGCTCTGGCTCGTGTTCTCCGCGGTTGCCGTACTCGCGGCGGGGGCCGCCGCGGTGGCGTTCTGGGACGACCTTCGCGGCGTCATCTACCGCTGGCTGAAGGACCACGGCCACACGCGCGCGGCGCAGGTCTTTCTCGTCATCGAGGTGATCCCGGGCCAGGTGCTTCGAAAGGTGACGACGTTCGTACGTCCGTCGGGTCGGGTGTTGTCCACGCGGGTCGAGGAGCGCGAGGTCCGCGAGAGCGACCTCCCCGAAGAGGTCCGCCGGCTCCGCGAAGAGCGGCGAAAGCAGCGCATCGAGGTCACGGCCGTGGTCATGGGCTGATCGCGAGAAGGGAAAAGCACGTGGGATTCTTCGGTGATCGCATCGTCTCCAAGGCTGGCGGCGAGGCTTCGCGGCCGGCGTCGAGCGCGCCGGCGCCACCCCCGGCACCGCCTTCGACCCGCGCCGACGCGGCCACGTCGGACAAGGGCTCCGACGCGGACCGCGCGGCATCCTTCGTGGCGTCGACGCCGCGCTTCAAGCTCGAGGACGTGATCCTGCCCGACGGGGCGCAGGCTCAGGTCGAGGCGTTGGTGGGAAAGATCGAGCACCACCACACGCTCTACGAACGCTGGGGTCTCGCCGCCATCGACCCCGGCGGCCGCCGCGTGGCCATCAACCTCTTCGGACCGCCGGGCTCGGGCAAGACCATGTGCGCCGAGGGTATCGCGTCGCGGCTGGGGCGGCCCATCGTCACCGTGAGCTACGCCGAGCTCGAGTCGAAGTACGTCGGCGAGACGCCGAAGAACATCGTCGCGGCCTTCGCGGCGGCACGGCAAGCCGAGGCCGTGCTCTTCTTCGACGAGGCCGACTCCATCCTGGGGCGGCGTCTCACGAGCGTCACGCAGTCCGCGGACCACGGGGTGAACGTGAGCCGCAGCGTGATGTTGCTTCAGCTCGACCGATTCGAGGGCGTGGTGGTCTTCGCGACGAACCTCGCGAAGAACTACGACGGTGCGTTCGTGCGGCGCATCCTCGGGCACGTCGAGATCCCGCTGCCCGACCTTCGCGGCCGCCAGCGCCTCGCGGAGCGCTACCTCGTTCCGTCGCTGCCGCGCGCCGACGACGTCACCGCGGCGTGGCTCGCCGAGCTCGCCGAGGGACTCTCCGGCGGCGAGATGCTTCAGCTCGTCATCGGCGCGGCGACGAGGGCGGTGCGGCGTCCCGGCGAGGCGCAGCGGCTGTCGCGGGACGACCTCGCCGCCGAGGAGCAGTCGTTCCGAGCAGCGCGCATCGCGGTGGGCCTCGACCCGGGGACGACAGTGCGTGAGGAGGTCCGCGCGATGACGCCGGACGAGGCCGCAGCGGCGCGCGAGGGGCGCTCGCTGCACGACGGACAGGCCGTGGGGGACGGGGGCATGGAGCCCGACGGAGGAGCCGAATGACGGACGGGAATGGCGATGACGCGGAGTACCAGCGCAAGGTCGACGAGGCGTTCGCGAAGCGCATGAAGCACCTCGCGCGCAAGCTCAACATCGTGGCGGTGGGCACGGTGAGCGCGGGCAAGAGCTCGGTGCTCAACGCGCTGCTCGGGTGTTCGCCGACGCAGCCGAAGTTCGAGGTGAAGGCCAAGGCGGGGACGACGCAGCACATTCGCGTCGAGGCGCTCAACGACTGCGTGCAGATCGTCGACTCGCCGGGCCTCGACGACATCCGCGCGGAGAACTCCGAGGTGACGCGCAAGTTCCTCGAGCGCGTCGACGTGGGGCTGTTCGTGATGTCCGGCGCTGCCGACGAGGCGCAGCGAAAGAACTACGAAGAGCTGCGCAAGACCGCGAAGCGAACCTTCGTGGTGTTGAACCAGATCGACAAGTACGACGACCTCGACCCGTCGGAGCTCGAAGAGGTCATGGACCAGTGGAGGTCCTCGCTGGGCATCGACCTCATCTTTCCGACGTGTGCGAAGGGCTTCAACCGCGCGGCGAGGGTGGGGAGCGTCCCCGACCTGCGGGGGATTCCGGAACTCCGCAATGCGATCTACGCGTTTCTCGAGACCGAGGGCACGGCCGTGCTGCTCGACGCGATCATGGACGACAAGCGCGCCGCCGTGCTCAAGGTCATTGCCAGCGCCTGTGCGGCGGTGACCGTGGAGGCATTCATCCCAGGGAGCGCGGTGTACATCACCGCAACGCAGGCCACGGCCATCGCGACGATCTACTATCTCTATACCGGGCGCGTGATGTCGAAGTCCCAGGCGCTGGGTGCCATTCCGGCCTTCGCAGCGCAGGCCGTGGGCACGTCGCTCTTCCTTGCCGCGAAGTCGTTCCTGCCGCCGACGGGCATCGTCGACGCAGCGGCGGCGGTGGTGGCGCTGGGCGTCACGCTCGGCATGCTCCTCGCAGTGAACACGCTCTTCGCGTCCGGCGCCGAGCTCGAGGACGGCGCGGTGCTCCGGGCGGCGTTCGCGCAGTCCCGCGGTCGTGCCGCCGAGGCGCTGCGTGGAACCTCCATCGCCGATTGGAAGCGCGAGACCTTCTGGCGCGACCTCCTCCGGCGGCTGATGTACGCGTGAGCAGCGACGCCCCCGCGGCACGCTCCACGGCGAACGAGGTCGCCGCCGGCATCTTCGTCGAGGCGCTCGCGCTGCCTCCGTGGCGCATGCGCCTCGCGACGGTCCCGATGACCTCGAGCTGGTGGACGCCCTCGCTGCGCATGTTGAACGCCGGCGGACCGGAGCCGTTTCTCGTCGGGCTCACACGCGCCGCGGCCGAAGCCCATGGCGAGCGGTGGGAGGCCGACGAGGCGCGGCAGTGCGTGGCGGCCCTCGGCCTCGCGCCTGCGAAGGCGCTCGTCGCGGTGTGGTGGGCGGTCTTCTTCGTCGTGCCGATGCTCGGCGGAGTCATCGCCGACGCACTCGCGCAGCGCTGGATCGTCGCGGCCGCGCGGGCGGTCATTCCCGCCATGGGAGCGCGCCACGGTGACCGGAGCTACGAACCCGATCGCGAGCGTGAGCAACGAATTTCGACCTACCTGAGACCGCGCGCACGTCGCGTTCCCCCTTGAGAGCCCCGGCATCGCCTCCTTCGACTAGACGGGGCACGCTCACCGCGTGACGTTCCGGCTCGTCGGCGTCTTCGCCGCCGCGCGCGCCTTCCGAGGCCCCCGGGGACGGTTTCAACAAGTTGCCATTCCGGTCACACCGGAATTCGGGCGACGCGATGAGCCTGTTTTCAGGACTTTCTGGAGTCCAGAATTCCGGTCCCACCGGAATGTTGAAATGTTGAAACCGTCCCCCCCCCCCCATAGGCGTTAACCACGCTTCCTACCGAGTATTTCGAGAATCCGATCGGCGCTCCGCGGCCGCGAGCGCTCATTCGTGCGGCCGCGGTGCTCGAGGAACCTCGCGAGGAGCTCGGGCATGCGCGCAGGGCGCGCCGGGATCAGCGAGCCGCAGAGCGTCTGCCAGAGGAACACCGTGGCGCGCCAGATCTCACGCACGACGATTCGCTCGGGCGGCGACGTGCTCTGCGCGGAGCGTG
>CAIMWA010000392.1 GCA_903845045.1 uncultured delta proteobacterium | reverse complement strand
GTGACCCGCGAGCGCCTCGCGGCGGCCGCGCCGGCCCTCGCCGAGCGCCCCAGCGAGCCGTCGCTGCTCCCGGCCTTCGACGAAGGCGCCAGCGCCACCGACTCCGCCGCGGCCTGATCGCGCCGCCTCCCTCCTCGCTCTCTCTCCTCGCCGAACTCTCAACCCGCCATCGTCGCCGGCAGCCCATGCCGCGCGACGGCGGCGGGGTCCATGAAGACCATCACCCCGGTCACCGCGCCCGCCTCGTCGAGACTCAGCACGTGCACGCCGTCGGCGTGGAGCACGCCCGGCGTGGACGGGTCGCTGCGGTACGACGCGAGCGCGAGGGCGCCGTTCGTCGACGGCGCGGGTACGAGGCGGCTGCGCATCGGGAGCGCCAACACGAAGCCCGCGTAGAAGCCCACGAAGGCCTCGCGGCCGTCGTACCAGGCCGGCGACGGGGGCATCGCGAGCACGGCGTCCTCGCGGAGCGTCGCGGCGAGGGCCGTGGGGTCGTCGGCGTTCCATGCGCGGAGGTAGCGTCCGAGGGCGTCGGTTGCCGCGGAGTCGGGGCGCAAGGCACGTCGATTCCACGCAGGGACCCCCGCGTCGAGGGTGGCCCGCGCGCGCTGCAAGGCGCTGTTCACCGCGGCCGTCGAGGTCCCGAGGGCGTCGGCGACCTCGGCGGCGCGCCAGCCGGCGACCTCGGCGAGCAGCAACGCCGCCCGCTGCGACGCCGGAAGCATCTGGATCGCCGCGAGGAACGCCACGGCGACGCTCTGCCGGCGCGTGCACGTCGCCTCGGGGCTCTCCGTCGCGTCGAGGTCTCCATCGCACCAGCGGGCGTCGGGCATGGCATCGATCCACACCGGGTCGAGCACCGGCGCGTGCGGCGGCGCCGACGGATCCGCCGAGGCCCCGCCGTCGAGGGACGGGAGCCTCCGGGCCGGGCGGCGCGCGAGCGCGTCGAGGCACACCCGCGTCGCGATGCTCGTGAGCCAGCTCTTCAGCGTCGCCCGTCCCTCGTACGCGGCGAGGTGCGCCCACGCGCGCACGAGGGTCTCCTGCACGGCGTCGTCGGCGTCGGCGACGCTCCCGAGCATGCGGTAGCAGTGCGCCAGCACCGGCCGGCGGAGCGGCGCAGTCAGCGCGTCGAAGGCCCGTCCATCGCCTGCGCGCGCCGCCGCGAGCTGCCCATCGTCCGCCGCGTTCGTCACCGTCGGAACCGCTAACACGGCGGGGTCGGGAAGGAAAAATCGGTCCCGCGACGATTCGCCGATGAGTCTGCGCGCGCCGCGCCGTCTGGCTCTTCGCGACGCACGAACGCGCGCCACACCTTCACCCCGAGCCAGGAGAACCACCCCATGCCCATCCCCGTCACCGCCCTCTACCTCGCCTTCAACGCCGTGCTCAGCGTCGCGCTCGCCGCCAACGTGACGCGGGTGCGCGCCAAGACCTCGGTGTTCCTCGGCACCGGCGAGTCGCCGGAGGTGCTGCTCGCCGTGCGGCGCCACGGGAACAACGCCGAGTACGTGCCGCTCGCCCTCGTCGCCTTGCTGTGCGCCGAGCTCGCCGGCGGCGGCGCTGCAGTGCTCCACGGCGTGGGCGCGGCGCTGAGCCTCGGGCGCGTGCTCCACGTCGTCGGCGTGGGTCCGACGCCGAAGCCGCCGCGAGCCATCGGCGCGGTGCTCACCTGGGCCGCCATCGTCGTCGCCGCCGTCGCCGCGGCGGTGCTCTCGTACCGCTGATCCAACCGCGCCCCCATCGAAAGGAACCACTCCCATGACCCACTTCGGACGCAACGTGAAGCTCTCAATCGACACCGCCCGCCGCGACGCCGTGCGCCGCTTCTACGAGCAGGGCTTCGGCTGCACGCGCAAGAGCCCGCGCGACGACCTCGACCAGTTCTTCTTCGCCGAGGGCGCGAGCGTCGGCGTGTTCTACGTCGACGCCGCGAAGTCCCTGCCCGACGACGCCTGGACCGTCGCGCCGTGGCTCGAGTACCTCGTCGACGACGTGGCCGCGACGGAGCGCGCGCTCCTCGACGCCGGCGCCCTCTCGGTGGACTTCGCCGACCGCACGCACCCCTACCTGCGCGGCCCCGGCGGACCGGTCTTCCGCCTCGCCAAGCGCGGCTGAACGGAGGTTGGTCGCCGGGCGCGCGGCGCGGGTACGCTCCGCCGTCGTGATCATCCTGCGCCCCACGTCCCTCGACGACGCGGCCGCCTTCGCGGCCCTCTACGCCGCCAACCGAGACGCCCTCGCCCGCACCGGTCCGCTACGCGACGACGCGTTCTTCACCGAGGCCCACCAGCGCGATCGCCTCGCGGCGCAAGCCGAAGCGCGCGCCGCGGACGCAGGGCACGCCTACGCCATCGTCGAGGACGGCGCCCTCGCGGGTGCGATCACCCTGACGAACGTCGTGCGCGGCCCGATGCAGAGCGCGAACGTGGGCTACTGGGTCGACGCCCCGCGCAACGGACGCGGCGTGGCCACCGCCGCGGTGGAGGCGGTGTGCCGTCTCGCCTTCGACGACCTCGGGCTGCACCGCCTCGAGGCCG
Organism: uncultured delta proteobacterium; assembly: GCA_903845045.1. Taxonomy (GTDB): domain Bacteria; phylum Myxococcota_A; class Polyangia; order Polyangiales; genus SCUS01. The sequence continues at coordinate 17,046 of CAIMWA010000392.1, read as the reverse complement.
GCACGCTTCCCGACAACGCGGCCTCGCAGCGCGTGCTCGCCAAGAGCGGCTTCGAGCGCATCGGCCTCGCCCGGCGCTACCTCTTCCTCGGCGGCGCGTGGTGCGACCACGTCCTGTTCCAGCGCATCGCCGACGACGACGGCGCCATGGTGGCGTCGCCCCGCCCGCGGACGTGACCCTCAGCGAAGCCGCGCGGTGCCGTGCGAGAGCACCGCGTCGCCGCGCTCCTTGGTCATCGTTCGGAACCACACCTTCGAGCCCTCGCGCCACATCTCGGTGCGCAGCGCGTCGCCGGGCCACACGGGCTTGGTGAAGCGCGCCGCGAACTCCTCCACGGCCTGCGCGTCGCCCCCCGCGAGGCCCTGCGCCACGGCCCGCAGCGCGAAGCCGTAGGTGCAGAGCCCATGCAGGATGGGCTTGCCCTCGAAGCGCTGGACCAGCGGAAAATCAGGGTCGGCGTGAAGTGGGTTGCCGTCGCCGAGGAGGCGATAGAGCAGCGCCTGCTCGGGGCTCGTGACGGACTCGACGACGGCGTCGGGCGCGCGCGACGGGGCGCCCGCCTCGCGAGCCGGCGGGGCCTCGCCGCCGAAGCCGCCCGCGTCGAGCACGAGGATGCCCCACTCGGTGTCGAAGAGGTGCTCGCCCTCGGCCGTGTGCGACGACGTCGTGATGATCACCTGCGCCATGCGCTTGAGGTCGTAGATCGCCGACACCGTGGCCACGGAGCGGATCGTCGCCGCGGGAGGGATGGGCCGCGCCAGCGTGACCTTCTGGTGGCCGTGCACGACCTTGTCGAAGGAGATGCCCGCGCGGGCCATCACGGCCATCAGCGCCTCGTAGGCGGGGACCACGGCGAAGGTCGGGAGCACCTTCGGGCCGCGTCCTTCGTAGAGGTAGTCGAGCTCGGCGGCCTTGGCCCCGACGCCGAGGGCGTAGAGGATCGTGCGCGAGGCGTCGTAGGTGAAGGGCACGGGGTCGGTGGACGTTCCGACGATGGCGGGGCTCGCGGTCATGGCGGCGCCCAGGGTACATGAAGGCCCGCAGGAACCGATGGACGAACCCGACCTCCCCGAAGCGCTGCTCTCCCACGGCATGGACCTCGGCGACGCGGTGCGCCGCTGGACGCGCGCGGGGAGCGAGCGCATCGACCTCTCGCACGCCGGCGGCGGAGCGCTGGGGCTCTTTCTCGCCGAGGTCGCGCGGCACGCCGGCAGCGCGCCGGTGGTGGTCATCGCCGCCGACGCCGAGGACGCCCGCCGCATCGCCGCCGACACGAGCTTCTTCCTCGGTGCGGCGCAGGACGACGAGGCCGCCGAGGACGGCCGCGGCGAGGTGCTGCTGCTGCCCGCCCCGGAGCAGTCGCCCTTCGTCGACGTGGCGCCCGACCGCCGCACCGCGATGTCGCGCCTCGCGACGCTGTTTCACCTCTCCCAGGGCCTTCCGTGGAAGGTGCTCGTGGTGCCCGCCGCGGCGCTCGCGCGCAAGGTGGTTCCGCGCGCGTCGCTCGGTCCGCGCTGCGACCTCGTGCAGGCCGAGGAGCTCGTCGACCGCGACAAGCTGCTGCAGGGCCTCGCCGAGGGCGGCTACCTGCGCGTTCCCGTGGTCGAGGATCCGGGCACCTTCGCGGCCCGCGGCGCCGTCGTCGACGTGTGGCCGCCGAGCTCGCGCTGGCCCGCGCGCATCGAGCTCGACGAGGAGTGGTGCCTCTCCATCAAGCTCTTCGACGCCGAGGGGCAGCGCACCGTTCGCACGGTGAAGGAGCTGTACCTGCACCCCGTGCGCGAGGCCCTCGTCGGCGACATCGAGCGCGGCCGTGCGCGGCGCCGCGTGCGCGACCTCGTCGACGCCGTGAACCTCCCGAGCCACCAGGCGCTGAAGCTCCTCGAGGACGTCGACAGCGGCCGCGCGTTCTTCGGCGCCGAGGGCTTTCTGCCCGCGTACTACGACGCCCTCGAACCCATCACCGCGTACCTTCCGTCGCGCCTCCGCGTGCTCTGGAACCACCCCGCGCGCTGCCTCGCGGCGCTGCGCGACGAGCTCGAGCGCGCCACCCACGACCACGCCGCGCGCATCGAGAAAGCCCAGCCCACCTTCGGCGTCGCCGAGCACTTTCTCTCCGAGTCCGAGCTGCTCGCGTCGCTCGCGTCGCACCCGCTCGCGGTGCACCACGACCTCGTCGTGCGCGCCGCCGACGACTGCTCGGACGACGGCGCGTCGACGCTCGAGCACGCGCCCCTCGACGCCGACGTGATGGACCTCGGCGCCGAGGCCCTCACCCGCCTCGCCGCGGACATTCGCGCGATGCGCTCCGAGAAGGGCAAGGCCGACGCGCTGGTGCCGCTCGTGGAGCAGGCGCGCTACTGGTTCGACAACGGCTACAGGGTGTTCCTCACGGCGCGCACGCCGACGCAGGCCGAGCGCGTGGCGACGCTGGCGCGCGGCCATCAGCTCGCGGTGCGGAGCCACATCGGCACCTTCGATCCCGCGCTGCTGCGGGAGCGTCCGCCCGGCGGCGAGCCCGCGGTGGACGTCGTGGTGGGCGAGCTCGCGCGGGGCTTCGCGCTTCCCTCGCGCCTCGTCGCGCTGGTCACCGAGGAGGAGATCTTCGGCGCCCGCGCGCGGCGCACGAACCGCCGTCGCAGCGAGGCCGGCGCGCGCCCGTTCCTCGACGACCTTCGCGCCCTCGAGGTCGGCGACTTCGTCGTGCACGTGGACCACGGCATCGGCAAGTACCTCGGGCTCATCCACCGCGAGATCGGCGCGCAGAAGATCGACGTGCTCGTCATCGAGTACTCTGGCGGCGACAAGCTCTACCTCCCGGTCACGCGCCTCAACCAGATCCAGAAGTTCAGCGGCGGCGACGGCGCCCCGCGCGTCGATCGCCTGGGCGGATCGACCTTCGCGAAGTCCAAGGCCAAGGTCGCGCGGGCCGTGCGGCAGATGGCCGACGAGCTCCTGCGCCTGCAGGCCGAGCGCCGCGCGCACCCGGGGCGCACCTTCAAGCCCCGCGGCATGCTCGACCAGGAGTTCGAGGCGACGTTCCCGTTCGAAGAGACGGCCGACCAGCTCCGCGCCATCGACGAGGTCATCGCCGACCTCGGCACCCCGATGCCCATGGACCGCCTCGTGTGCGGCGACGTCGGCTTCGGCAAGACCGAGGTGGCGTTGCGCGCCGCGTTCCATGTCGCGCACCAGGGCGCGCAGGTGGCCGTGCTGTGCCCGACGACGGTGCTCGCGCAGCAGCACTACCGCACCATCGCCGAGCGCTTCGCGGCGTACCCCCTCGAGGTCGCGGTGCTCTCGCGCTTCGTGCCCGCGGCGGAGCAGCGCGACGTCATCAAGCGCCTGAAGGAAGGCAAGATCGACGTCGTCGTCGGCACGCACCGCCTGCTCTCCAAGGACGTGCACTTCAAGGACCTGGGCCTGCTCGTCGTCGACGAGGAGCAGCGCTTCGGCGTGACGCACAAGGAGCGCATCAAGCAGCTCCGCGCGCAGCTCGACGTGCTGACGCTGTCGGCGACGCCCATTCCGCGCACGCTGCAGATGGCGGTGTCGGGCATGCGCGACCTCTCGCTCATCACCACGGCCCCGGTGGACCGCCGCGCCGTGCGCACGGTGATCTGCCGCGAGGACGCGCAGGTGTTGAAGGAGGCCGTCACCCGCGAGCTCGCGCGCGGCGGCCAGGTCTTCTACGTCTACAACCGCATCGAGGGGCTCTACGAGCGCGCCGAGAAGCTGCAGCGGCTGCTCCCGCACGCGCGGGTCACCGTGGCCCACGGCCAGATGGCCCCGGAGGTGCTCGAGACCGTGATGATGGACTTCATCGAGGGCCGCTACGACGTGCTCTGCGCGACGGCGATCATCGAGAGCGGCATCGACATTCCGCGCGCCAACACGATGATCCTCGACCGCGCGGACCTCTTCGGGCTCTCGCAACTGTACCAGCTCCGCGGGCGCGTCGGCCGCAGCCGCGAGCGCGCCTACTGCTACCTCTTCGTGCCGCCGCCCTCGAAGCTCACCGACGAGGCGCGCGCCCGCATCGAGGCCATCGAGCGCTACACCGAGCTCGGCTCGGGCTTTCACGTCGCCTCACTCGACCTCGAGCTGCGCGGCGCCGGCGATCTCCTCGGCGGGGAGCAGTCGGGCAACGTCACCGCCGTGGGCTTCGACCTGTACTGCCAGATGCTCGAGGAGGCCGTGGCCGAGCTCCGCGGCCAGCCCATCGTCGCGGGCATCGACCCCGAGCTCACCTTCGACGAGCCCAACTACCTCCCCGAGGAGTACATCGAGGACGTCGGCGTCCGGCTCTCGCTCTACAAGCGCCTCGCCAGCGCCATCACCGACGAGGACGTGCAGGACCTCGCGACGGAGATGGAGGACCGCTTCGGTCCGGCCCCGCCCGCCGCGCGGCTGCTCGTGCGCGTCATGGCGATGAAGACCCGGCTGCGGCGGCTGCGCGCGCTCGGCATCGAGGCGTCACGGGAGCGCGTGGTGATCCACCTGCGCGAGGACTCACCGCTCGACGCGGCCAAGGTCATGGAGCTGTGCGCGGGCAAGCGCTCGGCCTACCGCTTGTCACCCGACATGAAGCTCTCACGGCGCTATGAGCAGGGACCCGGCATCGACCACGCCGAATCCATGCTCGCCGACCTCGAGCCGTTGATCGTCGCATGACCTTCGCGCGCGCCGTGCTCGCGGGGGTCGTCCTCGCCGTGGCGTGCACGCACGCGGGCGACGGTCCACCGCCGCGGCTCCTCGCGCCGCCTGCGGTGCCCGACGCATCGTCACCGCCGCGCCCCGACGACGACGACGCCGGCGCGTGCCCGGTGCCGGTGGACCACGCGTCCCTCGAGATCGCGCGCGTCGACGGCCACGCGCTCACGGTCTGCGACGTGGCCCTGCGCGCGAGGCAACGCACCCGCGACGGTCTCCCTCCGCTCGCCGTGCGCGCCCTCGTCGACGACCTCGTACGCGAGGCGTCCTTCGCTGCGCTCGCCCCCGCGTCGACGTCCTCTCGGGACCGGGTCGTCGAGGAGGCCCTGGCCGAGGCCCTGCTCCGCAGCGAGGCGCGCGCCGCGGTGACGGTGCCCGACGACGCCGCGGTGGAGCGCTGGTATCGCGCGCACGCCGACGACTTCGAGCGGCCAGCGCGGGTGCGGGCGCGGTGGCTCGTGCTCCCCACGGAGGCTGCCGCGCGCACGGCGGCGACGAGCCTGCGCGAAGGCACACCCTTCGCGGACCTGCTCCCGCACAGCCTCGACCCGCACCGCACCCGCGACCACGGCGACCTCGGCGAGCTCCGCACCGACGACGTCCCGGGTGAAGTGGGGCGCGCCGTGGTCGATGCGGCCTTCGCGCTCGCCGCCGACGGCGACGTGGCCGAGCGCCCGGTGCGCGTGGCCTTTACCGCGTCGGTCATGGTGCGCGGACGACGTCGCCCGCGGCGCATCGCGGGCTGGGCCGTGGTGCAGCGCGTGGCCCGCATCGAGGCCCTCACGCAGCCCCTCGAGGCCGTGCGACGGCGCGTACTGCACCGCATGCTCCGCGAGCGCTGGGACAACGCCCGCGACGCGGCCCGCGCGCGCTGGAGCGACGTGCTCCATGATCACGTGGGAACTGCCATCGACGCGCACGGCCTCGCGGCGGTGCGCGCCCCGGGGCGTTGACGCGAACGTTCAGGCGGTGGCGGTGACGGCGGCGAGAAAGGCCGCGGTGTCGAGGGTGTGCCCGTCGCGGTGCATGATGGAGACGTCGCCGCCGAGGTCGTACATCTCGGGACCGGTGATGCCGAGGCCCGACGTGAGCGCCACGGACATCTGGCGGTTCGACCACACCGACGTGTCGCGCACGACGAGCTCGTAGGTCGGCGCGAGCTGCCGGAGCAGCGCCACGCCCGTCGCGTCGGCGGCCACGCGGTCGCGCGAGAGGATCACCACGTGCGGCTCGCCGGTGATGGGAGCCCACGACGCGGGCGCGTTGGGCGGACGGTCGGACACCGTCGGGCCGCCGGTGAGCAGCGCCTGGTGGCCGTCGAGCACCACCAGCGACACCGTGGGCAGCGACTTGTTCATGTACGCGACCTGCTTGAAGAGCCGGCCGTGCACGCTTCCGTCGTGGTTGCCGAGGTTCGCCGAGCGCGAGCGATCCATGGGGTTGATCAGCCCGATCATGATCTTCATGCCCATGGTGAACGTCGCGATGAAGTGCGTCTTCACCACGGGCAGCGCGATGACGTGGTCGGCCTGCGCGACCATCGCGGGGATGCGCATGGTGCCGCTCCACACCGCCGAGCGCGCGCCGACGAGGTCTCCGGTGGTCGGGAGGTCCATCCAGTCGACGCTCGTCGCGTCGCCGGACGCGGTGTCGCCGAAGGCCACGAGATCGACGCCGAGCTCGTCGCAGACGTCCTTCACGCCGTTGCGCGTGAGGTTCGCCATGGTGTTGCGATCGCCCCAGAACGAGCGATCGCCGACGAACACCTCGGCGCCGCGCTCGCGCACCTTGCCCACGACCCAGCGCACCATGTCCGGCGACGTCGAGTACGGGTACGGGTCGCCGGAGTTCGAGTTCACCTTGAGGAACACGCGCTGCCCCGACTGCACGAAGTCGAAGCCGCCCATCTGCGACGCGGCACGGTCCGCCGCGGTGGGCATGTCGGCGTCCTGGCCGATGCCGACGAGGTGCGTCGCCGGCGGCGTACCGGCGTCCTGCACCACCGGGCCGGTGTCCGTCGGCGGAGCGTCGCCGCTCGTGCCCGCGTCCCGCGCCGGCGTCGTCGCGCTGGTGCCCGACGAGCACCCCGCGAGCGCCGCCGCCGCGAGCGCGCCCTGCAGGAGCTGCCGACGCGAGAACTCCTTCGCGAGGTACTCGTCCACGAGGTCGCGCGAGTCGACGGTGCGCCCGCCGGTCTTGCGGGCGGTGAGAAGCGTCTTGATCGGTCCAGCCATCGGGATCCTCCGGGGGGGCTATGCGGGCGGTGCGGTGCGACGGGAGCGGCGCTCAGGCGCGCGGGACGATCAGGGCCTTGACCACCTCGCGGCGCTCCACGGCGGCGAGGGCCTCGTTGACCTGGTCGAGGCCGTAGCGGCGCGTGACCATCTCGCGCCACGGGAAGCGGTCCTGGTGCCGCGCGACGATCTGCGCCGAGCGGTAGAAGTGCGAGAAATCGCTGCCCCAGCAGCCCCGCAGCTCGACGTGCTTGCGGTTGATCTGCCAGTGCGGGTGCAGGCTCACCGGGCCGTTGTCGGTGTAGTGCCCGCACACCACGACGCGCCCGCCGTCGCGCACGTATTCGAGGGCCTGCGACACCGCCTCGGGCGCGCCCGCAGCCTCGATGACCACATCGGCGCCGCGGCCGCGGGTGAGCGCGCGCACCGCGGCGAGGCGCTCCTCGGCCGAGAGCGCGAGGTCGAGGGTGTGCGTCGCGCCCATGCGCTTCGCGAATTCGAGACGGTCCGCCGGGGCCCCGACGACGATGACCTCGGACGCGCCAGACAGCGCGCTGAACGCCGCGATGCTCTGGCCCACGGGACCTGCGCCGAGCACCACGACGGTGTCGCCGAGGGTGATCGCCGCGCGGTCGACGGCGTGCAGCGCCGTGACGAGGCCGCAGCCGCCGCCGATGTACGTCTCGGGGTCGAGCCCCTTCGGCAGGTGGATCATCTTCACGCCGGGCTTCATCCACAGCGCCTCGGCCCAGCCGCCGAGGAGGCCGTCGCGGGCGCCGTAGGTGATGCCGTAGACCTTGCGCGAAGGGCAGCGCGTGGTCTGCCGCGCGACGAGGCAGTAGTGGCACGACCCGCAGGTCTCGTGGACGTCGAGGAACGTCACGACGTCGCCCTCCTTGAAGGGCTCGCCGTTGACGTCCGAGAGGGGCTTGGGCAGCGCGGCGATGGCCCCCACGGACACGTGCCCCGGCACGATGGGGTAGGGCACACCGGCCAGCTTGCCGTGCGCGAGGTGCACGTCGGTGCCGCAGACCTCGCTGTAGAGCACGTGCAGCAGGGCGCCGCCGGGCGAGAGGTCCGGCGCCGGAAGCGCCTCGACGCGAAGGGGTTGGTTCGGTGCGGGCAGCACCGCGGCTCGGTACGTCGCTGAGGTCACGCTCACGCTCGAGGGATGTGGGCCGCGGCCGGGTCCCGTCAATGCCGCTCGGAGCGCCGGGGCTGCTATCGTCGTGCCCTGCGATGCGACGGAGCGCCCGCACATGGTTGAGTTGCACGGCGCCGATGCTCCTTGCGGGCTGCGGTGCCTCGGAGTCGCTGGCACCCTCGCCCGACGCCGCCGTCGACGTCGCGACGGCCGATGCCGCCGTCGACGTCACGAGGTCCGACGTGCCCGGACGCGCCGACGCTCCCTTCGACGCCGAGCGGGACGCGCCGGCCGACGTCGCCGTCGACGCCCCGCTCGACGCTTCGACGGACGTTGCGCGCGACGCCGCGCCCGCCGACGTCGTCGCCGTGCCCATGGGTCCCGTGCTCTACGCCGACGGCCCCCTGCACTCGCCGATCACGTCGGACCTCGCGGCGCACCTCCGGTCGATCGCAGCGCGCGGCCTCGGGGCAGCGCAGGTGTTCTCGAAGATCGGCGACTCGATCACCGTCAGCACGTCGTTCCTCGCGTGCTTCGCCGGCGCCAACGTCGACCTCGGCGGCCGCGAGGCGCTGCGCCCGACGCTGGACCTCTACCGCGCAGGCAACGCCGGGGGCACGGACCCGTTCCGCCGCACGAGCCTCGCTGCCACCGTGGGCTGGAGCGCCAGCGCGGCCCTCGCAGGAACGCCATCGCCGCTGGCGCGCGAGCTGAGCGCCGTGCACCCGTCCGCCGCGGTGGTGATGTTCGGGACCAACGACATCCAGTCGCGGGCCATCTTCACCTACGGCGCGAACCTCCTCGACATCGCCGACCAGCTCCTCGCGGCGGGGGCGATCCCGATCTTCTCGAGCGTGCCACCCCGCGACGACGACGCCGCGGCGGACCTCTGGGTGCTCCGCTACGACGCCGTCGCCCGCGCCGTCGCGCAGTCCCGCGGCGTGCCCTTCGTCGACCTGCACCGAGCGCTGCTCCCGCTCCCCGCGCACGGCCTCGGGCCGGACCACATCCACCCGACCACGTACCTCGTCGCGGCCGGGTACCGAGCCTGCGACCTCGGTCCGGCGGGGCTGCAGTTCGGCTACAACACGCGCAACCTGCTCACGCTCGAGGCGCTGCATCGCCTCGCCGAGGTGACGCTCCGTGGGCACGCCGCGCCCGACGCCGACGCTCCGCGCCTCGCCGGCGCCGGCACCGTCGCCGACCCGTTCCTGGTCCCGTCGCTGCCCTTCGCGGACTCCCGCGACACGTCCCGGGGCGGAAGCCGCGTCTTCGCGCGCTACCCCTGCGACGCCGCCGCCGACGAGTCCGGTCCCGAGTTCGTCTACCGCATCACCGTCACGCGCCCGACGGCGCTGCGCGCGATGGTGATCACCCGCGGGACCACCGACGTCGACCTGCAGCTTCTCGATCGCACGGCGACGGCGGCGAGCTGTTCGGTGCGCAACGACCGCGTGATCACCACGACGCTGCAGCCGGGCACGTGGCACCTCACCGTCGACACGTACGTCGACGCCGCAGGCACGCACTCCGGCGAGTACGTGCTGGTGCTCGTCGACGACGGGTGAGCGACGGCGCTACGGGAGCGCGCGGAGGTCGAGGCCGCCGGGGTAGGCGTAGGAGGTGTACGAGGCGACGCCGAGCACCTTGAGGCCGAAGCCCGCGGCGCCGGTGGTCGTGATGGTGTGCGATCCCGCCGGCAGCGCCTGGCGCCACACCGCCCAGGAAGTTCCCGGGATGGTGAGCGGCGTCGCGCTGAGGGCGGTGCCGTCGAGGAGCATCGTCGCGCCGACGACGCCCACGACGTTGATGAAGCTCGACGTGTACGTCGACGGAACGACGAAGTTGTAGTTCGTGCGGTACTGCGGCGTGGGCACCTCGAGCACGAAGGACGGGTCGCCCACGGTGGCGCCGGCGGTGGTGTCCTGGCCCTCCATGAACTGCCCCACGAGGATGGGCTGGGTGCCCGTGACCTCGAAGTCCGAGGCGGTCTCGAACTCGACGAACTGCCCGCGGTTCAACGCCACCGCGGCGTGCACCGACGACGGCACGAAGCTCACGGTGTTGCCGTTCTCGCGCGACATGATGCGCACCATGTAGCGCTCCGTGGCCGAGCGGTCCTGGAGCTGCGAGACGACCACGTCGCGGCCCCACGTCTCCATCGGGAAGAGCTGCTGCTCGAGGTGGTCGCAGGCCATGGAGGCGCCGGCGGGCCACGACATGTTCGTGCAGTCGTGTCCGCCGAACACGGCCACCGGCTGCGTCGCGGAGATCACCGTGCCGGTGAGGTCCGCCGTCTGGAACGTGCACGTCCCGGAGCTCGGCGTGCACACCGGCGGCAGCGGGTACGTTGAGATGAGCTGCACGACGTCGCCGCGAGCAAGCGTGTACGTCTGCACGGTGCCCGCCGCCGCGGCCGTGACGCCGGTGCCCGCGGTGATCGCCGCCGAGAGCGTCACCGTCACCGTCGTCGTCGTGGCGCTGGTGCCCACGATCGTGACGAAGCCGCCGTCGGCGTAGAACGAGTTGTGCGCCATGGCGATGTAGTTGCCCGTGAGCGCCACGGTGGGCAGCAGCAGCGACGCGTCGTTGGTGTACGAGTACGTCGGCGTCGCGCCTCCGGTGGTGAACGTCAGCGGGTTGAACTGGTACGCGCTCACCGGCGCCGACGTCACGATGCGGTAGGCGCCGTTGGTCACCCTCGACGAGGTGGCCGGCGAGAAGCCCGACGTCGTCGAGCTGTTGTGCGAGATCGCCGCGACCCACGGCAGCGTCTGCGTCACGGTGCTGTTTCCAGGCACCGAGAAGGTGGTCGTCGCCGACGCGGCGCCGCCGGTCACCGTCACCGTCACCGCCGCGGCGTTCGGGTTGCCGATGGCGATCGCGTACTGGAACGTCGTCCCCGACGCGAGCTGCGAGTTGCTGAGCGTAACGCCCCAGAACTCCGTGCCGAGGTACGAGTTCGCGGTGGCGGTCACCAGCACGGTGCACGAGGCCGAGCGGCCCATGCTGTCCGTCGCCGTGAGCCGCACGGTGTACACGCCGGCGTTGTTGGCGGTGAACATCGTCGCGTTCGCCGTCGTCGTCGTGAACGTGTACGTGGCGCCCGCGGGCGCCGAGACCACGGTCCACGCGTAGGTGCTGATCGTCGACGGCGCGATGGCCGTCGCGCTGCCCGTGAGCGTCACCGCGGTACCCACGAGCGTCGTGACCGGCGCCGGGCAGGTGATCGTCGGCGCGCAGTTCGGCAGCGTTCCGGTGCACGCGTGATCGAGGCCGTCGCAGCTCGCCGCGGCAGGGACGACCTCGCCGGTGCACGTCGTCGCCCACATGGAACCGCCGCGCGGGTTGGCGACGCAGGACTGCGTGCCGGCGTGGCAGGTGCCGACGCCGGCGGTGCCCGCGGCGCCGTCGTAGCAGCTCCGCGTCTGGCCGAGGGTGCACGGGCAGTCGGTGGCGTAGGCGCCATCGCACGCGTGGTCGATGCCGTCGCACGCGATGGTCCCCGGGAGCACCTCGCCGGTGCACGTTCCCCACGACGACCCGACGCCGCCGGTGCCGGCGACGCAGGTCTGCGTGCCTGCGCGGCAGACGCCGACGCCGTCGGTGCCGGTCGGTCCGTCGTAGCAGCCTCGGGTGGTGCCAACGGTGCACGCGCAGCCGGTGTTCGGCACGCCGTTGCACAGGTGGTCGATGCCATCGCAGAGCTCGGGACCGGGGAGCACCTCGCCGGCGCACGCGCCCCACGCGAGGCCGCTCGCGGTCATCGCGCAGGTCTGCGTTCCGCCGTGGCAGACGCCGACGCCCGACGTTCCCGCGGGGCCGTCGTAGCAGCTCCGCACCGCTCCGGGCGTGCACACGCAGCCCGCGTACGGCATGCCGTTGCACATCGTGTCGACGCCGTCGCAGCGGCTCGCCGTCGGCACCACGTCACCGCCGCACGCGCCCCAGGACGACCCCACGCCGCCGGCGCCGGCGACGCAGGTCTGCGTTCCGTCGTGGCAGGTGCCGACGCCGGACGTGCCCGTAGGACCGGTGTAGCAGTGCCGTGTCGCGCCCGGCACGCAGGCGCAGCCCGTGTTGGGCACGCCGTTGCAGAGATGGTCGACGCCGTCGCAGAGCTCGGGGCCCGGGAGGATCTGCCCCGCGCATGCGCTCCACCCGGTGCCGCTCGAGAGGCAGGTCTGCGAGCCCGCGTGGCAAGGGCCGACGCCCGCGGTGCCGACGGGGCCGTCGTAGCAGCTTCGGGTGGTGCCCGCGATGCACGTGCAGCCTGCCGACGGCATGCCGTTGCACTGCCGATCGACGCCGTCGCAGCGGTTCGACGTCGGCACGACCTCGCCGGTGCACTCTCCCCACGCCGTTCCAACGCCGCCCGGACCCGTCACGCAGGTCTGCGAGCCGGCGTGGCACGGGCCGATGCCCTCGGTGCCCGACGGGCCGTCGTAGCAGCGCCGCGACGTGCCGGGCGTGCACGTGCAGCCCGCGTTGGGCATGCCGTTGCAGAGGTGGTCGAGGCCGTCGCACGCCGCGCTGCTCGGGAGCACCTCGCCGATGCACGCGCCCCAGCCGGGACGGCCCGCGGAGACGATGCAGGTCTGCGTTCCCGCGTGGCACAGGCCGACGGTGGCCGTTCCCGCGGGGCCGTCGTAGCAGCTTCGGGTGGTGCCCGGCGCGCACGCGCACCCCGCCGTGGGCATGCCGTCGCACTGCCGGTCGACGCCGTCGCAGGTGTTCGCCGCGGGCAGCACCTGGCCGACGCACGCGCCCCAGGACGCGACACCGCCGGTCACGAGGCAGGCCTGCATGCCCGCGCGGCAGAGGCCGACGCCGGACGTTCCCGACGGGCCGTCGTAGCAGCTCCGCGTGGTGCCGGGCATGCAGCCGCAGCCCGCGTACGGCATGCCGTTGCACGCGTGGTCGATGCCGTCGCAGCTCGCGGCGCTCGGGAGCACCTCGCCGGTGCACGGTCCCCAGCCGGTGCCGCCGTCGGTCGCGCCGCAGCGCTGCACGCCGTCGGCGCAGGCCCCTACGTTGCGCGTCGACGCGGGCCCCGTGTAGCAGGAGCGCATCTCGCCGGGGCGGCACGCGCAGCCCTCGTCGATGACGCCGTCGCAGAGGAAGTCGCGCTGCGCTCCGCACACCACCGTCTGCGGCCGCCCGGCGCCGACGCAGTGGCCGTCGTAGTGGCCGAACTCGCCGCTGCCCGGGCACACCTGCGAGCCCCAGACGCAGACGCCGACGCCGGCGAGCGTCGGACAGCCGTCGTAGCAGCGCTCGCGGTCGACGCCCGGGACGCAGATGCATCCCTCGTCGACGAGGCCGTCGCAGTTGTCGTCGAGGCCGTTGGAGCACACCTCGGTGGGACCGCAGGGAGAGCCGCCGTCAGCGCCCACGCACGCGCGCGTCGAGCCGTCCGAGGGAGCCCCCGCGTCGAGGGAGATGACCGCGCCGTCGGGGAGCAGCACGGCTCCATCGGGCAGGAGCACCGCCCCCTCGGGGAGCATCAAGGTGCCGTCGCCGAGCGCTCCGTCGCCGAGCGCTCCGTCACCGAGCCCGCCGTCGCCGAGAGCGGCGTCCATGCCTCCGTCGAGGGCGGAGTCCATCGACGAGCCGTCCATCGCGCTGCCGTCGGTGGCTGCGCCGTCGGTGGTGCCGTCGATGGAACCGTCGGACGCACCGTCGCCCGCGCGCACCGCGTCGCCTGCGCCGTTCGCGCCGTCCAACGGAACGAGGCTGTCGCCGGCTGCACACGCCACGCCGAGGGCCGCCACGATCCCCAGCAGTGCTCCGCGGAAAGACATCGACTCCTGCGCTTTCTCCGGCGCCGACGCGCCGAGTAACCCTTTCCACAGTTACACCGCGGGCCCTGCGCGCGTCGAGGCGTCGGCGGGGCCGCGCGCAGAATTCTCCCCGTCGGATCGCGTGTGTGACGACCTCGCACAGCCTGCGCGGGCGCGCCGGACGGGATCGCTTCCGATCGACTGCGGTCCGTGCGTATGATGCGCGAATGCGCGGGTACGGAGCATCGTTTGCGGCCGGGGTGCTGCTGGTTCTGGCCGCCTCCGTGGGCGTCGCGGGCTGCAACGCCGGCATCCCCGCGGTGGGCCTCGACGACGTCCCCGGCCACTCCGACGTCGTCGTCGACGTGGGACCGGGCCCGCTCTTCGACAGCCCGCACTTCGACATCGTGAGCCGCGACAACGGCGACACCATGGTGCACTGCGTGCTCGACACGGACTGCGCCGGGACCCCCGAGACGCCGCGCTGCGAGCGCGCCACGGGCATCTGCCGCGCGTGCCTCCCGACCCCGGACACGTGCGCCGCGGGCAGCTACTGCGACGGGACGTTCCACTGCGCGGCGGGCTGCGCCGACGACAGCGAGTGCGCCGCGGGGTCGAACGACGCCGGCGTCGTGCACCGCCGCTGCGACGTCGCCGCGCACGCATGCGTCGACTGCCTCGCCGACAACGACTGTCCGGCCTCGATGGTGTGCTCGACGCACCGCTGCGTGCCGGGCTGCAGCGACGTGCACGCGTGCCCGTCGGGCACCGACTGCTGCAACGGCGCGTGCCTCGACCTGTTCACCGACGCGCTGCACTGCGGGTCCTGCGCGCATGCGTGCGACACCGGCGGGGCGTGCTGCGGCGGCGTGTGCTTCGACACCACGAGCGATCCGCGGCACTGCGGCGCGTGCGACACCCGCTGCGCGGCCGCCAACGGCGTCGCCGGGTGCAGCGCCGGCGCGTGCAGCGTCGCGTCGTGCCTCCCGGGCTTCGGCGACTGCGACCATGCGGCCGCCAACGGCTGCGAGGCCAACGTCGTGAGCGACGCCAACCACTGCGGCGCGTGCACCACGTCCTGCATGTCGGGGCCGAACCTCACGCCGGCCTGCATCGCGGGCATCTGCGCGTCGTCGTGCTCCGGGGCGTTCATCCACTGCTCGTCGAACGCGGCCGACGGCTGCGAGATCGACCCGCGGTCGGACCGCATGAACTGCGGCGCCTGCGGCGTCGTGTGCAGCGGCGCCCACTCCGCGGGCGGCTGCGTGTCCGGCGCGTGCACGGTGACGGCGTGCGACCCGGGCTTCGGCGACTGCAACCGCGTCGCCTCGGACGGCTGCGAGGTCGGCACCGCGAGCGACCCGTACAACTGCGGCGCGTGCCTCAACGTGTGCCCCGCGGGACCTTTCGCCACGGCGACGTGCACGGCCGGTGCGTGCGGCGTCCGCTGCCTCGCGGGCCACGCCGACTGCGACGGCATCGCCTCCAACGGCTGCGAGACGGACCTCGGCTCGGACCCGTCGCACTGCGGGACGTGCGCGACGTCGTGCCCGTCGCGGCTCCACGCCACCGCCGCGTGCACGGCCGGCGTCTGCGACATCTACTGCTCGGGGAGCTACCGCGACTGCGACGGCAACGCGGCGAACGGCTGCGAGGTCGACGCGCTCTCGGACGCCGCGCACTGCGGCACCTGCGGCAATGCGTGCACGGCGCCGCACGCCGCCCTCGCGTGCACCGGCGGCGCGTGCACCCTCGGGAGCTGCGCGTCGGGCTGGGGCAACTGCAACGGCATCGCCGCCGACGGCTGCGAGACGTCGACGCAGAGCGACCTGCTCAACTGCGGCGGGTGCTTCCGCTCGTGCCCGAACGTTCCCTTCGCGGCGCCGACGTGCGGCAGCGGCGTCTGCGGCTTCACGTGCCTGGCGGGCCGCGCCGACTGCAACGGCGTCGCCAGCGACGGCTGCGAGTCGGCCCTCGCCAGCGACGCCGCGAACTGCGGAACCTGCGGCCACGCGTGCTCCGCGGGGCAGGTGTGCGACACCGGCGTGTGCGCCGCCTCGTGCTCGCTGCCGCAGCTTCTCTGCAGCGGCGCCTGCATCGACACGGTGTCGAACGTGGCCAACTGCGGGGCGTGCGGGCGCGTGTGCTCCCTCGCCCACGCGACCGCGGCGTGCTCTGGCGGCGCTTGCGCCGTGGGCACCTGCTCCGCGGGCTACGGCAACTGCAACGGCACCGCGACGGATGGCTGCGAGACCCCGCTGACCAGCGACCCCGCGAACTGCGGAGCGTGCTTCTCGTCGTGCCCGACGGGGCCCTTCGCCACGGCGGTGTGCGCCTCGGGCGCGTGCGGCATCACGTGCACGGCGGGCCACGGCAACTGCGACGGCGTGGCGGCGACGGGCTGCGAGGCGATCTTCGCGACGGACCCGCTGCACTGCGGGAGCTGCGGCGGCGTGTGCCCGACGCCCGCCGGCGCCACCGCGGCGTGCACCGCGGGGGTCTGCGGCTTCACCTGCGCCACGGGGTTCCGTGACTGCGACGGCGTGGCGTCCAACGGCTGCGAGATCGACACGCGGAGCAGCGTCGCGAACTGCGGCGGCTGCGGCGTCGCATGCACCGCCGCGAACGCCGTCTCGGGGTGCGTCGCGTCGCACTGCACCCTCGCGTCATGCGCGACGGGCTTCGCGAACTGCAACGGGATCCTCACCGACGGCTGCGAGGTCGCGACCGGCGGCGACAGCAACAACTGCGGCTCGTGCGGGAACATCTGCACCGGCGGCACCATCTGCGTCGCGGGCGCCTGCACGCTGGTCAACCCGTTCCCGAGCACCGGCGCCGAGGGGGCCTTCGCGCCGTCGGCGAACGTCACGCTCGCGCCCGGCGTGCACAACTTCACCACCATCAACGTCCCCGCGGGGGTGACGGTGACCACGAGCGGCAGCGGCGTGCTCGACCTTCGGGCGAGCGGCGACGTCACCGTGGCGGGCACCCTCGACGTCTCCGGCGGAACGGGCGGCACCGGCGTGCGCGCCACCGGCGGCGGCGGCGGCGGCTTCACCGCGTCGCTGCAGACCGCGGGCATCGCGGCGGGCGGCACCGGTGGGCTCACGCCGGCCGGCAACGCCGCGGTGGGCTGCTCGGCCAACGCGCCGGGCGGGTCCTACGGCGGCGG
>CAIMWA010000391.1 GCA_903845045.1 uncultured delta proteobacterium | reverse complement strand
TCGACGATGACGATCATGCCGTAGGCGCCGAAGCGGTCGGCGAAGGCCACGCGGCCCGGGTAGACCGCGCGGGCGGGCGTCCCGACGGGGACCGAGATCTCGAGGCCCGGGCCCTCGGCTCCCTCGCGGAACGCGCGGCGCACCTCGGCGCGGCCGGCGACGGGGAACAGCAGCCTTCCGGCGCTCTCGGCGAAGCGCTCGACGCCAGGAGTGACCGACGCGGCGCCGCCGTAGACGGTGATCGTGGGCGGAGGCGTCCCCGGCGGGAGGCCCGCGAAGGCCCCGAGGGCGACGCGGGCGCGCTGTTCGGCTTCGGCGCGGGTGCGCTGCTCCTGCGCGACCTGGAGCAGCCGCGACACGCGCTGGCGATCGGCGTCGAGGGCCTGGGCGCGATGGTCGGCGCGCTCGATGGCCTTGAGCGTGGCGTCGAGCACGCGGCGCACGCGGCCAGCGCGGGCGGCGTGGTCGAGAAGCATCTCGGGTCCGCCGCGGAGCGCGAGCGCGTCGCCCTGGCCGAGGTGGTAGAGCCATCGGCTCTCGAGGCGGGCGCGGGCACGCAGCGCAGCCCGCTCCGGGGTGAGCGAAGCGGAGTCGGTGTCGATGCGCGCGAGCTCGCTCGCGAGGCGCACGACCTCGGACTCGGCCGCGGAGACGGCGTGCATGGGGCTTCCGGGCAGCGGCGCGACGCCGAGGTTCTGCGCCGTGGGCGCGGATGGCGCGGCGCCGAAGACGAGCAGCATCGCACCGAGGGTCATGGCTCGCTTCATCGCGCGCTCCTCACCAAAGGGAATCAGGACTGCAGCCCGCGGCGCAGGGCGGCCGCGCTTCCGAGGGCGCCGAGGCCCGCGCCGCCGACGATGAGCAGCATCGAGACGGTCCACGGGAGGAACACCGGGTGCACCCCGAGGAGCGTTCCGAGGGAGGCGTCGAAGTGCGACCGCAGCGTCGCGTACACCATCGCCAGCACGGCCACGGCGACCACGGCACCGACGCCGCCGAGCATGGCGCCCTCGACGAGGAACGGCGTGCGGATGTAGGCGCGCGTGGCCCCGACGAGGCGCAGCACCTCGATCTCGCGAAGGCGCGCTGCGAGGGACATGCGCACCGTGTTGCTCACCACCGCGAGGACGCAGAGCAGCACGCCGAGGGCGACGATGCCGGCGGCGGCGCGCCCTCCGGCGAGGAGCCCGCGGAGGCGCTCGGTGAAGCCGCGGTACGTCTCGACCTCGGAGACCGCGGGGATGCGGCGCACGCGCGCGGCGACGGAGGCCACGCGATCGGCGGTGACGGCCGAGGGGACGAGGCGCAGCTCGATGGTCGCGGGGAACAGCTCCACCGGCGCCGACGCGACGGTGGCATCACCGCCAGCGCTGAGCGACTGCCGGGCCTCGGCGGAGGACACGTAGCGCGCGTCCTCGACCTCGGGCAGGCCCGTGAGCGCGCGGCGCAGGGTGTCGACCTGCTCGAGGCTCACGCCCTCGGCGAGGAACACGGTGACCTTCACCGGGGCGCCCCAGCGCCGCACCATGGCGCCGGTGTTCTCGAGCGCGAGCAGCGCCGCGCCCATGCAAAACAGGCTCAGCGCCACCGTCGCGACGGAGAGCATCTGGGTGCCGAACTGGAGACGGAGTCCCTTGAGAGCGCGTTCGAACATTGGTCCTCCGGATCAGTTGAGCGCGCGGTGCTCGAGGGCGTCGCCGAGGCCTTCGAGCCCCTTGCGCGCCTCGATGCAGCGGCCGTCGTCGATGACCACGAGGCGCCGCGGCGACACCTCGAGGAGCGTGCGGTCGTGCGTGGCGAAGATGACCGTGGTGCCCGCCTCGTTGATCTCCTCGAAGAGGCCGAGGATGTCGAGGGCGAGCACGGGGTCGAGATTGCCGGTGGGCTCGTCGGCCAGCACGATGGCGGGCTCGGTGACGATGGCGCGCGCGATGGTGACGCGCTGCTGCTCGCCGCCGGAGAGCACCGAGACGCGCTCGTCGCCGCGCCCGTCGAGGCCGACGCGCTCGAGGGCGAGCGCCACGCGGGAGCGCACCACGCGCGGCTGCAGGCCCATCACCTCGAGGGCCACGGCGACGTTCTCGTACACGGTCCAGTAAGGCACGAGGCGGAAGTCCTGGAACACCACGCCGATGTTGCGGCGCAGGTGGGGAATGCTGTCCTCGGTGAGCCGCGCGATGTCGCGACCGCAGAAGAGGATGCGGCCGTCGTCCACGGACTCGGCGCGGTAGATCAGCTTGAGGAGCGTGCTCTTGCCCGCGCCCGACGGTCCGGTGACGAAGACGAACTCGCCGCGCTCGATGGTCAGGTCGACGCCGCGCAGCACCGGCGCGTCGGCGCGGAACACCTTGAGCACGTTCTCGAGCACGAGGATCGGCTTGTGCGCCGCCGTGCGGTCGAAGTGTCCCTCAGGCCGGAAATGCGGTCGGAATTCTTGCGAGGCACGCGATCGACCCATGCTCGCCCCGTACTCCGGGTGCGGCCGCGGCTCCAAAAAGTCGGCAGGATCGCCCCCGCGTAACGCCGAGCCGGCGGAGACCGGTCAGGGCACGCCCTCGAGGATCGTCACCGACGTGATGCGCGTCGGCGTGGCAGGGGGCTCGCCCCGGGCGATCTGCGCGAGCACGGCACGCGAGGGGTCGTCGAGGAGCCGCCCGAAGATCGTGTACATCTGGTCGAGGGAGTGCGTCGCCGCGAGGGTGATGAAGAACTGCGAGCCGTTGGTGTTCTCGGCGTTGCCGCGCGCCATGCCGACGACGCCGGGGCCGTCGTAGTTCGCCGAGGGGTCCACCTCGAGGCCGAAGGTGTAGCCGGGGCCGCCGCGTCCCCAGGTCGCGCGGCCGCCGTCGACGGTGTTCGGGTCGCCCGCCTGCGCGACGAAACCCTCGATGACCCGATGGAACGCGATGCCCTCGAAGAAGCGGTTGCGCGCGAGCCACACGAAGGAGTTCACGGTGATCGGCGCGACGTCCTCGAGCAGGTCGACCTGCAGCGTTCCCACGTCGGTCACGATGGTCGCGCGGTAGTCGGCGCCCGCGGTGAGCATGTTCGCCGGGACCGCCGTGAAGCTGCGCACCGGCGTGGGCCCGAGGGGCGCCAGCGGGCGGAAGCTGCGCGGCGCGTCCGTCGCCATGGGGACGTCCCCGGACGTCGCGACATCGGCGGGCGTCGACGCATCCACCGGCGCCGCGGCGTCGACGGGCGCTCCGAGGTCCGTCGGCGGCGATGCGTCGACAGGGGCCGAGGCCGGCGACGACGCGCAGGCGGTGAGACCGAGGGCAACGAGGACGTACGGGCGCAGCATCGACGCCGAAGCAATCACGGAACGCGCGAGCCGTCGACGCCCGGCGAGCCCGAGGTCCCATCGTGCGCGACGGCACGGACGCGGCCTCGGTCATCGTGCAGCGCTGCACGACGCCGACGCCCGCGATGGAGGCCCTGCGCGCGACGATGGCCGCGGCATGCGCCCTGCGATGCGGGCGGCCATGAATGGCACCTCACGGACTTCCCACGGCCTCGCCGCTGCGCTCGGAACCGTTCTGGCGGCCCGCATCGCAGCGGCGCAGACACCCGGCGCACCCTCGCCCATCGAGGCGCGTCTCGAGGCCCTCGAAGCGGAGGTCCGCGCCCTTCGCGCTCGCCCCGAAGCCGCGGCGCCACCGACGCCGGGACCGGCTCCGGCTGCATCCACGGCGACGTCCTCGAGCTCGGACTACGCGCCGAGAGTGACGCCCTTCGGCTTCGGCGACATGAGCTGGGCGCCCGGGAACTACGCGCCCGCCGAGAGCCTGCTGCACCACGGCGCGTTCACCGGCGAGGTGCGCGTCGACGTGCCGTTTCACTACAGCTTCGCGAACCCCGTCGACAACACCATCGCGGGCTCCAGCGAGGTCTTTCGCGCCAACGAGTTCCAGGTCACGCAGGCCGGCTTCGGCGGCGACTTCTACTACCGCGGCGTGCACGCGCGGCTCATGACCCAGTTCGGCCTGTACTCGACGGCGAACCCTCGCAACGACCCGAGCCCCGCGCGCGGACAGTGGCACCTCGACGACGCCTATCGATATCTCGCGGAGGCCTATGCCGGGTACCACTTCGACGTGCTCGCCGGGATCAACATCCAGGCGGGCATCTTCATGTCGTACGTGGGCCTCTGGAGCTATTACAACTTCGACAACTGGACCTACCAGCCGTCGTACGTGTCGTCGAACACGCCGTGGTTCTTCAATGGCGCCCGGGTGCAGATCTACGTGAACGAGCACCTCAAGATCGAGCCGTGGCTCGTGAACGGCTGGCAGGCGTACGGGCAGATGAACCAGGCACCGGGTTTCGGACTCCAGGTCCGCTGGGCGCCGAACGACGCCTTCGTGCTGCTGGGCAACCAGTACATCGGCACCGACACCCTCGGCGTACCGGGCCGCCTTCGCGTGCACACCGACGACAGCGTGATGGTGCGCCTCTACAACCGCCCTGCCTCCTCCGGCGTGAGCCGCTTCGCGACGTCGCTCACCGTCGACGCAGGGTGCGAGTTCGGCGATGGCGTCGCCGGCGGAGCGCCCGCGGTCACCTGCGGCGAGCAGTTTTTCCTCGGCTTCATGGCCTACGCGCGGGTGTGGTTCCGGCACGACACCTTCGCCGTGACCGTCGGCGGCGGCGCGATGAACAACCCCGGGCGCTACATCGTGCTGCTGCCTCCCATCAACGGCGCCACGGCGTTCAGCGGCACGCCGTACTTCACGGCGAACAAGGGCGACCCGTTCCACGCGTGGGACATGCAGACGACGCTCGACTTCATGCCGACGCGGAACGTCACGTTCCGCCTCGAATACACGCACCGTGCGGCGGACGTGCCGTACTTCTCGGGACACGGGGGGCTCACGCCGCCGGGCGGCAACCAGGGCGCTCCGGGTTCGCAGGTCATGGGCTGGAGCCCGGACCTCTCGAACACCGAGGACCGCATGACCGCGGCGATCATGGTGCGCCTGTGACGCTCGCGGCGCTGCGGCCCGCGCGCCGACGCGGCCGCTGATCCTCGAGGCGTCGAGCCTCATCGAAGTGGATGAAGTGCCCGTCGATCGTTCGTGCGCGGCCGCACGCAGCCCCGTCGCCTTCGTGCGCCGCTGCACGACGCACAAAGCGGCATCTCGCGAGGTCTCCGGCGCGCAGCGAACGGCACGGCCGTTGCGAACATCGGGGCCTCGAGTCCGTCGCCGCCGAGCTCGCAGGTCCGGAGCCGACGCCGCGGAGGAGGAACGAAACGTCATGAATCGCCCGATCGCCTCATTCACCTGTGCCGTCGCCGCCGTCCTCGGGGCGACCTCGTCCGCGTCCATCGCCCATGCGCAGACCGCCATGGCGTCGCCGACGCCGGACGCGACCGCGAGCACGCCGCCGCAGCCCGGGTCCGTCGAGGAGCGCCTTCACGCGCTCGAGGAGGAAATCCGCACCCTCCGCGCCGCGCGATCGACGCCGACGCCGGCTCCCGCCGAGCCCGCGCCCGCGCCCGCCTCGCCCCCCGCGGTGAACACCGACTACGGCCCGGCGGTGACCCCGTTCGCCTTCGGAGACTTCTCCTGGTCGCCAGCCAACTACGCTCCGGCCGAGTCGCTTCTCCACTACGGCGTGTTCACCGGAGAGGTCCGCCTCGACGTGCCGTTTCATTACAGCCTCGCGAACCCCGTCGACAACACCATCTCGGGCTCGAGCGAGGTGTTCCGCTCCAACGAGTTCCAGGTGACGCAGGCGGGCATCGGCGGCGACTTCTACTACCGTGGAGCGCACGCCCGGCTGATGACCCAGTTCGGGATGTATTCGATGACGACGCCGCGCAACGACGCGAGCACCGGGCGCGGGCAGTGGAGCCTCGACAACGCGTACCGATACATCTCCGAGGCGTACGCGGGCTATCACATCAACGCGCTCGCCGGCATCAACATCCAGGCGGGCATCTTCATGTCCTACGTCGGGCTGTGGAGCTACTACAACTTCGACAACTGGACGTACCAGCCGTCCTACGTCTCCTCGAACACGCCATGGTTCTTCAACGGCGTGCGCGTGCAGATCTACGTGAACGAGCACCTGAAGATCGAGCCATGGCTCGTCAACGGCTGGCAGGCCTACGGACAGTTCAACCAGGCCCCGGGCGTGGGCCTCCAGGTCCGCTGGGCGCCGAACGACTCGGTGAACGTCATCGGCAACCAGTACTTCGGCAGCGACACCCTCGGCGTGCCGGACCGGCTGCGCGTGCACACCGACGACAGCGTCATGCTGCGGTTCTTCAACAGACCCCAGAGCAGCGGCCTCACCCGCGTCGCGGGGTCGCTCACCGTCGACGCCGGCTGCGAGTTCGGCAACGGCGCCGGCGGGGCGGCGAACGTGACCTGCGGCGAGCAGTTCTTCATCGGCTTCATGGCCTACGCGCGGCTCTGGTTCCATCGCGACATGTTCGCGTTCACCGTCGGCGGCGGCGCGATCAACAACCCGGGGCGGTACCTCGTGCTGATGCCGCCCATCAACGGCGCGACCGCGTACTCGGGCTCGCCGTACTTCACCTACAACAAGGGCGACCCGTTCCACGCCTGGGACATGCAGACGACCTTCGACTACATGCCTACGCGGAACGTCACGTTCCGGCTCGAATACACGCACCGCGCGGCCGACGTTCCGTACTTCTCCGGGCACGGCGGCGTCACGCCCCCGGGAGGCAACACCGGAGCGCCGGGCTCGACGGTGATGGGGTGGAGCCCCGACCTCTCGACCACCGAAGACCGCATGACCGCCGCGCTCATGGTGCGGCTATAGACGACGCGAAGAAGGACGATGTCCCATGACCGACCTGCTCATTCTCGCCATCACCGCCGGGCTGTTTCTCGGAGCCGCAGGGCTCGTTCGCGTCTTCGACAGGATGTGATGCGATGAACTTCGACGTGATCCTGGGTCTCGCGACCGCCGCGGGGCTCACGCTCTATCTCTTCTACGTGCTCGCGCGCCCCGAGAGGTTCTGACCATGACCCCGCGCACCTGGGCCCTCATCGCGGTCTTCTTCGTGCTGCTCGCCGCCGTCGCGGTCCCGCTCGGGCGGTTCCTCGCGCGTGTCTTCGCGGGAGAGAACCACCGCACCGCGCGCTTCCTCGGCCCCGTCGAGCGGCTGCTCTACCGCCTCGCCGGCGTCGATCCGTCCGCAGAGCACGATTGGAAGCAATACGCCGTCGCGATGCTCGCGTTCTCGGCCCTCACGCAGGTCGTGACGTACGCCGTGCTGCGCCTGCAAGCCTCGCTGCCGCACAACCCCACGCACCTCGGCGCGGTTCCGCCGTGGCTCGCGTTCAACACCGCGACGAGCTTCACGACGAACACCAATTGGCAGAGCTACGGCGGCGAGACGACGATGAGCTACGTCTCGCAGGCCGTCGCGCTGACGTCGCACAATTTCTTCTCCGCGGGCGTCGGCATCTGCGTCGCCATCGCGCTCATCCGAGGCATCGCCCGGAAGGAGACCGACAAGCTCGGGAACTTCTGGGTCGACCTCGTGCGCGTGCACATCTACGTGCTCGTTCCCCTCTGCGTGGTCTACGCGCTGTTCCTCGTGTCCCAGGGCGTCATCCAGACCTGGGGCGGCGTGGCGGCGTGGCACACCCTCGACGGCGGAACGCAGTCGCTGCTGCGCGGACCCGTGGCCTCGCAGGAGGCCATCAAGATGCTCGGCACCAACGGCGGCGGGTTCTTCAACGCCAACAGCGCGCACCCCTGGGAGAATCCCACCCCGCTCACGAACTTCGTGGAGATCTTCTCCATCTTCGCGATCCCTGTTGCGCTTTGCGTGACGCTGGGCGAGATGGTCGGCAACCGCCACCACGGGTGGGCCGTCTTCGCCGCCATGACGGTCATCGCCGTGCTCGGCGTGGTGACCGTCGCGCACTTCGAGCAGGCGGGGAATCCGATGCTCGCACGCGCCGGAGCCGACCAGGCGGCGAGCGCGCTCCAGTGCGGCGGAAACATGGAGGGCAAGGAGCTTCGCTTCGGCATCGCCGACACGGCGCTCTTCGCGGTGGTCACCACCGACGCGTCGTGCGGCGCCGTCAACTCCATGCACGACAGCTTCACTCCGCTGGGCGGCCTCGTGCCGATGCTGAACATGCAGCTCGGCGAGGTCGTCTTCGGCGGCGTCGGCGCCGGCATGTACGGCGCCCTCATCTACATCCTCATCGCGGTCTTCCTCGCGGGGCTCATGGTGGGAAGAACACCGGAGTATCTCGGCAAGAAGATCGACAGCCGGGACGTGCGCTTCGCGTCCATCTACATCCTGCTGCCGGCGTTTTCGATCCTGGTGCTGACGGCCGTCGCGGTGCTCACCGAGGCCGGCCGCGCGGGCATCATGAACGTGGCTTCGACGAACGTCGCGGGCGCCCCGTGGCACCCGCACCCGCACGGATTGTCGGAGGTGCTCTACGCGTTCAGCTCCGGCGCGGCGAACAACGGCAGCGCCTTCGCCGGGCTCACCGCGTACTCGCCGCAGCACCCGGTCTTCTATTCGCTCACCCTCGCGCTCGCGATGTTCGTGGGGCGCTTTCCGCTCATCGTGGCGGCGCTCGCCATCGCCGGAAACCTCGCGAAGAAGAAGCGCGTCCCCGCGGGCCCGGGCAGCTTCCCGGTGGACGGCCCGCTCTTCGTCGGACTCTTCATCGGCGTGATCCTCATCGTGGGCGCGCTCACCTTCTTCCCGGCTCTCTCGCTAGGACCCGTCGTCGAGCACTTCATGCTCGCGGGCGCATAGGCATTCCCATGTCGAAGCACAATGTCCACACATCGCAGTCGGTCTGGGACACGGCCATCGTCCGCCCGGCCATCGTCGATGCCTTCAAGAAGCTCGATCCGCGCGTCATGGCGAAGAACCCCGTGATGTTCGTCGTCGAGGTCGGGAGCGCGCTCGTCAGCGTGCTCTTCATTCGCGACCTCGTGCGCGGCGCCCGCGTCGACGTGAAGTTCACCGCGCAGCTCGTCGCTTGGCTGTGGTTCACCGTGCTCTTCGCCAACTTCGCCGAGGCCATGGCCGAAGGGCGCGGAAAGGCCCAGGCCGCGACGCTTCGCAAGATGCGCACGACGACCACCGCGCGGCGCCTCCGCCGGAGCGGCGACGAGACGAACCTGGTTCCGGGTGCGACCGAGGGCGGCGACGAGGTGCCGGCCACGGAGCTTCGACGCGGCGATGTCGTGTACGTTCCCGCGGGCCAGCTCATTCCCGCCGACGGCGAGATCGTCGAGGGCGTCGCGTCGGTGGACGAGAGCGCGATCACCGGCGAGAGCGCTCCCGTCGTGCGCGAGGCGGGCGGCGATCGCAGCGCGGTCACCGGCGGCACCCGCGTCGCGTCGGACTGGCTGAAGATCGAGGTGATGCAGGACCCCGGCGGCGGCTTCGTCGACCGGATGATCGCCCTCGTCGAGGGGTCCGAGCGGCAGAAGACGCCGAACGAGATCGCCCTCACGATCCTCCTCGCGGGGCGCACGCTGATCTTCCTCGCGGCGACGGTCACCCTCGAGCCCTTCGCGCGCTTCTTCGGGGGATCGCTCGGCATCGGCGTGCTCGTCGCGCTGCTCGTGTGCCTCATCCCGACGACCATCGGCGGACTGCTCTCGGCCATCGGCATCGCGGGCATGGACCGGCTCGTGCAGCACAACGTGCTCGCGACGTCGGGGCGCGCCGTGGAGGCCGCCGGCGACATCGACGTGCTCATGCTCGACAAGACCGGGACCATCACCTACGGCAACCGCCAGGCGGCGGCGTTCTTTCCCGTGCGCGGCGTCGAGGAGCGCGAGCTTGCGGCGGTGGCCTCGCTCGCGTCGCTGGCCGATGAGACGCCCGAGGGCAAGAGCATCGTCGCGCTCGCGGCGGGCATGGGCCTCGCTCCGTCGCTCCCGACGGGCGCGCTCTTCGTTCCGTTCACGGCGCGTACGCGCATGAGCGGCATCGACGCCGGCGAGCGCGTGGTGCGCAAGGGCGCCAGCGACGCGGTGCTCAACCACGTGCGGTCCCGCGATGGGGGTGCCATCCCCGCCGACCTCCAGGCCATCGTCGACCGCATCGCGAACGAAGGCGGGACGCCCCTCGTGGTGGCCGACGGCGCGCAGGTGCTCGGCGTGATCTACCTCAAGGACACGGTGAAGCCCGGCATGCGCGAGCGCTTCGAGCGGCTCCGCGCCATGGGCATCAAGACCGTGATGATCACCGGCGACAACCCGCTCACCGCGAAGTCCATCGCGGCGGAGGCGGGCGTCGACGACTTTCTCGCCGAGGCGACGCCCGAGGCCAAGCTCGCCTACATCCATCGCATGCAGGAGGGCGGGCGCCTCGTCGCTATGACCGGCGACGGCACCAACGACGCGCCAGCCCTCGCCCGCGCCGACGTCGGCGTCGCCATGAACACCGGCACGCAGGCCGCCAAGGAGGCCGGCAACATGGTCGACCTCGACAGCGACCCGACGAAGCTCATCGAGATCGTCGAGATCGGAAAGCAGCTCCTCATGACCCGCGGCGCGCTGACGACGTTCTCCGTGGCGAACGACGTCGCGAAGTACTTCTCCATCCTGCCGGCGATGTTCACGGGGTTGCTGGCGTTCCAGGTCACGCGCGGCGAGGCCCACAGCTCGTACTTCTGGTCGCTCAACGTCATGCGCCTCAACTCGCCGCAGAGCGCCATCCTCTCGGCGGTGATCTTCAACGCCCTGGTGATCGTCGCGCTCATCCCGCTGGCCCTGCGCGGCGT
>CAIMWA010000390.1 GCA_903845045.1 uncultured delta proteobacterium | reverse complement strand
TCGTCACGGCGTCGTGCGCGTCGTCGAGCACGCCAAGGACGACCCCGCGGTGCGCTTCGCCGAGGGCGCGCACGCCCTGTTCTCGTTCAAGTGCCTGGTCCTCGCGCTGTGCTTCGGCCTGGGCGCCGTCGTGCTGAGGAACGAGCCCGAGACCGCCGTCGCGCTGCTCTGCGGGGTGCTCTTCATGGCCGTGCCGTGGCTGCTGTCGCGCATGACGCTGCGGGCGTTCCGGGCATGCCGCGAGCGGCACATCGCGCGCATCGAGGCTCCCCGACTCCTCGAGCTCTCGCACTTCGGCGTGCGTCTGATCCCGCACCGGCGCCCCTGGGCGCCCGCGAGCGCCCGCGTCGTCGGCACGGTCTTCGATTGGGTGCCGTGGCGAAACGTCGTCGTGGCCGGCGCCGACGGTCCGGTGCTCAGCCTCGTGTTCGTCGGAGCCCCGCCGGTGAGCGTGTTCATCGAACGCACCTGCGCCGCGAATTTCGCTGCCCTCGCAGCCGAACTGCGCGCGTCCGTCCGCGTCGAGGCGCCGGACCCGCCGGCGCGTCTGGACCTCCCCGGGACCCTGCGCTAGAGAACCAAGTACGCGGCGCTCGACGTCGCCAAGGAGACCCAGACGATGATCACGCTCACCGAAGTGGCTGCGAACAAGGTCAAGGAGATCGCGAAGGCCGAGGGGCTCGAGGGCCAGGGGCTGCGGCTCCAGGTCAAGGGCGGCGGCTGCTCGGGCTTCGTCTACGACCTGTACTTCGACGAGAAGCCCACCGACATGGACCAGATCGTGGAGTGCCTCGGCATCCAGCTCTTCGTCGATCCGCTCTCGATCCAGTACCTCGAGAACACCGAGATCGACTACGTCGAGACGCTGTCCGGCGCGGGCTTCAAGTTCGGCAACCCGAACGTGAAGGGCACCTGCGGCTGCGGCAGCTCCTTCTCCGTGTGATCCCCCGCCGGGCGCGCCACGCCGCGCTCCTTCCGCTCCTCGCCCTCGCCCTCGCCGCGCCCCCGGCTTCAGCCAACGGTCGCTTTCCCCGCGCCCAGGACTACGTCCAGAGCATCGCGAGCCCGAACCTCCGCGTGCTTCGCACGACCTTCGGCCTCGTGCTGAGCACCGACGGCGGCGCGCGCTGGGAGTTCTGGTGCGAGGACGCCTTCGCTTACACCGACGGGTATGATCCGCCGCTCGCCTTCGCGGCCGACGGGACGCTGCTCGTGGCCCTCGACGACGGCCTCGTCGCGACGCAGGACGGCTGCGCCGTGCGCCGTCAGCAAGACCTCGAAGGCCTCGCGGTGAAGGACCTCGCGGCGTCGGCGGACGGTCGCACCGTCTGGGCGGCGGTGACCACGCACGATGCCGCGCCGTCGTCGCGCGTGGCGCGGTCGACGGACAACGGGCGCACCTTCACGTTCCCTGGCGATGCGATGGAGGGCCTCGTGCTCGACACCGTGGAGACCGCGGCGTCCGATGCGCTGCGGCTCTACGCGAGCGGCTCGCGCCTCGCCGACGGCACGCCGGTGGTGCTTCGCAGCGACGACGGCGGCGCGCATTGGCGTCCGGCGGGCGCGAGCTTCGGCGGCGCCCACGGGGTGTACGTCTCGGCGGTGGACCCGTCGCACGCGGACGTCGTCTGGCTGCGCGTCGAGGGCGCTGCGATGGACGCGTCGACGAGCGCTGCGAGCGCGCTGTTTCGCAGCGACGACGCCGGCGCGACGGCGAGGCTCGTATGGCAGGCCCGCGGACCGATGCGGGGCGTCGCGCTCAGCCCCGACGGCCGCACGGTGTGGGGCGGCGGCCCCGAGGACGGCGGGTGGACGTCCCGCGACGGCGCGACGAGGTCGCAGCGTGGGACGGATCCCGGGGAGTGCGTGCGG
>CAIMWA010000389.1 GCA_903845045.1 uncultured delta proteobacterium | reverse complement strand
GCGTTGGACCGCACGGCCCTCGACAACGGCGGCACCGCGACGCTCCGTGTGACCGTTCCCGCCACGGCGCCCGCGCGCGGCTCCGCGACGGTCTACGTGTACGCGTCGCGCTCGCGCAGCGACTACGAGATCGTGCCCGTCGTCGTGGCCGTTCCCTGACGCCGCACCGCTCCTCGAGGGCTCTCGCGAGGCGTTGGAAGTGTTTCCCGGTTCCTGTCGTCGGCGGGTCGTCGACGCCGAGGGGGGTCTTGCGCTCCCGGTGGGGGTGCCTTACGAGCGCGGACCATGAAGCTCTCTGCCAGTATTCTTCGCACCTCCGTCGTGTCGTTGTCCCTCGCGATGGCCGCCTGCCACCACCAGGCCCCGCCGCCCGCGGCCCCCGCGCCGGCCCCGGTGGTCGTGGCGCCCACGCCGGCCCCGGTGGTCGAGGCTCCGGTGCCCGCGGTGGCCCCCGTCGCCGCGCACGCCGAGCTGCACGACAACCGCGTCGAGATCAGCCAGGACGTCGAGTTCCAGGAGAACAGCGAGGCTCTCCACGAGCACTCCACGGAGATCCTCACGCGCGTCGCCGAGCTGGTCCACGCGCACCCGGAGATCCACGGCCTGCGCATCGAGGGCCACACGGACAACCTCGGCACGCCGGAGCACAACCACCACCTGTCCGAGGGCCGCGCCGAGGCCGTCGAGCACTTCCTGCACGCGCACGGCGTGACCGTCGCCCTCGAGCACGTCGGCTTCGGCGCCACGCGCCCGCTCTGCACCGAGGACACGGCCCCCTGCCGCGCCCGCAACCGTCGCGTGGACTTCATCGTCACCGACGGTCCGGCCGCCGCCGCTCCGGCCGCTGCTGCTCCGGCCGCCCCGGCCGCCGCCCCGCACGCCGCCCCGCACGCCGGGCACCACGCCCCGGCCGCCCCGGCCACGCACTGACCTTCCCCTTCGCGTCCGACGGCCGATCGGGATGATCCGCCGTCGCGCGAACCCCTCGAGGCGCCGGCGGGCTCTTCCGTCCCGGTGAACCCCATGACGACTCCAGCGACCGCAGCACCGACGCGCCCGCGCGGAGGTCTCTTCCGTTCGGTCTTCGAGGTCGCGGTGATGGCCGCGATCTTCCTCGGCGTGCAGGCGTGGCAGTCCCGCGGTGTCGTCCGCGGCGCGGCGCCGCACATCGCGGGGAGGGGCCTGCGCGGCGAGGCCCTCGACACCGCGGCGCTTCGCGGGCGCCCGGCGCTCGTCACGTTCTGGGCGACGTGGTGCACCGTGTGCCGCGCCGATCTCGGCACCCTCGCCTCGGTGGCGCGCGACGTCCCGATGATCACCGTGGCGTCGTCGTCCGGCGACGCCGCCGAGGTGCGCGCGTGGCTCGCGGCGCGCGGGCGGGAGCTCCCGGTGATCGTCGATCCCGGCGGAACGATCGCGGCGGCGGCAGGGGTGCACGCGTTCCCGACGACGCTCGTGCTCGACGCGGGCGGTCGCGTGCGCTCCGTCGCCGTCGGCTACACGACCGAAGCGGGTCTCCGCGCGCGCCTCGCGCTCGCGCGCTGACCCCCCGGGGGGGACGGTTTCAACAAGTTGCCATTCCGGTCATGCGGCATTTCCCGCGACCGCGAACACCGAGGAAAACCGCAGTTCAGAGATGCCGAATTCCGGGGTCACCGGAATGTTGAATTGTTGAAACCGTCCCCCTGACGCGCCGCCAGCGCCTGCGCGATGGCGCGCAGCGTCAACGGAGCGCTGCCCTCGGCCTTGTTGTTCACCAGCACCCACGTGTCGCGGTCGAGGGCGAGGGCCTCGCGGAGCACCGACAGCACGTCGTCGCGCCGCGCGGGATCGACGTCGCGCAGCCGGTCGAAGGGCGCGAAGTCCTGCTTGCGCTCGTCGTAGTTCGTGTGTGGCGGGAGCGAGAGCCGCAGCACCGCGAAGGGCTGCCGTCGAAGCGGCACCACCGCGCGCTGGGCGCCGGGCAGCGGCATGTGCGCGTGCATCGAGTAGACGTGCGCTGCCCCCGCGTCGGCGAGCGCCTGCGCGTACGCTGTCTGCAGCAGCGTCGGGTCGCGGAGCTCGACGGCCACCGGGATCCGCGGGTCGACGTCGCCGATGAAGCGCGCGAGGCGCTGGGCGAAGGAGCGCGGGTCGCCGGTGAGCGCCCGCGGCGCTCGCGGAAACTCGAGGATCACCATCGCCGTATGCGGCAGGAACGACGACACCAGCGCGTCGCCGAGGTCCGCGCGAAAGCGCTCGATGGAGAGGTAGTCGCGGTTGGCCTCGGCGTCGCCACGGGGGCGGTGCGGCACCACCGCCGAAGTCACCGACGCGGGGGCCTTGATCGCACATCGAAACCCCGGCGGGAGCTGCGAGGCGTAGCGCGCGAAGTCCGCCGCGGGCACCGGGGCGTAGAAGCTCCGGTCAATGCCCACGGTGGTGAGCAGCGGGTGCCGCGCGTACTCGCGCAGGCCCTCGCGCGCGAGGTCGCTCTCGGAGAAGCGGCCCGACCACACGAGGCCCTCCCAGCCCGGAAAGAACCACGAGCTGGTGCCGAGGTGCAGGCGCTCCGGCAGCCGCGCGACGAGCTCCGCGGCCTCGCGGTACACGGGCGCGAGAGGGTCCGCCCCCTTGAAGAGGTCGAGCTGCGCGACCGGGGCGGTGCGGCGCGTTCCCATGGGCCTCCACGACGCTAGCGCGCGGCCGCGGAACGCGAGAAATAAGGTACGATGCACCTCATGGAGCTCCCTCCGGACGACGTGCTCCGCGAGCGCCTGCGACGCGTCGACGCGCTGGCTCGCAACGGTGCGCGGGTGAAGGTGCTCGAGGCCGTCGCGTGGCCCCGCCGCGTCGAGGAGCGCTTCTTCGCCCACGGTGCCGGGTCGCTCCCCGAGGTCGCCTACGACGTCGACCGCGACCACCTCGAGGAGCGCATCCGCGACTGCACCCGCGAGGAGCGCGCCCTCGACGGCGACGACGTCGTGTCGGCGTGGCTTCGCGCCACGGTGCGCTCGCTGCGCGACGCGTGCCGCCTCGTGCTCGCCGTCGGCACCGCCGACTTCCACCGCATCTCGAAGGAGCTCTACGGAGGTCCGCGCAGCAGGTTCCATGGAGGGACGACGCGCACCCTCGACCTCGCCCAGCACGTGCTCGACCGGCTTCGTCCGCACGGCCGCGACGAGGCCGCCGACGACCCCGACGAGAGCCCCCTCGACGCCCACGCCCTCGCCGAGATGCTCCGCTCCCGCGTCGCCCGGGAGTACCCGGGCATGGACGTCACCGTCGTCGTCGACGCCGACGCCACGGCCAAGGTCGTCGCCGGCGTGAACCGCGTGCGCGTGCGCGCCGACGCCACCTTCGGCCACCACGAGGCCGAGGGGCTCTGGCACCACGAGATCGGCACCCACGCCCTCACCGGCCAGAACGGCGCGGTGCAGGAGGGCGCCGGGCTGCTACGGGGCGGCGGTCCGCGCTCGACGCGCACGCAGGAGGGGCTCGCGGTGTTCGCCGAGCTGCACCACCACTGCGCGACGTCGGAGCGCATGCAGCGCCTCGCGCGGCGCGTGGTGCTCTGCGACATGGCCGAGCAGGGCGCGAGCTTCCTCGACCTCTACCGCCACCTCGTGGACCGAGGCACCGCGCCCCGCGACGCGTGGCTCGACGCGCAGCGCATCTGCCGCGGCGGGCTCCTCGAGGGCGGCGCGCCGTTCACCAAGGACACCGTCTACCTCGCGGGCCTCCTCGACGTGCAGGCGTTCCTGAGCGCGGTGGTGCGCGAGGGCTTCCGCGACGAGATGGAGCTCCTGGTCAGCGGACGCATCGCCCTGGAGGACCTGACGGCCCTCGTGCACCTCCGCCGCCGCGGCCTCGTGCGTCGCCCGCGCTTTCTTCCGAGCTGGTTGCGCGGCTGGCGCACGCTCGTCGCGGAGTTCGGCTTCCTGTCGTTCCTCGACGCCATCGCGCTGCGCGACGTCGAGGCGCAGTACGCGTCGCTCATCCGCGCATCGACCGAAGAGCTCGACCGCGGCTGACGGATTCTTGGGCGTGCCGCGCGGCCACGCTACGGTGCGCATGTCTCCGACGGTGCGGTTTCGCGGCTCTCCCTCCGCCGTTTCCGTGCGAGCCGAAGATGCGTGACGGCCCTCCGAGCGTCCCAGTGCCGCCGGACCGTCTTCGCGGCAGTCGCCTCGGTCGACCGGTTGTGCGGTGCGCCGGGCAGGCGTCCGTCCACGCCTTTGCCCGGTACACCCCCACCGCGCCGTCGGTCGGCCGGGGCGCCTACTGCCAAATTCGTCGCGCCTCGGCGTCACCCCGCCTGCGCGTAGAGCACCGCGTCGAAGCCGTCGTGGCCGTGCAGCCGCAACGCCATGCGGTACCCCACGCCGAGACCCGCCACGAAGCGAGGGAGCTCCCAGAGGTCCTCGGGGCGGTGATAGAGGCTCAGCGCGAGGCGCGGACGTCGCGCGCGGAGCAGCCCCTCCATGCCGCGCAGCGCGTCGAGCTCGGCGCCCTCGACGTCGAGCTTCACGAAATCCACCGGGTGGCCGTGCAGCGCCTCGTCGAGGCCCACGCACTGGATCACCGTGCCGCCCTGCGCCGACGCGTGGCTCGCCTCGCCGCCGCTCGCGTCGAAGCGCACCTGCGACGCCCCTGCGCCGAGGCCGCAGGGCCACACCGTCACCGCCACCCCCGACGCGTCGTGCAGCGCCTTCGCCCGCCGGGCGAGCGCCGCGTGGTTCACGGGATCGGGCTCGAAGGCATGGGCGCTCCGCACGCGCACACCCGAAGCGGCAAAGTTCGCGAGGGTGTCGCCGTCGTAGGCCCCGCCGTCGACGAGGCATGCCACCTCCGCAGGAACCCACCCCCGCACCGACGGGTCGAGGTACTGCGGACCCGCGTCGGGGCGCAGCGCGGGCGTGTACCGGGCCTCGGTGCGCAGCGCGACGAGGGCGTCGAAGGCCTCGCGGCTGCGGGCGTCGGTGAAGTGCGCGGCGGCCTCGGCGAGGTCTCCGGCGTGCGTCGTCCACACGTCGCGGCGGGTCAGCCAGAAGCGCGTCGCGAGGTGCGCCGCATGAGCCCCATGGAACGCCACGAAGGGCACCACCGCCTCGTAGCCCAGCGCCCCGAGCGAAGCCGCGATGGCGGGCGCGTCGGCGTCGCGGTTGAACACCGACAGCACCACCGGGAGCGTCCGCTGCGCCAGGGCCTCCGGGTCGTGCGGCGCGAGCACCGGAACGCCGTCGAGGGTGCGCCCCGGCGACGCCGCGCGGTCGAGCACGGCGGCCACCGGGAGGCCCATCGCACGGCAGGCGCCGAGCACCTCGCGGCCCACGCCGCCGGCGCCGTAGAGCAGCACCGCGGGCGCTCCGTCGAGGCAGTTCGCGGGGCGCAGCACCGTCGCCGGATCGTGGGGCTCCATGACCGCGCACGGTACGTGACGGAGCGCGCCCGGGGCCACTGCGAGCGCGCCGCGGGGGTGTGATACACCGCGCGCCATGAGCGCTCCGGGCAAGGTCCGCGTGTCCGACTACATCGCCTCGTTCCTGGCCGAGCACGGCGTGCGCGAAGTGTTCCTCGTGACCGGCGGCGGGGCCATGCACCTCAACGACGCCTTCGGCCGCGAGAAGCGGCTCCGCTACGTCGCGTGCCACCACGAGCAGGCCTGCGCCATCGCCGCCGAGAGCTACGCGCGCGCCTCGGGGCGCCTCGCCGCGGTGAACGTCACCACGGGCCCCGGCGGCACCAACGCCATCACCGGCGTGTGGGGCGCGTGGGTCGACTCCATCCCGATGTTCGTCGTGTCGGGGCAGGTGAAGTTCGAGACCGTCGTGCGCAGCACGAACCTCCCGCTGCGGCAGCTCGGCGACCAGGAGATCGACATCGTGCGCGTCGTCGAGTCGATGACGAAGTACGCGGTGATGGTCACCGACGCGCAGCGCATTCGCTACCACCTCGAGCGCGCGCTGCACCTCGCCACCGCGGGCCGCCCCGGTCCGGTGTGGATCGACGTTCCCATGAACATCCAGGGCGCCCTCGTGGACCCGACGACGCTCGCCGCCTACGACCCCGCCGAAGACGCCGCCGGCGCTCCCACCACGGACCTCGCGGCGGTCTCCGCGGACCTCGTGCAGCGCCTCCGCGCCGCGAAGCGACCCGTGGTGATGGTGGGGACCGGCGTGCGCGCGTCGGGCACGCACGAGGCCTTCCTGCGCGCCGTCGCGGCCATGGGGATCCCCGTCGCCGTGAGCTTCAACGCCCTCGACGCGCTCTGGGCCGACCACCCGCAGTTCGTCGGGCGCCAGGGGACCATCGGCGACCGCGCGGGCAACTTCGCCGTGCAGAACGCCGACCTGCTGCTCGTGCTCGGGTGCCGGCTCAACATCCGGCAGATCAGCTACGGCTGGCAGAACTTCGCGCGGCACGCTTTCAAGGTCATGGTCGACGTCGACGCCGCGGAGCTCGCGAAGCCCACGCTCTCCATCGACCTGCCGGTGCACGCCGACCTGCGCGCGTTCTTCCCTGCCTTCGAGGCGGCCCTCGGCGACGGCGGCGCCGGCGACCACGCCGCGTGGCTCGCGTGGTGCCAGGAGCGCGCGCGCCGCTACCCCGTGGTGCTCCCCGAGTACTGGAACACCGTCGGGAGCGTGAACCCGTACTGCTTCATGGAGACGCTCTTCGCGGCGCTGCCCGAGGGCGAGGTCGTCGTGTCCGGCGACGGCACGGCGTCGGTGACGAGCTTCCAGGCTGCGCGGCTCAAGAAGGGCCAGCGCCTCTATCACAACTCGGGATCGGCCCCGATGGGCTTCGACCTCCCGGCGGCCATCGGCGCGGCCGTCGCCACGGGCCGTCGCGTGGTGTGCCTCGCCGGCGACGGAAGCATCCAGATGAACCTTCAGGAGCTTCAGACCATCGTCACGCACCGCCTGCCGGTGAAGATCTTCGTGCTCGACAACCAGGGCTACCACTCGATCCGGCAGACGCAGCACAACTACTTCCCCGACAACATCGTGGGCTGCGGCACCGAGAGCGGGCTGGGCTTCCCCGACTTCGGCAAGCTGGCCTGGGCCTACGGCATCCCGTTCCGCCGCGTGACGGACCACGCCGGCCTCGCCGACGCCGTGCGCGAGACCCTCGACGGCGAGGGCCCGCAGGTGTGCGAGGTGAAGCTCGACCTCGCGCAGGTGTTCGCGCCGAAGCTCTCGTCGCGGCGCCTCGACGACGGCCGCATGATCTCCGCGCCCCTCGAGGACCTCGCGCCGTTCCTGTCGCGCGAGGAGCTTCGCGAGAACATGCTCGTGCCGCTGCTGCCCGACGATTGAGCGACGACCGTCGGGTTGCTTCCCGTCGCGCCGCAGACCTCACCCCCCAGCCCCCTCTCCCTTCGACTCGCTCCGAGCCGCGAGTCGGCGGGAGGAGGGGGAGCCGGAGCGGTCGCGGGATCCCGTGTCGCCTTCCGGCCCCTCGCCCGCCGACCCGAGCGCAGCGAGCGGTCGAAGGGAGAGGGGTGGCGCGGAGCGCCGGGGTGAGGTCTGCGTCGTTCGAGCGGTCGAAGGGAGAGGGGTGACGCGCAGCGCCGGTGGGCGGTCTGTGCGATTGGAAGGGCATGAGCCTCCACGCCCCCCACGCCGTCGTCTTCGACCTCGACGGCACCCTCGTCGACTCCCGCGCCGAGATCTCCGCGACGCTGCAAGAGGCCGTGCGCGCGTGCGGGCTGCCCGCGATCCCGCCGCTCGGCGCCGAGCACATCGGACCGCCCCTCGACGTGCTGCTCCCGCGGCTGCTGCCGGGCCTCGACGCGGCCACCGTGGCCCGCGTGCGCGCGGCGTTCACGGCCCGCTACGACGCCTCGGACTACGCCCTCACTCGCCCCTACGCCGGCGCGCACGACCTCCTCGCGCTGCTCGCGGCGCAGGGCGTCGCGCTCTTCGTGGCGACGGCGAAGCGCGCGGTGCCCACGCTGCGACTGCTGGCCGCGCGGGGCCTCGGTCCCTTCGCCGACGTGGCGTGCGTGGACTCGGTGCCGGGGACGTCGCGCACGAAGTCGGCGATGGTCGGAGAGCTCGTCGCGGCCCACGGCCTCGACGCCGCGCGCACCTGGATGGTCGGCGACACCGCCTCGGACCTGCGCGCCGCGAAGGACCACGGCCTCGTCGCCGTGGCCGCGGCGTACGGCTACGGGTCGCCCGCGGAGCTCGCCGCCGAGGCGCCCGACGCGACGGTGCGCAGCGTGCCCGAGCTCGCCGCCCTTGTTCGCGCCGCCGCGGCGGAAGTAGCGTAGCGCCCACCATGCCCACCCGCGCCGATGCGGTGTTCGAGGACCTCTTCGTCCTCGAGCTCGCGAACAACCACTGGGGCCGCCTCGAGCGCGGCCTCAAGATCGTCACCGACTTCGGCCGCATCGTGCGGTTCAACAACGTCAAGGCGGCCATCAAGCTGCAGTTCCGCGACGTCGACCGGTTCATCCACCGCGACTTCCGGGGCCGCGACGACATCCGCTACATCAAGAAGACCATCGACACGCAGATGTCCTGGGAGGACCACGCGGCCATGGTCGCGGCGGTGCGCCAGAACGGGTGCATCCCCATGGCGACGCCCTTCGACGAGCGCTCCGTGGACATGTGCGTCGAGCTCGGCATCGAGATCATCAAGCTCGCCAGCTCGGACATCAACGACTGGTTCCTCATCGAGCACATCGCCAAGACCCGCAAGCCGGTCATCGCCTCGACGGGCGGCTCGTCGCTCAAGGACGTCGACGACCTCGTGCGGTACTTCGGCAACCGCAGCATCCCGCTGGCCATCAACCACTGCGTCTCGCTCTATCCCTCGGAGGACAGCGAGCTCGAGCTGAACCAGATCGACTTCCTGCGCGAGCGCTATCCCCAGCTCGTCATCGGCTACTCGACGCACGAGTTCCACGACTGGGAGTCGAGCGTGATGATGGCCCACGCCAAGGGCGCGCGGACCTTCGAGCGGCACATCGACATCGAGGCCGACGGCGTCCCCGTGGCGAAGTACTGCACGCTCCCGCAGCAGGCCGACCGCTGGTTCAAGGCGTGGCAGAAGGCCCGGGAGATGTGCGGCGCGCCCGGCACGCAGAAGCGCAACCCGCCGGAGCGCGAGGTGCGCTACCTCGACGCGCTGGTGCGCGGCGTCTACGCGAAGCGCGACCTGCCCGCGGGCCACGCGCTCACCGCCGCCGACGTCTACCTCGCGGTGCCGCTCCTCAAGGGACAGATCTCGTGCCGCGAGATCATGAACGGCGAGGTGCTGCTGCGCCCCGTGCGCGCCGACCACCCGGTGAACATCGACGCCATCGACAGCCCCTACGCGTCGGTGCCCTCGCTGCAGGCGCTCATCAACGAGCGCGGCCTCGACGTGCCCGAGTCGCTCCGCACCCCGCCCGCGCAGTGAAGAGCCTCCTTCGCCGCTGCGACGTCTGCGACGGCGCGCGCGGCGAGGTGCTGCACGCCCCGCGCTTCGTGCTCCCCGACGAGGACCCGCTGCCCCGCGGCTACGACGTCGTGGCCTGCGAGCGCTGCGGCTTCGTCTTCGCCGACACCCCCGCCGCGCAGGACGTCTACGACGCCTACTACGCCCTGCGCTCGAAGTACGAGAGCGCCACCGTCGGCACCGGCGGCGGCAGTTCCACCGAGGACCGCGCGCGCCTCGCCGACGTCGCCTCGCTGCTCGCCGCGTCGGCGCCCTGGCGCGACCGGCGCGTGTGCGACCTCGGCTGCGCCAACGGCGGGCTCCTCGTGGCCCTGCGTGAAGCCGGCTTCACGCGCGTCGACGGCGTCGACCCGTCCGCCGGGTGCGCCGCGACGACGCGTTCGCTGGGCTTCGCCGCGCGGCAGGGAGGGCTCTTCGACGGCGCCGTCGACGCCGACGACCCGGTGCACCTGCTCTGCGTGTCGCATGTCCTCGAGCACGTGCGTGATCTTCGCGGCGCCGTCGCCTCGCTGCGCGCGCGCATCGCCGCCGACGGGCTGCTCTACGCCGAGGTACCCGACGCGGCGGCCTACGCCGACCACCTCCGCGCGCCCTTTCAAGAGTTCAACACCGAGCACGTCGACCACTTCACCGAGGCGACGCTGACGTCGCTGCTCGCGCGCGGCGGCTTCGTGCGCGTGGCGTCGGGCCGCAAGGTCTTCGACGGCGGCGGCGGCGTGCCGGTGCCCGCGGCGTGGGTGCTCGCGCGGCGCGGCGACGTCGATGCCGAACCCGCCGCTCCCGCCCACGACGGCGACGGCGTGACCCGCGTTCGAAGCTACGTCGCGCGGTCCGCGGCGATGCTCGCGCACCTCGACGCGCAGCTCGCACCGCACGTCGGAGCACCGATGCAGGTGTGGGGAACGGGGCAGCTCCTGTTCAAGCTCCTCGCCGAGACGTGCCTCGCGCGGGCCACCATCGTGGCGTTCCTCGACGGCAACGCGAAGCTCCACGGATCGACGCTGCGCGGGGTCTCGGTGCACGCGCCCGCCGAAGCGGTGCCCGGCGTGCCGATCCTCGCCGCGAGCACGCTGCACGGGCGCGCCATCGAGGCCGCCGCGCGGCGCCTCGGGCTGCGCAACGACGTCATCGTGCTGGCCTAGGTCTTCGGCGGCGCCGCGTCGAAGTTGAGGCGCTCGCGCTCCACCACCAGCGGCAGCTTGCGCACGTGGATGTGGATCGAGTTGATGTACTCGCCGAGGATGCCGGTGAAGAAGAGCTGCACCGACGCGAAGAAGAAGAGCCCCACGAGCACCGGCGCGGTGCCGAGGGTGAACTGGTACCAGAACAGCAGCTTCGCGACGACGTAGCCGAGGGAGACGAGCAGGCTCAGCGCCGACAGCGTGAAGCCCGCGAAGGTCGCGAGGCGCAGCGGCGCCACGGAGTGCTTCACGATGCCGAGGATCGCGAGGTCGTAGAGCGTGAAGAGGTTGTTCTTGCTGATGCCGCGCACGCGCCGCGGCTTGTCGAAGGGCACCAGCGCCGCGGGCCACCCGAGCTCGGAGATGAGCCCGCGAAAGTACGGCAGCGGGTCGTCGATGCTCCGCAGCGTCTCGACGACGACCTGGTCGTAGAGCCCGAAGCCCGTGAAGTTCTGGATCGGGCGCACGTCCGAGATGCGGTGCAGCAGCGCGTAGAAGGTGCCGCGCAGCAGGCGGTACATCGCGCTCTCGTCGGCGGTGCGCTTCACCGCGGCGACGACCTTGAAGCCCGCGCGCCACCGCTCGAGCAGCGCGGGGATGAGCGACGGCGGGTCCTGCAGGTCGGCCGCGAGGGTGATGATGGCGTCGCCGCGGCACTGCAGCAGCGCGTGGTACGGCGAGCGCACCTGGCCGAAGTTGCGCACGTTGAAGATGACCTTCACCGACGGGTCCTTCGCGGCGAGGGCGCGAAGCTCGGCGGGCGTGCCGTCGGTGGAGCAGTTGTCGATGAAGACGAACTCGAGCGCGTACTCGGGCAGCGCGGCGAAGACCTCGCGCACCTGGCGGTACAGCTCGGAGACGTTGCCCTCCTCGTTGAAGCAGGGGGCCATGACGGTGACGAGGGGCATCGGGGTGGCGCACTCTAACCCCCGCGCGGCCGACGTCACGCACGCCGTTGCGGTACGTTCCGCGGCGATGATCCGTGCCGCGCGCGTCGCCGGGGTGTTCGTCGTAGCAGCCGCGTTCACGTCGAGCGCCGCCGCGCAGACCGCGCCGTGGGAGGCTCCGCCGCCGTTGCCGTCGCAGGCCGCGCCACCGCTCGCCGCACCGCCGGCGCCGAGGCTGCTGCTCGCGCCGCCCATGGAGCCGGCGGTGCGCCGCGACCCCGACCCGGGCACGCGCTATTTCTACGAAGCCCTCGCGGGGATCGGCCTCGGCGTCGGCGTCGGGGGCGCGCTCATCGGCGCCGGCGTGTTGAGCTACAGCTTCCGGTCGACGGAGGGCGCCTCCGCGCTCTTCGGCCTCGGCGCGCTGGCCTTCTATGTCGGCATGCCGCTCGGGGTCACGCTCGTCGGCAACGCGCGCGGGGGCAACGGCGGGTACGGGTGGTCGTTCCTCGGCAACCTCGTCGGGGTCGTCGGCGGTGGGCTCGTCGGAGGAGGATTGATCCTCGGCGTGTGCAGTGGCTCCTCCGGCGGATCGGGGTGCGTCGCGGCCTTGACCCTCGGTTCGTTGGTCGAGCTCGCCGGATCCGTTGCTGGGTCCATTCTCGGGTACGAGCTCTCCAACGATGCGCAGCACCCGCCGACGCCGGAGCCGCCGCGCTGGAACGTCGTCTTCGCCCCGACGCGCGGTGGCCTGAGCCTCGGCGCGGCGCTGACGATGTGAGGCGCTCAGCCTCCGACGGGTGAGCCGAAGCTCGCGGTCTTCGTCTCGACGCGCTTCACTGGAAACGGTCCCGGCGAGGCGTCGGGAACGAGCGACGGCGTGCGCTGCACCTCGGGCTCCGGCGCCGCGGCGATCACCGCGGGCATGGGCACCGGCGCGGCCACCGGCGCGACGAAGGGCGCGGGCGCGGGCATCGACGGGCGCATCGCAGCCGCGAACAACGGCACCGGCGGGGCCGCCGAAGCCTGCGCCGCCGCCGCGCGATCGGACCACCACGCCCCGAGCAGCACCGCATAGATGCCGAGCAGCGCGAACACCAACGCGGCCACCCACAACCCCTCGGCGGACCATCCCGGCCGAGCGGCCTGCGCGTCGATGGTGATGCCCGCCGCGACGGCCATCACCGGCAGGTGGAGCCATGGCACCGCGGACCGGTACACCGCACGGCGCCAAGGCACCTGACCCTCGACGGCCTCGGTGGCCATCACCGGCACCGGCAGCTTCGCGAGGGCGCCGAAGAGCATCTCGCGGCGCACCACGCCCACGTCGAGCACGCCGCCCACGAGGGCCACCAGCGGCGCCACGAAGAGGTACCGGGGCTCCGCGCCCTGCCCGTGCACGAGCACCCACGACGACACGCCGGCGAGCGTCGCGACGCGCAGCCACAGGGCGTGAACGAAGAGCCGCGACCGCGCGGCGGCGAGGAAGCGCTGGTGCTCTGCGAGGGCCGTCGGGTCCATCGCCGGAGCGTACTGGCGAACGGGGCTTCCCGCCACGCGCCGATGGCGTAGCGTCGGCGGTGATGACCGACGCCCTGCCCGCAAGCCTGCGCGCCGAGCTCGAGGCCGCCGTGACGTCGCGGGAGGGCGCCGCTGCCGCCATCACCGCCGCGCGACGCCTCGCCGGCGGAGCCTCCATGGAGTCGTGGTCCATCGACGTGAGCGTCGGCGGGCGCGACGAGGCGTTGGTGTTGCGCCGCGACATGGGCGCGAACATGAGCGCCTGGGCCCTCGATCGCGGCACCGAGTTCGCGCTGCTGCACGCCGCCGTGGACGCGGGCGTGCGGGCTCCGCGGCCGCGATGGCGCTCCGCCGACGGGGCCGAGCGCGCGTGGTTCCTCATGGAGCGTCTTCCGGGCGAGAGCGTCGGGCGCAAGATCGTGAAGGACCCGGCCATCGTCGCCGCCGGTCCGCGCATCGTCGAAGAGTTCGGCGCGGCGCTGGCGTCGGTGCACGCGGTGCCGCTGCGCACGCTGCCCGCGCTTCCAGGGCCGAGCGAGGAGCGTACGCCGGCGGGCGAGGCGCTGTCGCAGACGCGCGACGCGATGCGCTCCCTCGGGCTGCGCAACCCGGTGTGGAGCTACGCGCTGCGCTGGCTGTCGGCGCGCGTTCCGCCGTGGGACGG
The DNA here is from genome assembly GCA_903845045.1 of uncultured delta proteobacterium. Taxonomy (GTDB): domain Bacteria; phylum Myxococcota_A; class Polyangia; order Polyangiales; genus SCUS01. Next base: position 4,630 of record CAIMWA010000389.1, on the reverse strand, counting down.
GCGCATGGTGCTGGTGCACGGAGACTTTCGCGTGGGCAACCTGCTCGTCGACGCGACGGGGCTCCGCGGCGTGCTCGACTGGGAGTTCGCGCACCTCGGCGACCCCCACGAGGACCTCGCCTGGATCACCCTGCGCGACTGGCGCTTCGAGCGCGACGCGAAGGCGGTGGGCGGCCTCGGCGACCTCGACGCATACCTGCATGGGTATGCGAGCGCCGGCGGCGGCGCCGTCGACCGCGACGCGCTGACGTGGTGGGAGCTGCTGGGAAACCTCCGCTGGGCGGTGACGTGCCACACGCAGGCCGAGCGGCACCTCGGCGGCAGCGATCGCTCGGTGGAGCTCGCGAGCCTCGGACGCAAGGCCGCGGAGATGGAGTGGGAGCTCGTGGACCGCATCGAGAAGCTGGAGCATGCGCACCATGGCCGATGACCACGACGCCTTCGAGCAGCACCCGTCGGTGCAGGACCTCCTCGAGGCCGCGCAGGAGCACCTCGCGAAGAAGGTCGTTCCGGCGTTGACCGACCCGCGGCTGCGCTTCGAGACGCTGGTGGCGGCGCACGTGCTCGGCGTGGCTGCGCGGGAGCTCGCGCGGGGCGACGGTCCCGCGAGGGATTTCGCGCGAGGGAGGGCGGAGCTGCCCGGGGCGCCCGCGAGCGACGCGGCGCTGTGCGACCTCATCGACGCCGGCGCCTTCGACGGCGAGGCCGAGGGCACGGCGCTTCGCGCGTGGATGCAAGCGCGCAACGAGCTCTCGCTCTTCGCGTGGAACCCGCTCTTCGTGATGCGCGTGAAGGGCTGAGGAAATCGTCCCCGGATCTCCGCGATGACGAGGGAGCCCATGGCCGTTCGAGCGATCGGCCACGGGTCCGATCTTCACTTCGGTCGCGCCGTCGACGGCGACGACGGACCCTCCTGCGACGGGCTCGTCGATGCCGCGAAGCGGATCTTTCATGAGCTCGGATCGCCACCGGATCTTCTCGCCATCACCGGCGACGTCTTCGACGACCCGAAGCGCGCGATGAAGCAGGTGGCCTCCTTCGTCGGGGTGCTGCGAAGGCTTCGCGCCGCGCTCGGCGGCGGCGTGCAGACTGCCATCGTCCCCGGCAATCACGACCGCCGCACCGAGGGCGTCTTCCACCCCTGGACCAACGATCTGTTCTTCGCGCTGAGGGAGGCCCTCGCAGCGGAGCCTGGCGTCACCGTGTTCGGCAGCGCGAGATCGGCGACGGAGTACGCGGACGCCGCCTCGGACGCCATCGGCCTCGACGTCGTCGCCCTCGACTCGACGCGCGTTCGCTTCGGCCTGGCCTCGGCGGGCGGCGTGCTCGCGCCGGAGGACATCCTGTCGGCGGCGCAGCGGCTGCGACGCGAAGGGCCGGTGGTCTTCATGCTGCACCACCACCTCATCCCGACGCCGGTCACCGACGCGAGCCGCATCTCCATGAAGGGGCGCTCGCGCTTTCAGCGCCTCGTGCTGGGCAAGGTGCTTCCGCAGGTGCTGAGCTTCGCCGACCACGAGGAGCTGACCATGACCGTCCTCGGCGCGGGGACGGCGCTCTCGCTGCTGCACGCCCTCGATCGGCCGGTGGTGGTGCTCCACGGGCACAAGCACTATCCGACGGCGCGCGTGCTGGCGGCCACGCGGCGCGGCGAGGGCGACGTGATGCTGATCTCCGCAGGCTCCGCGGGGGTGCGCGAGGATTTCGCCGCGACGAACGTGTCCGCGCGGCTGTCCACGTCGCTGAACGTCGTTCGTTGGTCCGACGGGGCGCTGCGCGCCGACACGTGGTTCTTCGCGTCGGGCGGCGAGCACCGTCGCGTTCACGTGCGCCCGCTGCTCGACGCCAGCGTCGACGGCAACCGATGGGCGGTGCATCCGGTCGACGACCCGCCCATCGCAAAGCCCCGCGTGGCGAGCGACACGGCCGCGTTCAAGCTCAGCGGGTTCGATCGGGACGACGGCCGCGACGACCTCGCCTGCGACCGCGCCGTCGAAGCGCAGGCGGGCGAGGTGCTGTCACCCTGGAAGGAGCGCATCGAGGGCGCCGTCGGCTGCACCGTCGACAGCGTGCTCGGCGACATCGAGCGCGACGGCGACGGGCCCCCGCGGCTCGTCGTGAAGCCCGGCGCGCCGAGCAGCTACGTCGTGCACCGAGGGATCTGCCGCACGCGGGCGGCGCTGCGCGCGTCCTACGGCCCCGAGGACGTGGCGCCCTTCGAGTGGGTCGGGCTCACCGTGCGCCACGGGTGCGCGAACGCGCGGCTCTCGATCCGCGGACTCTCCAGCGAGGTCGCGCCCTTCGGCTCGGTGACCGATCTCCACACCGGCCGCCAGTGGCCTGCGGTGCTCGAGCCCGCGGACGACGGCGTCGCGCTCGTCGTCGCGCCGTGTCCTGCGGGGCATCTCCTGCGCATCCATTGGGAGGTGCCCGGCCCGGACGAGACGGTCGACGGCGCGGCGCAGGGCTGAGCGCCGGGCTTGACGCGCCGTGGGTGCGCTGCGCAGTGTGGGCGAGGGGAGACCTTGCTCGAAGCCCGAGATCGCGCCGCCGTCGTCGAGTTGCAGCGCGAGCTCGCGGTGGTCGAGGTCACCGAGCGCGGGCCCCTCGACGCGGTGCTTCCGCGGCTGCGCGACGTGCTCCACGCCGAGAAGGTCTGCGCGTACCGCGTCCGCGCCGACGACGACGCATGGTCGCTCGATTTCGCCGCCGAACACGGGATGCTCAAGAAGGCGGAGCGCACCATCGCCGAGGACCTCGACGCGACGCTCGGCACCCTCGACCGGCTCGGGTACTACGACCCCGCCCGCGTGGAGCCCGCGCAGCGAAACCGGGCGCTCGCGACCGTCTCGGCGCGGCGGGCGCTGACGGGCGACCTTCCCGCAATCATCGATGCGCTGCGCGTCTCGCCCGAGGAGAAGGAGCGTCGCCTCGAGGGCACGCGGCAGCTCGCACGGTTCTTCGCGCGCTGGGGCTTCGACGACGACTGCCAGCTTCGGGTGCTCGTGTGCGACGGCCCGTCGCTGCTGGGCTGGGTCGGCGGGTTTCGCTCCGAGGCCTTCGACGGCCGCGCCGCGAGCGTGCTTCGCGCGCTGGTCCCCGCGTTGCGCGAGCGCCTGAAGGTCCGGGCGCGCCTCGGTCGCCTCGGGGCCGCCGTCGACCCGCTCAGCCGCGCGGTGCTCGAGCACGTGGCAGGCGCCGCCTTCATCGTCGATGCGCGCGGCGCCGTGGTGCTCGCGAACACCGCCGCGCAGGCGATGCTCGCGCGCGCCCCGCGGGAGACCCGCGCGATGCTGAAGCCCCCGCCGAACGCGCCCCGCGTCGCAGCCGTGACGTCGGTGGACCTCGCAGCCCACGGCGTCGGCGCGCTGCGCCTGGTGATCGTGCAGGACGACGCCCCCCGCGCCGATCACGCCGCCCGCGCCATCGCGCTTCGTCACGGCCTCACGCCGCGGGAGACGCAGGTGCTCGCGCAGCTCGCGCGGGGCGTGTCGAACCTGCGCATCGCCCACGTGCTGGGCTGCGCCGAGCGCACCGTCGAGGTGCACGTGACGCGGCTCCTGGCGAAGATGGAGTGCGCGACGCGCGCCGAGGCCATCGCGCGCACTCTGGCCTGAGCGCCCGCCTGTTCATCGGAGGCGCTGGCTACGGCGTCGTCGACGTCGCTCCCGGGGCGAGCAGCGCGCGCAGCCTCGGGGTGATCTGCGCGGGGCTGCCGGGGCCGTGGATCGATCCCTCGATGTGGCGTCCGCTCGCGCGACCGTCCGGGCCGGGCACCGCGAAGAGCGGGATCATCTGCGAGCGATAGCCGGCTTCGGTGATGCGCGCGCCGTCGCGGTCGAGGTCGAGCTCGAGGAGCGCGAGCGGCGGCAGCACGGCGTCGAGCTCCCCCCGCTCCGCGGCAGCGTGGAAATACCGGCACGGCTCGCACCACGTCGCGCCCACATAGACGAGCGCGACGCGCCCCTCGGCGTGCGCGCGGTCGACGAACGTGCGAACGAGCGGCGCGAGCGCTCCGTCGGCGGCGTGCTCGAAGCGGATGTGCGGTGTCGCCGGGGCAGCGTGCGGCGCCCCCGCATCGCGCGGCGAAGGGCGTGGCGTCGCGGGCGCGCAGGCGGCGAGAAGCGACGCGAGGGCGACGACCGCGACGTGGCGTCGGGTCGCAGGGCGGGAGGCCGTCATCGCCGGGGAGCGTACCCGAGGCACCATGGGGACACAGTTACGTTGTTGCATTCAGCCCCGCCGACGCTCCCTGGATGCAAGAACGTAACTGTGTCCCCGGGTCATCACCCGTCGTGCCGCACCAGCAGCAGGTACACCGACGCCAGCGGCTGCGACCGCCCGCCTTGCCGCCATCGGAGCAGCGCGCTCCCGAGGCACGCCGACAGCCCGCGCACCTCCAGCGGCGGATCGAACTCCACGGCGTTCGCGGCGCCGTCGGCCCCCACGCCGAGGATGATCTCGACGCGCCGCACGCGCACCAGCGCGGCAGGATCGGCCTCGCGCGCGGCGTCGAGGCACCGCGTCACCGGGACGAGCATCGTGGGAAGCGCGGCCCGCGCGCCGGCGAGGTTCGTACGTTCCACGCGAAGGAGATGCAACGTCACCGCGCTGCGTCCGCGCACCGGCG
>CAIMWA010000388.1 GCA_903845045.1 uncultured delta proteobacterium | reverse complement strand
GACGATGCCCGTCCCGTGCCGGGCGCAGAGTCGGAAGGCGTCGTGAGAAACCGTCGCTCCCGGCTGCAGCGCGATGCACGACACCGTCTGGAACGGGATCGCGTAGTCGCCGGCCGCGAGATCCCCGTCGCCGGCGGTGACGAAGCGGAGGGTCCCGGCGTCGACGACGAGGTTGCCGCGCCCCAACCAGAGGAGGCCGTGTCGGTCCCCGTGGGGGATCCTGGCGGTCTCGAGGCCGAGGCGTCCCTTGAGCATCGCGGGCTACGACGCGGGCGGCGGGCGGAGCAACAACATCCCGAAGCCGAACGCGCGATGGCGGCCGAGGCCCCGGGTGAGGGTGGACCTGAACGCAGCCGGGTCCGTGACGGTGAGCGAGCCGGTGAACGTCGCCGCCGGCCGATCGTGGGTCTCGGCCTTGCGGGCGCCCCCTTGCTGTCGACGGGTGAACCGTTCCAGTTGAAAGCGCTCCAGCGCCACCGTGCCAAGGTTCGCCCCACCACGGCGCGCGAACTCCGCCGCCAGCCAGTCGCGGTACACGGCCTCACGATCGACCTTCACGTCGGATCCGACATTTCGGCACGCGGCGAGAAACGCGTCCACCTCGGCGCCGTCGGTCTCGTGGTGGAGTCCGGGCTTCGCGGGTCTCACCACGGGACACACGCGTACCGAGAACCCGAGACGCTGCCCGACTGCGAACACCTCGGGCATGGGCTTCGCGGCGAGGCTCGCCCAGTCGCAGAGACCGTCGTAGGCCGAAGGGTCCGCAAAGGTTCGCGCCATCGCGACGAGGGCGTCACGATCGTGGCGGGCGTACCCGAGAACCTCGATGCAGCGTCCCTGCTCGCGGGTGATCGCGAAGGGCTTCGGGGCGTCCGCGCCGAACAGCTCCCCGAGGGCGCAATGCACGACGTACCCGAGGTCGATGTCGTGCGTGGGTAGCCGACGCCGGCGGGCCAGCTCCATGAGCCGGGGACCGTCGAACGAGAGGCGCAGCATCGTCAGCACCTCACCCGGCATGGAGCACCTCCGACGTGAGCGAGAGTGTCGATTCCTGCATGAAGCGTCGGCCGACATGGATCTGGTTGGTCCAGTCCATGTCGTCGGTGATGGCGAGGGTGCGCCCAGAATCGGAGCCTTCGTCGACGGGCCACCATGCCTTCATCACACGTCCCGCCAGCAGCGGACGATGATCCGGCGGCGGCGCGGCGGCCAGCGCGTCGCGGAGCCGCGCGGCACGGGTGCGACCGAGGAGCAGCGGCGCCGCAGGCAGGCAGTTCTTGCGGCCGAGGAAGAGCGGACGCTCGGGCGATCGCAGCGCCTCCGCGACGTCGTCGAGCGCCGGCGCCGTCCCGTCGGAGAGCGCCAAGGCGACCGTGTACACCGCGTCGGCGAGATAGTGCCGGTAGCGGATGTGCGTACCGTCGCTCGTCCCGCCGGCCCGCTCCTCCGGCACGCCGCGCGTCGTCCAGCCCGGGCGTTTCAGGAAGTCCTGTCCGAGATCGACGGTCTGGTAGTCGACCTTCACCTCGCCCGCTCGGTCCTGCCGCGCGGCGTAGCGGATCCGGTGCTGCAGCGCATCGAGACGCTCGGGTTCCGCGTGGTCGTACCCCAGTGCGTTCCCCAGCAGACCCGTGAGCATCGCGCGTCCGGGGAACTCTCGGGTGACGCCGAACTTGTCCACGACCTCGCCGCCGAAGCTCATCCACGGCGCGTCAAAGCGCAGCCAAAGCACGTCGAGCATCACGTACCCCGCACCGCCGCGCCCGCCCACCTCGCGACCGCCGAAAGCGCGAACTTCTCGCCCAGGACCGCCGAGTCGAGAACCTTCGCGGAGTCGATCGCCGCGTGCACTCGTGCCGTAGTCTTCTCGTACATCGCGTCGAGGTCGCGCAGATGTTCGTTGAGCGCGCGATACGTGTTGCCGAGCACGTCGGGCCGCTCCGCCACCGGCCTGAGGAATGCGTTGGCGAGCGTGCGCGGCTGCGTGTCACCGTGCTCCACGAGCACGCACTGCGCGCAGGCGTGCGGCGCCGTGGAGCCCAGCTTGGCACCGGGAGAGACCGTCGCCACGAGGTGCACGAGCTCTTCCACGACCTTCGCGGCGAGCGCGCGGTCGGCCGAACCGACGTCCTTCCGCTCGCAGCCCTCGAGGTTCGAGACCAGCAGCGGCACGTCGACCACGACGTACCCGTAGAACAACCCCGAGGTCAGTTCGGAGGTGCCGATGTGGCCGCTCCCGAGCTGCGCGTCGTCTCCCTCGCGGAGCAGGTCGTCGACCGCAGAGAAGTAGTCGCTCTCCGACGCCTCGGCGTGGACCGTGAGCGCGTGCGCGACATGCAGCGCGGCATCACCGCGCGAAAGGATGTCCGAAGTGACCATGCGCCCGAAGAGTGCGGCGTCGAGCCCCGCGGACAGCCGGATGGCGTCGATGTTCTTCTTGGCGTCCTTGAGGCGCGCCCGCACGGCATCGGCGGCCTTGCCCGCGTCGGGCTTCCCTTCGCAGACCGCCCGCGCATGCGAGAGGAAGTACTCCATCTCGGGGCGGCCGAGCACGGTCACCTGGGCCGTCTGCACGGCGCCCTTCGAGGCTGCGTCGAGCTCGCCCCCCGCGTCGTCGGACGCCGCCTCGACGCCCTTCTTGCCCTTCGCCTTCGGTTTCGTTGCCTCGGTGTCGTCCTTCGCCTTCTTCTTCTCGCTCTTGCCGAGCGCCTCGGACACGATGGCCTCGGTCACCGCCCGGGCGAGCGCGGGGTCGACCCCTTCGGCCACCAGCGGCTTGTGGATCATCTGTTCGAAGGTGAGCCGCGATCGCACCGACATCGGTGCGAGCCCGGACAGCGAGTGCGCTCCGTCGAACACCCGCCAGTGGCGCTTGAGGCACTGCGACGAGATGCGGGTGCGCGTGGCGCCGCCGAACGGGATGCGCTTGGCGAACCCGACGTCGTCGCGGTTGAGCAGCGAGGCCGGGTACGAGGTGAGGGTGTGGATCTGGATGAAGCGTGACATCGGTTCTTCTCCTGAAAATTCGTGGAAGTGGGGTGACGGTCAGGCGCCCTGCGCCACCGTGAAGAAGTCGTCGTAGATGTGGCGGCGCACGTCGTCCTCGGCGGAGGTCCCATCGGTGAGGACGAGCCGAGCGAGATCGAATGGATCGAAGGCGATGCCCCGCGACGCGAGCTGCTGAACGACGGTTCGGACGGCCACCGCGAGCGCGTCATCGTGCGCCCGAAGCAGCTTCACGACGCGGGTCTCGGGCACGGCCTCTCCGAGCGCGCGCCCGAAGCGGCGACCGGGTGCCACGAGCCCGTTGGCCATCGCAGCGAGGATGACCGCCCAGTGCCGCTCGGCGGCGCGGCGGGCAGCGTCGTCCGTCGGAAGCTGATCGGCGAGGTCCCCCACGAGGATCTTCCACAGCGCGGGGCAGTGCGGATCCTCGGGGCTCAGGCGACGGAGCGCCGCGAGGTCGCCCGGCGGGAGGCGTCGCAACGTCTGCGTGATGCCCCCGACGACTTCGCGGAGCGGGCGAGCGGTGTGGGTGTCGGCAGCGTTCATCGGGCGTCGTCTCCCTCGGCGGCGAGCGTTGTGGTGGTGATCGTGGATGGAGTGGGCATGGCCGTACCGAAGTGCTTCCGGGCGGCACCGTCGAAGCGGCGCTGCGCGACCGCGACGGCGCGGAATCGACGCATCGACGGGAGCGGCACCGCATCGAAGGCTTCGGTGAGAACGGCCCGCGCGAGATCGAGCAAGACGTCGCGCCAGCGCGTGTCGGCTGTCTCGTCGTCGAGCTCTGCGGCGTCCCAAAGGTGCCCGAAGAACAGGGCGTCCACGCGGACGTCGAAGGCCGAGGTCCAGCGGTCGGGGCGCTTGTCGGTGAGGTCGAGCTGATCTGCGCCAGCTTGAACGAGCGCGCACAGCGCTGGGCGCAAGACCTTGAGCCGCATGAGCCCCGCCTGGTCGACCCGTCGCTTTGCAAGCACCCCGAGCCTCGCTTTCGCCGCAGGCTGCGCGAACCAGTTGCGCGCCTTGGGCGGAAGCGGGAGCACCCGCTCGTGGAGGCCGTTCGTCTCGCCCTGCCCACGAGCGAGGACACGCGCGACGATCACCGCCGTGTCGCCATCCTCGGGTCGGAGCACCTGCGCTGCGGCGCCAGCAATCGTCGTCTCGAAGAGGATGTCCTGCAGCAGCGCGTAGCTGAAACCTCCGCCGCCAACGGTCAGCGCCTCGGCCTCGTCGCCCCGTCGAACGGGCGTCCAGACGTCGCCGGTGTTGCCGTGAAGTTCCTTCGCAGCGACTCGTTGGGTCTGCGAACTGGTCCCGAGGCCCTCGACGCGTCCGGCCCGGTGGACCAGCCGCACCCGCCGACAGAGTTCGATGAAGAACGGGTCCAGCTCACTGAGCGATAGTGACGCGTTGCCGTCCCAGGGCGTGCACCAGAGCAGTCCGAGCCCGCCCGAGACTGCGTAGCCGAACAGCGTCACGAGCGACTCACGACGCGCGCTCCACACGGCGACGTCGCGGGCGAAGCGATCGACCAGCGCCGGCGAGCGGGCAGCCCCCACACTCGGCCGGCTCGCGAAGCCGCCGTTCATGCGCGCGATGCCGTAGTTGCCGACGCCGAGAAACCCCTCGAAGGTCTGGAGCATCACGAGCGCGAATACCCAGTGCTGCGGGCGTGCGCGACGCACGCGCGGAAGCTGGACGTCGTGGTTCTTCGACGTCACCAGCACGTCGAGACGGTCTGGGGACTCGAAGCGGCGTTTGAATCCGTCGAGCTTGGCCTCTGGCACCGGCGCCTGCAGGAATGCCGGCGCCGCAAGATCGTCGACGACGAGGCACCACGGCTCGTCACGCCCGTCGGTCAGCGCCCGGAGCCGCTCGCGCCACGCCTCCTCATCGACGGCGAGGTCGTCGCTGGCCGCACGGTGGGAGGCCAACGCCGCAGGCTGCACGACGAACGCGTGCCACGCGTGGAGTTGGTGCGACTGCAGCGCGGCGAACTCCGTCGCGATTCCGGCCCCGAGGCGTGCCAGGGCCCCAGGGAGCGTGATCGACGCGCGGGTGCCGTCGAGAGCGTCGACGTCGAGCAGCGG
>CAIMWA010000387.1 GCA_903845045.1 uncultured delta proteobacterium | reverse complement strand
GCCGATGGACGCCTGTACCACGGCGAATTCATCGCCACCGGCGAGCCGGTGACGATCCTGGCACTTCACCCCCACGTGATGCATCGCGGATCCGCGGCGGACTTCACGAGGCTGTTCGCCAGCGCGTCGGAGATCCGCAACGACGGCGTGGTACGCGTGCTCGACCACGGACAGATCGACGACGGCCCGCTCTACCTCGTCATGGAGCCGGTCTGTCTCTCCCGGCCGTTCTGGACCGACGACGACGTGGTCCCGTCCTTCGAACGCGGCGCCGTGCGGTCCCGCGGTCGGCGCGTCGCCGACGACGGATCGTTCACGCGTTCGGCGATGCGGAGACCCCGTCCCTCGCAACGAGTGCTGGGACGGATCACAAGCGCGCATACAGTTCAGGAAGGGCATCCCGCAGAACCGATCGCAGGCCCATGTCGCCCGATCGGCGAGGCGCGCTGCGGGCGGGAGCCGCCTCCAAGATTCACAGATCGCCACCCCGCCGCGGCAGGCGTGGTAGGCGTCCGCACAAGGGCGCTGCCAACGCAGCGATGGCTCGAGCTCAGGGTCCGGCGGAGGACGCCACAACGATTCCAGGAAGCTCCTCGGCTTCGAAGGTGCGGCGTAGCCCGCCCGCATCCCGCCGACGGAGACGACGAGGGAGGCGACAAGCAGAACCGGCGAGAACGAGCGTGTGGTCATGCTTCCCCGTTCGACCCGGACGTCTACGCCTGCGAACGCCGCGAAGCATCGCCCTGCCGTCGCGCCGCCCCGAAACGGTCAGTCGCAGACGACACTTGGCGGTGAACAATTCGGCCGAAGCTGACCGACCAGGGTTCGCATCGCCACGACGTGCTGTATCGTCGATCGCGGAAGGAGAGGACGTCCATGAAATTTCGTCTCGACGATCGGCGAGTACGGCGTGCCATCGGAGCATTCGTGGTGGTAGCTGCGGTCGGCGCGAGCGGACTGGCAGATCGGGTGCCGTTTCGAATCGGCACGTTCCGCGGACAGTGGTGCGACGGCAATCCCGTCGTGTACTCCGTGACGTCGCAGTCCGCACCGATGCAGTGGGTCGGGCGCATTCAGAACGGATCCGCACTGGATCGCCTCCGAATCACGCAGTCCGATGATGGATCGCTTCGTATCGTGCGTTTCTTGTCTGGGGCCTACGAAGGGCAGACCCAAGAGATCACGACCCGTCCTGCTTCGGTTCGTATCTTCGACGGACAATCCTACGCGCAATACTGGGCCGAGACGGGCTCCGGGCCGTCGTGCACGGGTCGCAACGCCGACCTTCGCATGCCCTACGACGGGCCTTGAACGTCCCGATCTCTCCGCCGAGCACCCGCCGCACGACCTGGTGACGCGCCCCGCCCGGCGCATCGACGCGAGCGCCACTCCCCCCGCCCGCGGTACAACCACCCCGCGATGCGCCTCTCCGACCTGCCGATGCCCCTCCGCGCACCCTTCGCCGGGGTGCCGCGCGTGGTCACGCTCGGCGGCGGCAGCGGCCAATCGGCGCTGCTCGCGGCGCTGCGCACGCTCGAGTGCGACGTCACGGCCATCGTCTCCATCGCCGACGACGGCGGGTGCTCGGGCAAGCTCCGCGCAGAGCTCGGCATGCCGCCGCCGGGCGACATTCGACGCTGCCTCGGCAGCCTCTCGACGCGCCCGGACCTCGCCGCGCACTTCGAAGAGCGCCTCCACGGCGGCACCGAAGAGGGACGCTGCGTCGGCAACCTCGTGCTCGCCGAGATGCGCGAGGACGTCGGGAGCTTGCAGCACGCCGTCGACTGGGCCGCGACGCTTCTCGGCTGCGTCGGGCGCGTGGTCCCGGCGTCCGAGGAGGCCGGCACGCTGAGCGTCTACGACCGGGTGCGCGGTCCCCTCAGCGGCGAGTCGAACATCGAGCGCGTGAGCGCCGAGGCGATGATCGTCACCGTCGACGGTCCCGCCCGCGCGAACCGCGAGGCCATCGCCGCCATCGCCGGCGCGGACCTGGTCTTCTTCGGTCCCGGGAGCTTCGTCGGGAGCACCCTCGCGGTGCTCGCCACCGGCGACATCGCGGCGGCCGTCGTGGCATCGCCCGCGCGCCGCGTGCTCGTGCGCAACCTCGGCTCCGAGGCTCACGCCGGCGCCCTCGCCTCGGTGGATCCGCTCGCCCACGAGCGCGTGCTCCGCGACCACCTCGTCATCGGCAGCGGCGGCGAACCCGTGGTCTTCGACACGCTCTCGCACGACCCCGTGCGCCGCGATTTCCGCATGCGCGACGACCAGAGCGTCGAGTGCCTGCACCCCCTCGCCAGCGATGATGGACGGCATCACGACCGCACGCTTCTCGCGGCGGCGCTGCAGCATCATTTCGACCTGCAGACCCGGGTGACGACGCCGGCGCCCATCGCCGAGGCCGGTCCCGAGGCGAGCGCGATCTTCGCGCGGTACCTGCGCTC
>CAIMWA010000386.1 GCA_903845045.1 uncultured delta proteobacterium | reverse complement strand
GGAGCAGGCCGCGCTCTACCGCGCGATGACCGACGCCACCCTCGACGGCCTCGCGGACACCACGGGCATGACGCGGCGCGCGCACATCCTCGGCGCGCTCACGCGCTTCAAGCAGATCTGCGACCACCCGGAGTGCTTCGCCACGGACCGCCCGGAGCAGCTCGCGGGCCGCTCGGGCAAGTTCGACCGCGCCCTCGACCTCGTCGAGGAGCTCGTCGACGAGGGGCAGCGCGTGCTGGTGTTCACGCAGTTCGTGGAGATGGGACGCATGCTCCAGCGGGCGCTCGGAGCGCGCCTCGGCGCCGAGATCGAGTTCTATCACGGCGGTCTCACGCCGGCGCAGCGAGAGGCCGTCGTCGATGCCTTCGAGGATGCCGACGGTCCGCCGGTGCTGGTGCTTTCGCTGCGCGCGGGCGGCACCGGGCTCACGCTCACCGCGGCGTCGGCGGTGCTCCACTACGACCGCTGGTGGAACCCCGCCGTCGAGGACCAGGCCACGGACCGCGCGCACCGCATCGGCCAGACGCGCAAGGTGAACGTCTACCGCATGGTCACCCGCGACACCCTCGAGGAGCGCATCGCGGCGATGCTCGTGGCCAAGCGCGGCCTCGCACAGAAGGTGCTCGCGAGCGCCGGCGAGGGCTGGATCACCGAGCTCGACGACGACGCGCTGCGCCGCTTTCTCACCCTCGGAACGCTCGCGGAGGAGCCATGAGCGGGCCTCTCGCGCGCGACGTCATCGCCGGCGTGTCGCTCCACGCCCCTCGGACGACGTACGTGCTCGACGATCTGCATTTCGGGAGCGCGGTGCTCGAGCGACCGTCGCGCAGCGATCGCCTGACCCTCGCGACGGTCACCGTGCGCGCGCCCGGCGTCGAGGCTTCGGAGGTGCGCTTCACGCTCGACCACGCAGGTGCCCGGTACTACGACCGCGAGGCCATCGACGTGGCGCCGCTTCGCGCGTTGATCGTGGAGCACGGCCTGTATTCGCGTCCCGAGCTGATCACCGGCGACGCGCAGCTTTCCGGCGCCCCCGCCGAGGCCGCGTCGCTCCGGGCGTTCCGGGTGAGGCTCGCCGCCGCGCTGCGGAACGCGCGCCCGCACGGGGACGTCGACGTCTGCGACGTGTGCGAGCGATTGCGCCGCGTGGAGCGCGAGGAGCTCATCGCCCGAAAGATGGTGGAAGGCGAGGCGGAGCTGGCGAGGACGCGTGGGCACGCCCGCACGATGCTCGAGTACCGACTGCACGCGTTGCGAGCGCTGCGGGCGGGCGCCACCGACGCGGCGGTCGACGATGACGAAGATTGCGTTCACGCACGGTACCTTCACGCCGCCCTGCGCGCGGCGGTTGTGGCTTGGCCCGAGCTCGCCTTCGAGATGGCGGGGCTGCTCGTGCCAGCGCGCGCGCTCCGTCCTGCACGCTTCGTGCTGCCGGCGGCGCTGCTTCAGGGCGCGCTCACGGCGTGGCTCGTCGGCGAACGCTCTCGCCGCGATGACCGTCTCGATGACCTGCTGGGGAGCTGGCGCCGTGGCCGGAAGACCCGGATGCCTTCGAAGGCGCGACGCACGACGCACCTCGGCGACGAGGTCCCCGCGGCGATGCAGGACGTCATCGGGTGGGTCGCCCGTGCGCAGGGATCGGACTTCGAACGCATCGCGCGCACGTGGTGCGCCGCGGGAACGGGAGGCGCCACCGCCGCTGCGACGAACGACGTGCACATCGCATCGGAGGCGCTGCTGCCCGAGGGGGTGATCGCACCGCCGCCTGCGCCGACGCCGGTGCCGCTGGCGCCGCCGCCGGCCACTTCGGTTGACACGACCCTCGGGAAGGTGCCGCAGCCGTCGCCCACGAAGAAGGCGCCGCCCGCGAAGAGTCCAAAGACGGCGTCGTCGAAGCCGAAGGCCAAGGCGCCCCCCGCTGCACCGCCACCTCCCGCCGAGGAGCTCACCGCGGGTCAGCTCCGCGAGCGGGGCTACGGCCCGAAGGAGCTCAAGCGCATGCTGCGCGACGGGGCGCTCGAGCGCGTGTCGTACGGGTGGTACCGACTCGTTCCGAAGTAGTGCGCCGCCTCCCCGTCGGGGCGGATGTCGAGCGTTGCGCGGTGCTCCGCCAGCACAGGCGGTGGCGGCAGGATCAGCGGCCTCCGTGCTAGATTGGGCCCCTGCGATGACCGACGCTGCGAAGATCATCCCCGCCGCCGTCGCGGCCGACCTTCTCGCGCTGCCGGACGAAGGGAAGGGCTACGAGATCCTCGATGGCGTGCTGGTGCCGAAGGCCGCCAGCCCGCGACACGGGGGGGCACAGGTCAAGATCGGCGTCGCGTTCGATGGCTTCAATCGCCGGCAACCGAGCGACCGCGGTCCCGGCGGTTGGATCTTCGGCACCGAGGTTCTCATCGAGCTCGAAGCGCACGAGGTCGTGCGTCCCGACATTGCAGGCTGGCGCCGCGAGCGGCTCCCCGCGTTTCCGGATGAACCGGTGCTGCGCATGGCGCCCGACTGGGTCTGCGAGATCCTGTCGCCGGGCAACGCGACGAACGACACCGTCCGCAAGAAGCGGCTGTTTCACCGCCACCGTGTCGGGCACTACTGGATCCTCGATCCGATGCGGGAAACCCTCTCGGTGTACCGCTGGATCGCCGACGGCTACCTCGAGGCGATGAACGCCGAGCGCGGAGAGCGGGTACGGGCGGAGCCCTTCGATGCCGTGGAGTTCGACGTCGCGATGTTCTTCGGCGACGACGATTGACGCCGCTCGGCGGGCGAGTCCAGCTGCGAGTCCCGCCGTTCGACGAGCGCGTCGCCGGCGCGATCGAAGTCGGCGACGGAGACCGTCGTCGTGCCCCAGCTCGGTGCGCCCAGGGCCGATCACGCCGCGGTGCCGAACCGTGATCTCGCGCAGCACGGCGGCGGACGTTTCGAGGCTCCTCGCGATTGGGTACGATCCGACGCGATGTCGGCGGGTGTTCGCAAGGAACCGTGGTCCGTCCTCGAGGCTGAGGCCCGAGCGTTGCTTCGACGAGCGGAGGCCCCCCCGCTCGCTCGCTTGATTGCGATGATCCGTGATGTCAATCCCACGGGACGACCGGTCGGGCGTTCGGAGGCCGACGCGCGGTACGCCATCAAGTCGTCGCTGCAGAGCGTGCTGATCAGGCTCTACCGGGACGAGCTGTCCGTCGAGCCCCACCCATCCGACGGCGGAGTGGTGTCGTTGCGGCACGACCTTCTCGACGTCGATGCGTGCCACGCCGTCGTCGAGTCGCTCGACGACGACGCTCGGACATGGGTCGAGGAGGCGATCACCGGTGCGCCCGCGGCACCTCGAGCAGGACGCGACGCGCGCGCGAAGGGTGCGCGGTCCGCTCGTCGCGAGGGCATCGAACGCGAAGGCGACCTGGTCGCGCAGGGCCGGGCGGCGATGGAGGCTTACGATTACGAGCTGGCGCGATCGCTCTTCGTGCGCGCGTTCGAGGCCGTTCCCGCCACGACGGAGGCGACGCTCGCGCTGCTCGACCTCCTGGTGGATGCCCTGGCGTCCGATGAGGAAGCGCTCGCGATCGTTCCGCGGATCACGCCCGCGGCGATGGGGTCGCCCGAGGTGATCGCTCGCCTGGCGATCGCGGCCGCACGCGCGGAGAGGGAAGAACTCGCGCTGCAGTGGGCGACGGCGTGCACTTCGCCGCGTGGGGTCGATGCGTTCGACGTGCTCGCTCGTGCGGCGCTGCGGCGGGGAGACACTGCGCGCGCCGCCGATCTCCTCGCGACAGTTCGAGATCGGGCACCGTCCCATCCTTCGGTCGTCTCCATCGAGGCGGAGATCGCGGGCGCGCGTGCGGCCGCTCGAGCGCCCGTCGAGCGCGCTGCTGCCGAGGCCGTCGAGCGAGGCGATTTCGACGAGGCCGAGCGCATCGCTCGCGAGGTGTTCGCCCAATGGCCCGAGAGCGAGGTCGCACGAAAGGCTCTCCGGCGTTGCGCCGACCGGCGGCTGGCCCTCGACATCGCCGCCGCGCGCGGGCGCGTCGAAGAGGCCCTCGCCCGTGCCGATGCCGACGACGCCGAGCGGAGCCTCGCCAGGCTCGGAGCGCTCGGTTCCGCCGATGGCGAGCTTGCATCGCGCGTCGCGGAGCTGCGCGCCGCGCTCGTTGCGCGCGACTTGGACGTGCTGTTCGAAACGCTGATGGCGGACATCGCCCACGGTGACCTCGCGTCGGTGCTCGCACGCTGGAGCGTGTTGCCGCTCCCGGTGCGTTCGCGCGTGCGCAAGGCTTCCAACGAACCCGTCTTCGGGTGGATCGAGCGGGTCGGAGACTCGGACGGTGCGGATTCGGGGGAGGTCGTCCGCGCCCTGCTGACGCTCCGCCATGCCACTCTCGCGCAACCGGCCGCATCGCCGTCGGAGATCATCGGCGCGCTGGCTCCGTACGAGTCCGTCCTTCGCGGGGTCGCCGTTGCGCGGTCGCTCCTCGCCGACGCGCGCGCCGCGATGCGTGCCTCGGCGAGCGCCGCGAATGCCGGGCACCTATCCGCCGCGCGCTCGGCCCTCGCCGCCGGCGCGATGGACCTCGTTCGCGCGCACCTCCGCGCGGTGCGTCCCGAGCAGCTCGACGAATTGCAACGGGCCGAGTTGCGCGACGTCGAGGCCGCCGTGGGCGTCGCCGATCGCGTCAGTGCGCTCGAGACCCAGATCGAGGCGCTTCGCGCGGCCGGCGACGCCGTTCACGCAGCGGCCCGCATCGACGATCGCCTCGTCTTGGAGCCGCTCCGCGATGCCGAGCGCTGGCGTTCGTTGCGCGACGAGCTCCGGGGCTCGGCCCGCGGTGCGTTCCGCGTCGCGGTCGTGGATGGTCGCGGTGCGTCCTCGGAGATCGCGGACCTCTCGATGCGGATGCCCCCCGCGGAAGAACCGAGCGTCGTGCTTTCGCCGGACGGCTGCGATGCAGCCTTCGCCGTCACACGCGGTCGCTGGGTGTTCGTTCGCCTCACAACCGTTCCGGACGGCACGGTGTTCCGCCGGATCAGCCTCGAGACGCCCGCTGCGTTGGGGCACGTCCATGTCGTTCGCCACGGGTCCCGGTTGGAGGTCGTCGGCGACGAGGGACGCGCCGTGATCGTCGACATCGATGTCGGAGACGTCCTCGATTGGATCGACGTCTCGGCGGTCGTCGGCGCCGATCGGCGGGTCGAGAGCGTTCACCTCGTGGATCACGGCCGCGTCGCGTGGGTGGAGACCTTCACCCCGCTTCGCGAAGCCGAGCGCCTCATCGTCGTCGAGACCGCCACCGGTGAAGTCGTCCGCGATCTCGCCGCAGCGCACGCCCGCCAGGTGTTCGGCGACCCCGAGGTGCAGGGCCTCACCCAGCTGCACGGCGAGGAGACGAGGTTCCTCTCGGCGCGCGGCACCGGCGTGCCGTGGGCGCGGATCCTCGATCGCAACATCTCGGTGAGTGGTGTGACGGTGCACCCTGCTCGGCGTGCACTCGTCGCCCTCTCGACGGAATTCGACGAGATCGATCCACCCGCGGCGCTGACGTTCCTCGCGCACGAGGGGCGAGCCTCTTTCACCATCCCGCTCGAAGGGACTTACGGCGAGAGCTCGGGCCTCGTCGCGACGAGCCGGGCGCACCGCGCGATCTGCGTCGACGCTGCGAGCCGAGAGGGGTCCGACCGGCGGCTGCTCTGGTTCTCGACGGAAGACACCGTGCCGAAGCTCGAGCATGCGCTCCCGTACAATGGGGACTCGGCGATGCTCGCGGACGCCGACCAGCGTCACCTCGTCTGGATGCGTCCGACGCGCGAGGGCGTCGTCATTCGCGCGTTGCCCGAGGCCTTCGCGACCGAGGACGGGGCCGATCGCGGGTGGAGGCGCATCGGCGGGACGCATTCATTCTGGCGATGCGACCGTCCGTATCACACGCTGCCAGCGCCGCAGGCGCCCATCCCGGCTCTCCTCCGTGCGACGCCGAGCGAGGCCGCGGCGATCGTCGAGCGCCTCCGAGCAGCCGCGGTCCGTCCGGAGGATTACATCGACCTCGCGTCATCGCTGCACATGTCCAACCAGCCCGCGGCGGCTCGTCCGACGCTTCGCCTTGGATGCTCTCGGCACCCCGGTCACTGGGCGCTTCTCGACGCCCTCGTGGAAGACCTCATGGCCGAGGGGCTGTGGGCCGACGTCTTGGAAGCCCTGGAGGGACCGGCGGCTCGCGACGACGCTCCGGCGCACATCGTACATCTGCTCGGGGTGGCGTTGCTCTGGTGCGTCCGTCACGACGAGGGCCGCGAAGCTCTCCTCCGGGCGAAGACGATGGAGGGATGCAAGTGCGACGTGGACGACGCCCTCGAGATCGCCGGTGCGCACTCCGCGGCCGAGGCTTCCGACGGCATCGCCGCTTGGATCATCGGTGCGTGCGTCGAGGCCGATGCCGCGATCGGTGCGAGCGACCCGGTGGCCGCGATTCACGTGCTGCACCGCCCGCCTTTGCTCGGGGGCCGCGAGGTGCAGGGCCTCGCGCGCCTCGCCGCGGCGCACCTCGCCGTTCCGGCGAGCGACGCCATCGCTCGCTTTCAGAAGGCCCTCGCGCTCATGGAATTCGTGCATCGACACGAAGTCCCGCGGACGTTTCGCGAGGAGCTTCCGCTTCGCGCGCGCTGGCCCACGGAGCATCTCGATGCGCTCGCGACGACCTGCAAGCGATGGATGGACGACGTCTTCGCGACGGGAGCCGTAGACCGGGTCATGCGCGGATAGGGGGCCCCTGGTTCCCGCAGGATCCTGATCCCAGCGGGCGGGGCGCCCGGTACCGAGCGCTGGGACGCTCCACCGGTTGATCGCCTTCAGGCCTTGCGTCGCTTCTTCGCCGGCGGCTCCGCGGGCGGACGGGATCCCGCGTCCGACGGTCCCGAGAGAGCGCGCAGGGCCTCGGCCAGCTTCGCGCGATGCGCCGCCTCCTTGGTGAACAGCGATGGCAGCTTGCGGAGCTGGAGCACCTGCGGACTCCCCACCCGCAGTGTCTTGTGGCTGAGCGGCAGCCCCGAAGCGTCGATGCACCCATGCAGGTGCTGGCGCCGGTGCTGCGCCATGGGCCAGTCGAGCGCCGGCGCCGAGGTGCGAAGGAACTTCACCAGCCCCGCGCAGTCCGCGCAGGCGCAGGGCAGCGCGCAGTCGATGGACCAGTCGTTCGCCGCGCGCGGAGGCACGCGCAACATCGCCTCGACGTCGTCGATGCACGCACGGTGCAACGCGGACCCGTCGAGGCGGCTTCGCAGCGCCGGTGACCCCGCGAGACCCTCCGTGAGCACGCGCACACGAAACCAGAGCGGCACGACTGTTTTCGCGCCGGCGACGAAGCGCTCCATGCGCGCGACGGCGGCATCGCGTCCCATGGCGACGGCGACCTCCAAGAGCGTCACCAGGACCGCGGCTTCGCGGTCGAAGCGGCTCCCATCGAGCCACGCGACCAGCGCCTTCAACGTCGGGCCGAACTCATCCAGCGCCGCCGCGACCTCTCGCTCGAGCAGCCACGCCGCCACCTTGGAACACGCCGCCGAGCCCGCGGCCTCGAACGCGAGGCACGTCTCCGCGAGGGCCGGAAACGACGGCTCGCCCGCGGCATGCCGGCGCTGCGTCCAGCCCTCGAGCGCCGCGCAGCCCCAGCTCGCGCCGTATGCCGCCACGAGAGCAACGAAGTCGCTTCGGACCGCCTTCGACGACAGCGCCGCGGCACCGATGGGCTCGATCCACGACGCCACGACCTTCGCATCGGAGAGTCGCCTCGCGACGCGCAGGACCTTCGCCGCGACCTTCACCCCGGCGCCGTCGCCCGTGCCGACGCAGCGCTTCCACCGCGGGAGCAGGCGACCGACGAGCGACGCGAGCCGCGCAGAGTCCCCCGCGGGAACGGCCAGGAGCTGGTCGAGGGCCTCCTCCGGCGCGGCCGCCGCCAACAACACGATGGCGTTCGCGCGCGGCCACGCGATGAACGCCGCGCGGTGGTACCAGCGATCGACGGTGTTTCCGTAGTTGCCCTGGTAGCCCTCGTGCTCGCTCTTGAACGGCTCGAGATCCCCCGAGGGCACCGAGAAACACAGCTCGTCGTGGGCGACCGAAGCCCTCGACGCCTTCACGAGCTTGCCGCCGGCGCCGATCCAATGCGTGAGCTCGATGTCGTCGGTGAGCAGCTCGACGAGGTCGTAGGCGTCGGACTCGTCGGTCCCGTCGCCATCGTCGTCCTCGTCTTCGTCCCGGCGGTACCAGCCGCGGCGGCGGGACGAACCATCATCCTCGCAGGACCACGTCTCGTGCACCTCGGCGAGGGCGAGGAAGCACTCGCAGTCGAGGCGCTTCGCGGCTTCGCGCAGGGCGGCGATGCGCACGGCGTCATCGTGCTTCAGGCGGTTCCACCCGAGGCTGCGCTGCGAGTACTCGTGGTCGAGGAGGTACACGAGACGCTCCGGCGCGAGCGCTTCGCCATTGCCGCATGCCGGCGCGATGGGCGTCTCGAAGTGCGCACGGAGGCCGCGGGTGATGCGCTCGAGGACCTTCTCGGGAATCACCGCAGCGCCCGCGCCCGGCGGCCTCTCGATGCG
>CAIMWA010000385.1 GCA_903845045.1 uncultured delta proteobacterium | reverse complement strand
TGAAGCTCCTCGACTTCGGCCTCGCGAAGCTCGTGCAGAGCTCGGCGACGCACGGGTCGTCGACGCAGGCCGTGGGGTCGCCGCGATGGATGGCCCCGGAGCAAGCGGGCATCGACGGCCAGATCGCGCCGCAGACGGACGTTTGGGCGCTCGGGCTCATCGCCTTCAACATGCTCACCGGGCGGGTGTATTGGCGCATCGCCAACTCCGACCACGCGACGATCATGCAGCAGCTCACCGAGGTGCTCATGCAGCCCCTCGACCCTGCGTCGGTGCGCGCCGCGGAGCTCGGCGTCGACCACCTTCTGCCGCCGGGCTTCGACGGTTGGTTCGCGCGGTGTGTCGTGCGCGAGGCCGAGCTTCGCTTCCGCG
This sequence comes from uncultured delta proteobacterium, assembly GCA_903845045.1. GTDB lineage: Bacteria > Myxococcota_A > Polyangia > Polyangiales > SCUS01. Next base: position 3,592 of record CAIMWA010000385.1, on the reverse strand, counting down.
ACGCCGACGAGGCGCTGCCGGAGCTTCTTCCGCTGCTCGACCCCGCGAGCATGCGTCTGAGCCGCATGAGCGCGCGCCCGGTGTTCGACCTCGGCGCCCCGCTCCCGCGCGACGAGGAGCCCTTCACCCTCGACGCATCGGTGGGCCCTACGTCGTTCGGCACCGAGCCGTCGGCGCCGCCTCCGCCGCCGCCCGGAGCGCCGCTGTTCTCGGGGCAGATCGGCTACGTCGTCGTCGGCGCGCTGGTGAGCGCGATGGTCGTCTTCGCCGTGGCCATGGGCCTGCGCAAGGCCCCGACGCAGCCGCTGCCGGCGAGCCTTCCGAGCACCGATCTCCCGGTCGTCGCCGCGATTCGCGACGCGGGCTCGCCGACGACGACCGACGCGGGCGCGAGCGCTCCGACGACGCCGGTCGCGGACACCGCCGACGTGCCCGAGGCACCGCCGGTGGTCTTCGCTCCGGAGACCCCGAGCACGGCCACGACTCCTCCGAACGCCGTGCGTCCGCCGGCAGGGACGCACCCCGCGGGCAACGGCCACGCAGAGCCCGCCGTCGCCACCGAGCCCGCCAACGCGACGGACTTCAACGAGCGCATGGACGCGCAGATCCGTGAGCACCGCGTCGACATCGAGGCGTGCTACGAGCGCGGTACCGAGAGCGTCCCCAACGTTCATGGACAGCTCACGATCTTCTTCGTGGTCGGCCCCGACGGACACGCCTCCGAGGTGAGCACGCGCGGCCTCGGCGAGGCTCCGGCGGTGGGCGATTGCGTCGCGACGATGGTCCGCGGCATGACGTTCCACGCGCCCCCGCCGTCGCCGATGACCATGGTCTACCAATGGACCTTCCGACGCGCGCGCCCCGAGGCTCCGACGGCGCCTGCCTCGCCCGTACCGGCCACGGATCCGCCGACCGCGCCTCCGTCGGCGCCATCGCCAGCACCCGCGGGCTGAGCGATCAGTCGTCGCCCTCGGCGACGCCGAGAACGCCCGCTGCGGCCTGGTCGAGGCACCCGTCGAGCTCCGCGAGCAGCGCGCGGTTTCCGTCCTGCGTGTAGGTCGCGAGGGCGTCGGCGTATCGCGGGAGCTCTCGCACGAACGCCGCGATGGTGCCCGCGTCGTCGAGGTCCGGTGCCCAGGCGCCGTAGCCGCTGCGCGCGAGGTAGCGCGCGTTGAGGAGCTGCTCGAACTGCCCGGCGAGGGGCACCGCGAGCATCGGCTTGCGGAGGTACACGGCCTCGCCCATGAGCGTGAAGCCGGCCGACGCGATGACGCCGCGGCAACTCGCGAGGTCGTCGATGAAGCCCGCCTCGCTGATGGGGCGATAGACCAGCGTGCCGTCACGCAGGTCCTCGTGGAGGTCGCGACGCACGCCGTAAACACGGCACTCGAGGCCCGTCGCCGCGAGCGCGTCGAGGAGGCGCCGGTCACCGCCGCCGGTCTGGTAGACGACCAGATGCTCCCCATCACGCCGCTGCGCAGCGAGGATCTCCGGACGCAAGATGGGCGCGTGCAGCGACGTGCGCGGCTTGCGTACCGGCGGGCGGAAGAACGTCGTGATGAGGTAGCGATCGCAGAACGGGAGCTTCGCCTTCACGAAGGCCTTGGTGAGCGCGAACTCCGCCTCGTGTCCCTCGACCACGTCGGGCGCGAGAGCGCAGCGGTTGATGATCTGCATGTTGTCGATGGAGATCACCGGAAGCCGCCGGTTCTTCGCGAAGAGCCATGTCCACGACTCGAAGTCGGAGATCACCGCGTCGGGGCGGAACGCGTCGACGAGGTCGAAATACGCCGCGATGTTCTGCGGGACGCCGGTCAGGCCGGTGCGCACGTTGGACCAGAGCGTGGCCGCGCGGCGCACGCGGTTCTCCTCGAGGATCATGTGATACCCATGGATCTGGTGCACGCCCGCGAAGCGCTTCGACAGGAAGTCCACGGCCTTGCCCGAGGCCATGATGTGCACCTGATGACCGCTCGCGAGCAGGTGCTCGAGCACCACCCGCGAGCGCATCGCGTGCCCGAGCCCCTCGCCCACGACGCCGTAGAGGATGTTCATCGCGGACGAGCATACGCCGCCGCGGAGGCGTGACCGATGACACACCGACGACGCATCTGGAGCGAGACGCTGCCTCTCGCCGAGCTGTCCGCCCCGGCCACGCTGGCGCTGCTCGCGCGACGCCGCATCGAGCTCATCGCGGCGGTGCGCCCCTGGGACCTCGACGTGGTTCCTTCGCTCGTGCGCGCGTGTGCCGAGGCGGGGGTGACCGTGGGGCTCTGGCCGATGATCGACGACGCCCACGGTCGATGGGCCGGCGCTGCGAACATGCGACGCTTTCGCGCCTTCGCGGAGACGCTCCTCGACGCGCTTCCGCGCGACGCACCGGTGCTCGACCTCGTCGTCGACCTCGAGCTTCCATTCGGTCTCGTGACGACGGCGATGCGATCGCCGACGGCGGTGTGGCCCGCGCCGGGCTCCGGTGAAGGGTGGACGGCGGCGCGCGCCGAGCTTCGCGGCCTGCTCGACGTCGTGCACGCGCGGGGCTTCCAGTGCAGCGCGGCGGTGCTCCCGTTCGTGCTGCTAGACCCCTCGAGGGGGCGCCTGCGACCGGTGCAGCGCGCGCTCTCGACGCCCGTCGACGGGCTCCCGTGGGATCACGTGAACGTCATGGCGTACACGTCCCTCTTTGAAGGATGGTCGCTCCGCACGGTGAACAGGAGTCGTGCGCGGGCGGCGCTGCGATGGTGCGCGAGCGCTGTGGTCCAGCGCTTCGGCCCTTCGGCGGGCGTGTCGTTGGGCGTCGTCGACGTGGGAGCGCTCGGCGACGAACCGCGATACCGCGCGCCCGACGAGCTCGCCGACGACGTGCGCATCGCCGTCGACGCCGGGGCCGCCGTGGTGAACCTCTTCGACCTTGGGGGCGTGCTGCGCCGTGGCCCCCCCCGAAGCGTGGCTCGATGCCTTCGAAGTCCCATGAAAACAAGCGTTTCAAGAGAAATCGTGGGGGCGATGGACCCTGCGAAGACGAGGTGATAACGTCTGTCTGCCTCGCGGTTTCACAACGCCTCGGAGTCAAGGCTGCGGTGACGGGTGTGGAACTGCCGCCTCCCTTCGCGAGAAGGGATGGTGGGGATGGTGCTCATCCCGGGTGTGGTCTGGCGGTTGGTCCGTCACCCAGCTTCACCGGCGGTGGTCGCCGGTGCAGACCGCGTCGCGTGGCGGTGTCTCGCTCGACGAGCGGCTCCTCCGGGGTTCTCGCCTCGTCTCAACTGTCCGAGGTCGTGTCATGGGATCCAGAATCTACGTCGGCAACCTTCCCTTCAGCGCGGACGAATCGCAGGTCCGTGCCCTCTTCGAGCCGAGCGGCGGCGTGCGGGAGGTTCGCATCGTCGAAGACCGCGAGACCGGCCGTCCCCGGGGCTTCGCGTTCGTCGAGATGAACAGCGACAGCGAGGCGCAGGCTGCGATCAAGGCGCTTCACGGCCTCAACTTCGGTGGGCGCACGCTCACCGTCAACGAGGCGCGCGAGCGCGGGGTGACGCTGCTGCTGGTCGAACACGACATGGGCTTCGTCATGGAGTTGTGCGACCAGTTG
>CAIMWA010000384.1 GCA_903845045.1 uncultured delta proteobacterium | reverse complement strand
GTCCGCACGCGCACCGGCCCGTTGCCCGCGCGAACCTCCCAAAGGTCCAGGGCGTTCACGGGCGCCAGGGCGGCGGAGACGCGCGCGAAGATCTTGCGCAGCGCCCCGACGTCGGACGAGGCGCAGTGCCAACGGATACCGCGGATCGCGAGGGTCTCGCAGAGCGGCTTGAGCCCGTACTTTCGCGAGTGCAGTGCGCGGCTCGCGAGGGGAACGGTGTCGAGCGCCGGCCGCATCGGATGAACGATGCCCGCAGCGGCGAAGGCCCGTTCGAGAAACGGCGCCTCGCGCCAGACGCCGTGCATCACCGGCACCGCGCCCTCGAGAATCTCCACGAGCCGCGGTGCAACCTCGGCGAAGGTGGGCGCGGCGTCGAGCGCGGCGCCGTCGATGCCGCCCAGCGCGCCCACGGGCCCGATGCGGGGTGACCGCGTCCGCAGCAACGACGCGAAGCGCCCGACCACCGCGCCGTTCACGACGCGCTCGACGGCAACCTCGATGAGCTCGTCGCGCGATGCCACGATGCCCGTCATCTCGCAGTCGATCAACGCGAAGGGACACTCCGCGAAGGGCAGCGTCCACGGCGGCGCGTCGGGCGGCGGGGCGATGGCGAGGTCGGGATTCGTCACGAGGTTCGGCTCAAAGCGGGGACGGGGGTAGGAAAGTAGGTTCCTCCGTAGCGCATCCTTGCCGCTGGCGCGGCACACGTCGTCTCCACGGTGTTCGTGGGATCTTGCGGCGGTCCGGCGGGCGGAACTCGCGTTTCCTACTTTCCTACCCCCGTCCCCGACTTCATCCACGCCACGAGGTGCTCGGCGAGCTCGGGCCCGACGTCCTCTTGAAGGAAGTGTCCGGCCCCGCGGAGCATCGCGTGGGGCTGCCCCTGGGCGCCCGGAATGCGGGCCTGCAAGCGCTTCTCGGCGCCGCGGGTGATGGGGTCGTTCTTACCGAACAACGTAAGAAACGGCTTGTCCCACTTCTCGAGGACGCTCCACGCCGCGCGGTTCGCGGGGCTCGCGGGGTCGTCGGGGCGCGCCGGCACGAGCTCGGGAAAGATCCTTGCGCCGGCCTTGAAGCGCTCCGCCGCGAAGGGCGCGTCGTAGGCCGCGCGCACGTCCGGCGTCATGCCCCGCACGCACCCCGAGGCCACGATGCGCCCCACGGGAAATACCGGCGTGAACCGCGCGAAGGCCCGCCACACACGAAACGCCCGGGGCACGCGCTCGTCACCCGTCGGCAGGTACGTGTTGGCCGCGCAGACGCGCGCGAAGCGGTGGCCCTCCTCGGCGGCGAGGCGCAGCCCGACGAGGCCGCCCCAATCCTGGCAGAAGAGCGTGATGCCCTGCAGGTCGAGGCCGTTCAGCACCGCGCGCATCCAGTCGACGTGGGCCTGGTAGGTGTACGCGCGACGGTCCGCGGGCTTGTCGCTGCGACCGAAGCCGACGAGGTCCGGCGCGACGACGCGGTGTCCCGCGGCCAGCAACCCAGGAATCATCGTGCGGTACAGGAACGACCAGCTCGGCTCGCCGTGGAGCAACAACACCGGCGCCGCGTCGCGGGGACCTTCGTCGAGGTACGCCACGCGCAGGCCGCCGACGTCGAGGTACCGCGGGGCCCACGCGAAGCCGGGCAGCGAGGCGAAGCGCGCGTCGGGCGTTCGGAGGATGGCGTCGCTCATGGGCGGCGACGCTAGCACCGCGGGAGATCCTACGGGCGCTCCGCGGCGGCGCTCTCGACGTAGGTCCGCAGCGCGGCGACGAGGTGCTCGAAGACCACGCGCACACGACGCACGGAGCGCTGGTCCTCGTGCATCACGACCCAGGTTGGCAACGGGATGGCAACGCGCGGCAGCACGCGACGAAGCTCGGCGTAGCGCTTCGCCAGCGGCACCTGGCAGACGCCGATGCCGAGGCCCGCGCGCACGGCCTGGAGCTGTGCCCCGTCGGAGTCGGTGCGCACCGCGAAGTCACGCGGCGTCGCGGTCACGCCGAGATGTGCGAGGGCCTCGATCTGACCGCGGTCACGGTCGGCGCCGACGAGGGCGTGGCCCTTCAGAAGCCTCGCGGGGGTGCTCGGCGCGGGGTGCCGCGCGAGGTAGTCGACGTGCGCGTAGAGGCCGACGGGAATGATCCCCACGCGGCGCGCGACGAGGGACGACTGCGTGGGCGCGGTCATGCGCACGGCGACGTCGGCGTCGCGGCGCAGCAGGTCCTCGAGGCGGTTCGACAGCGAGAGCTCGAGCTGCAATTCGGGCCACGCGTCGCGCAGCGGTCCGAGGGTGCCGGGGATCACCTCGAGGCCGAGCACCTCGCTCGCGGTGACGCGCACCGTGCCCCGCACGGCGTCGTTGGGCCCCGATGCCGCGCGCACCAACGCCCGTGCCGACGACGCCATGGCCTCGGCGTGGGGCAGCGTCGTGTGCGCCGCGTCGGTGGGTACGAGGCCGTTCGTGGCGCGGGTGAACAACACGGTCCCGAGGGACGCTTCGAGGGCCTCGACGCGGCGGCGCACCGTGGGCTGCGCGACGGCGAGGGCCCGCGCGGCGCCGGACAGGCTGCCGGTGTGCATCACCGCGAGGAACGTCTCGGCCAGCTCCCACGCCGGGGTCTCGGTGCTCATTCAAAAAGTGTGAGCGACCCAACGGACTTGGACAATGGTGTCGAGCGCACCACGGGACGATGGTTGCTTCGTCGGCGCCGATCGGCGTCGCCCCCGAAAGGAAGCCCCGATGACCACCGCCACCCTCGCCTTCGCCGCTCCGAACGTTGCCTCCGCCGCCCTCGCCCCGCGGCTGGACGCAGTCACCGGCGTTCCGCGCATGCTTCTTCGCATCGAGGGGCTGGCCATGCTCGGCGCCGCCGCCGCCGCGTACCGCGCCACGGGCGGAACCTGGGGGCACTTCGCGGCGATGTTCCTCGTGCCCGACCTGTCGATGCTCGGCTACCTCGCCGGGCCGCGCGTCGGCGCCGCGGTCTACAACGCCGGCCACGCCCTCGTCGGACCGGCGGTGCTCGCCGCGCTCGCGCTGCGCACCGGGAGCACGTCGACGCTGGGACTCGCGCTGATCTGGGTGGCGCACATCGGCTTCGACCGCGCTGCGGGCTATGGCCTGAAGTACGCGCGGGCCTTCGGCGACACGCACCTCGGGCGCGTGGGCCGCGGCTGAACGACCTGGCTCAGCGCGCGCGCTGGCGGCTCTCGCGCATCGCCGCGAAGGCCACGTTGCGACCGAGGATCGCGCTCGACGTGATGACCCCGCCGAAGAGCGCCCCGGCGACGCCCGCGGTGCACACGTCGGAGCCCGTGAGGTAGAGCCCCGGCACGTGCGTCGCCGCGCGGATCGGGAGGCGGAAGCGCGCCGGCGAGTGGTCCAGGCCGTAGATCTCGCCCTCGGGGTGCGCGGCGAAGTGCTGCGTGGTCAGCGGCGTCGAGAGCTCGGCGTGGTCGACCTTGCCGCGAAGCTGCGGCGCGTGGCGGTAGAGCACCTCGAGGAGGCGCTCGCTCCAGCGCGCCTTGAGGGCGTCGTAGTCGGCGCCGCGGCGCTTCCACTTCGTGCCGCTCCACTGCGCGAACTGCGACCACGGCGCGATGGTGATGACGTCGATGGTCGCGCGCCCGGGGTGCCGCGCCGCGAAGCTAGGGTCCTTCGCCGACGGGAACGAGATGTAGACCAGCGGGAACGGTGCTTCGGGGTCTTGGGCGAAGCGCGCGATGTTCGCCTCGTGGTGCTCGTCGGGATAGATCCAGAGGTTCGTGCCCTCGAGGCCGAGAGCGGCATCGGTCTCCTTCAAGCCGACGTAGAGGCACGCGTGCGCCGACGAGGGAGCCACGCGCGCGAGCCCTTCGCGAAGCTCCGTCGGTGCGGGAGCGCCGGGCAGCAAGCGGTCATAGGTGATGCGCGCGCCCGCGTCGCTCACGACGATGGGAGCGCGGAGCTCGCGTCCGTCTGCCATGCGCACGCCCACGGCGCGGCCGCCCTCGACGAGCACCTCGGCGACGTCGGCGCCGACGACGATGGACCCCTTGGACGCCTCGATGACCGGCGCGATGCCGCGCGCGATGGCCGGTCCGCCGCCCACGGGGAACCACGCGCCGCCGAGGTAGTGGCCCACCACCGCGGCGTGGATGACGAAGCTCGCGCGCGACGGAGGCATGCCGTAGTCGCCGTACTGGCCCGTGAGCACGGCCTTCAACTCCGCGTTCGGCGTGAGCTCGTCGAGCACCTCGGACACCGTGCGCGACGCGCGGCGCAGGTGTGCGAAGCGCATCGCGGGTCCTGCCACGCGGGCGACGGACGCGGGCAGCGCGCGCTCGGCGAAGAACGGAAGCCCCGAGCGCCCGCACGCGCGGATGAGCGCGAGGTAGCGGTCGATGGCCTGCTCCTCGCCGGGGAAGTAGGCCTTCATGGCGGCGGCGAAGCGGCGCGTGCCGCTGGGGAGATCGAAGCGGCGGTCACCGAGGAAGATGCGATCGTAGACGTCGGGCAGCGGCGCCCACTGGAGCGCGCCGTCGGTGACGAAGTCGAAGAAGGGCTTGAGGTTCGGGTGCGCGCCGCCGACCTCGCCGACGTAGTGGACGCCGACGTCCCACTCGTAGCCCGGGCGGCGAAAGGCGTGCGTGAAGCCACCGGCGACGTAGTGGCGCTCGAGCACGAGCACGCGCTTGCCCGCGAGCTTCGACAGCGCCGCCGCCGTCGCGAGCCCGCCGATGCCGGAGCCGATGACGATGGCGTCGAAGGCGCCGCTCGGAGGGTGCTGCTTGTACGAGACGCCGACGTCGGACATGGCGCGAGTCTGCGCGCGATCGCGTCCGCTGCACACCGTCGCGCGCGCGGAGAACGCCTACGCGACGCCCTCGAACATCGCGGCCATGGCGATGGGCCACACCGTCGATTCGCCGTCGGCGAGGGCGACACCCCAGGCCGATCCCGGGGTCGCGGTGCCGGCGATGCGCGCGGCGCCACGCGCGTCGTTGCGTCCCTTGAGAAGCGCGCTGGCCTCGGCGGGCGACAGCAGCGCGACGCTCCCGAGGCCTTCGGGCGCGAGGGACACGACGACCACCGACGCGACGCCGAGGGCCGCGCGCGCGAGGAACACCGGCACCCACGCGGGGCGGTGCAGGTGCAACGCGTCGACGTACGGCGCCTCGGGACCGCGGGACGGACGGGAGGGCTTCATGGCGTCGCCGAGCATATGCCCGACGTGGCGGGCCGGGCGGGCGCTCCATCGCTGCGGCGGCGGCGGCGTCCGTCGTTCCGAAGCTCGCACGCACCGACGACGGCGGGACGACGGATCGACCCGTTGCGCGCACGCAGCGGCGACCGGAGGGCCGACGATGAGAACCGACGCAGCGCCGCAAATGAGGTGCCCGGCGCGCTCACGCCCGGCAGACGAGCGGCCGGGCTCTGCGCGTTGCGAGCGTGCCGGCCGCGGCGGCCGGGCCTCCGGAGCGGTCGCGTCCCCGCTTGCAGTCCCGACGATCGTACGCTCCGTGGACGATGGCTCACTCCCGCTCGCGCGTCTTGGTCCACTTGGTCTGGTGCACCTGGCTGCGGACGCCTTGGATCGAAGCTGCGCTCGAGACGACGATCCACGAGGCGATCGCAGCCAATGCAGAACGGCTGCTTTGCCCGCTGCACGCCTTTGGCGCGTTCCACGATCACGTCCACGCCGCCGTCGACCTTCATCGCACCGTGTCTCTCGCGGTGCTGCTGCGTGCGCTCAAGGGCGCGTCCGGCCACGACGCTGCGCGTGCCCGGCCGGAATTGGGATTTCGATGGCAGGAGGGATACGGCGCGTTCAGCATCTCCGAGCAAGACCCAGACGCGGCGCTTGCCTACGTGCGTCGGCAGCGAGAGAGGCACGCCGCCGGACATCTCCATGCGGAGTGGGAGCCCGGAGGCTTCGAAACGGACCCTGTCGGGTAGACCCGTCACGCGATGGGAGCTGCGTGGGCGACCCGGCGGGGATGTGGTTCGAGGCCCGGCCGTCCGCGGCCGGTACGTTCGCGGAGCGCAGAGCCCGGCTGCTCGTCCGCCGGGCGTGAGCGCCGCGCGAGCGTCAGCGGCGGTTGTGGCGGTCGCGCCAGATGCGCCGGGACTGACGGTCCTGGACTCGGTCGACGCGGCGCTCCTCGCGAGGCGTGACGACGCCGTCGGCGGCGGCGCGGGCCTCGACGCGCTCGACGCGGGCCTGCCCTCGCTCGAGGCGGTTCACCTCGCGGGGGTTGAGCTGGCCCTGCGCGGCGCCGTTCACGATGCGCTGCTGCTGGCGCATCTCGCGTCGTTCGGCGCGCGGCTGCGCGTGCGTCAACGACGTTGCGGACACGCCGACGAAGGCAAGGACGAAGGCGAGCACGAGGTGTTTCATGGGGCCGCATCGTAGCCCGGGCGACGGACCGATGGGTACGTCGGGAGCGCTCAGGTACGCTCCGCACACCGTGCGCTACGAAGGAAAGGTCTACCGCCCGCCGTCCGAGGCCGACGCGCTCATCGTGCAGGCGACGCTCGGCTGCTCCTGGAACCACTGCACGTACTGCGACATGTACCGGGAGAAGACCTTCCGCGTGCGCACCCTCGACGACGTGCTCGAGGACCTCGACCGCGCCGCCCGCGTCGACCCCGGCGTGGAGAAGCTCTTCGTCGCCGACGGCGACGCGCTCGTGCTCCCGATGGACCACTGGCTCCCGGTGCTCGACCGCGCGCGGGAGCTGTTTCCAAGGCTGCGCCGCGTGTCGTGCTACGCGATGGCGCGAAACGTCCTCGCGAAGTCCGATGACGAGCTGCGCACGCTGCGCGCGCGGGGGTTGTCGCTGCTGTACATCGGCCCCGAGTCCGGCGACGACGCGACGCTGAAGCGCATCGCCAAGGGTGACGACTCCGCGGCCCACGTCGAGGCCGCGCGACGCGCGCACGCTGCGGGCATGGCGTTGAGCGTCATCGCGCTGCTCGGCATCGGCATGGAGCGCAGCCGCGAGCACGCCGAGGGCACCGCGCGGCTGGTGACGGCGATGGACCCGGAATTCTTCTCCGCGCTCACGGTCACCGTGGTGCCAGGAACGCCGCTCGCGACGCTCGCCGAGCGCGGCCGCTTCACGGTGCCGTCGAAGGTCGACCTGCTCCGCGAGCTTCGCACCATGGTCGATCTCGCGCGCCCGACGGCGGCCGTGTTCCGCACGAACCACGCGTCGAACTACCTGCCTCTCGCGGGGCGTCTACCGCAGGACCGCGAGCGCATCCTGGCGCTGCTCGACGCGGCCATGGAGGGGCGCATCGCGCTGCGTTCCGAGCGCTCGCGGGGTCTGTAGCGAAGGCTCGGTCAGGGCCCGCTGACGCCGGCGTGCCCGTTCTGCAGGTGCCCGGCGAAGCGGCGCGCGAAGGACGCATCGGTGCTCGCGGTCACGTTCAGCGCGTACCACCCGCGGCCCATGGTCGTGACGTCGAAGGTGCGCGTCTGCGTGGCGCCCGCGGCGACGGTGTCGGTCCATGGACCGTCGGTGCGGGTGCGCGCCGCGGTGGTGGTGAAGGTCACCGGCGCGGTGCCGTGGTTCACGTAGGTGACGTCGACGGTGCCCGCCGCGGGGTGCAGCGTCGTCGAGGCCTCGAGGGCCCCGCACGCCGTGTTGAGATCGCCCGCGTACTGCCGCTCGAAGCCGTCGGGGCCCGCGAGGGTGAGGTCGTAGTGGCCGGCGCCGTAGGTCACCACGGAGAAGTAGTCCTCGACGGAGCCGCCGGGGCCGACGTCGTACTGCCACGGTCCGTCGGTGCGAAAGCGGTTGGCCGCGATGCGCGTGTGCACCGCCGCCGTGCCTGCGTTGGTCATCGCGATGTAGAAGCGCCCGGCGGAGCAGTCGGTGCGCGACGTCGCGTCGGGCTGGTACGGCAGCGCTCGCGTGGGACGCGTGCCCGGCTCCTGCGCGGGGATCGCTTGCGTCGCCGGCGGCGCGGGCGTCGCTCCGGTGCAGTTCATCGCCGTCGTGGGGGGCAGCGTCGGCGCGCTGAAATCGGGGTGCGCGAAGTCGAAGGCCGCCATGAGGTCGCTGCCGACCTGCCGCCGCCACGCGCTGATGTTGGGCTCGCGCACGCCGGTCCATGCTTCGAGGAAGCGCAGCAGCGAGGTGTGGTCGGCGACCTCGGAGTCGACGAAGCCGCCGCGGGTCCACGGCGAGACCACGATCATCGGAACGCGGCTGCCGAAGCCGATGGGCTGTCCTCCGACGAACTCGTCGGCGGTGCCGTCGGGCGGCGTCGGCGGCGTGACGTGATCGAAGAACCCGCCGTTCTCGTCATAGGTGAGGAACAGCACCGTGGAGTTCGCGACGTCGGGGTTCATGGCCAGCGCCTCGAGCACGCGGCGCGTGAGGTCCTCGCCGGACGCGGGCGCCGATGCCGGGTGCTCGGAGAGCGGCGTCGGCGCTACGATCCACGACACCTGCGGCAGCGTGCCGTCCATGACGTCTTCGCGGAACGTGCGCACGAGGTCCACGAGGCGCCGCATGCCACGCTCGTAGAGGGGCTCGCCCGTGCGCGCTTGAATGAACGGACGAAACCACGCGAGGGCGTTGTCGTCGAAGTTGTCGAAGGCCTGGTACACGCGCCACGAGACGCCCGCGGACTGCAGCCGCTCGGGGTACGTCGTCCACGTGAAGCCCGCGGCGGGTTCGCCGTTGTCGATGACGGGACCGCCGCCGGTGTGCGCGGGATCGATCGTTCCCGTCATGAGATAGAGGCGGTTGGGGTTCGTCGGTCCGATGACCGAGCAGTGGTACGCGTCGAGCGTCGTGTAGGCGTCGGCGAGCGCGTGGTAGTAGGCGAGGTCGCTGCGCGTGTACGCGCTCATCGCCGAGGGGCCCTTCGCGGGAATCCAGCGATCCCAGGTGCCGCCGTGCCACGCGTCGTGCCCGCTGCCCCAGCCGTGGTCCACGTCGTTGACGCACTGGAGCGCGGAGTGGAAGGGCAGCACCTCGCCGGCGCCGTTGGGCTGATGGAACACCGACGCTCCGGACCGCAGCGATGCCGCCGCGGCGTCGCCGAAGCCGCGCACCCCCGCGAGGGTGCCGAAGTAGTTGTCGAAGGAGCGGTTCTCCTGCGCGAAGATCACGACGTGCTGCACGTCGCGCAGCGTGCCCGTGCGCGGCCGCACGGCAGCATCGACTGCGGCGTCGGCAGCGTCGGCGACGACCGCATCGACGATGGATCCCGCGTCGGCGCGGACGTCGGAGCCGGCGTCGACGGATGCATCGGCGGGTGCGTCGACGGGCCCCACGACGTCGGTGGAGACCGCGGCCTCGACGTCGCTCGCGGGACCTGCGTCGGAGGCGGCCGGCGCACTCGTGCATGCGGCCAGCACGCAGACTCCGCTGGCTCCCAACGTTGCCCACACCCGCGACCGCTTCGACCGTCGTGCCATGCGCGTCTCCTGGCGACCCCGAGCGCTCGAGGTGCGTCGCCGAAGGTACACGCTTCGCGAACGCCGCACTGGACGCTCGACGCACGGCGCCGCCATCCTCGCGCGATGGAGAGACCGCCCACGTACCCCGTCGCCCTCGCCATCCCCGTCGCGTGGGGCGAGATGGACGCCTTCGGGCACGTCAACAACACCGTCTACCTGCGCTGGCTCGAGACCGCGCGCATCGAGTACTTCCGCCGCGTGGGCATGCTCGATCGCATGCAGCGCGAGCGCGTCGGACCCATCCTCGCGCGCACGGAGATCGACTACCGCGTGCCCGTCGCGTGGCCCGACACGGTGCGCGTCGAGGTCGGCGTCGAGAAGCTCGGGCGCACGTCGTTCGTGTTGGCGTACCGGGTGACCAGCGAGTCGCGCGGCGGCGCCGTCGTCGCCGAAGCGAAGACGGTGATCGTGAACCTCGACTACGAGCGCTCCGCGGCGGTGCCCCTCGGCGACGCGCTGCGCGAGAGCATCGCCGCCCTCGGCGCGACCGGCTGAAGGCGCGTCGTGGAGGACCGCACCCTCGGCATCGAGCGCATCGCGTGGACGGCGCACCAGCTCGCCGTGGGTCTCCGCTTCGGCGCCCTGCGGTTCCACACGACGTACTGGTATCCCGACGTCGACCTCGAGGCCCTCGACGGGCACTACGGCTGCGACTTCATGGAGCGCGTGCACCTGCACACGGCGCTCTTCGAGGGCCTCAAGCTCGCGAGCCTGCGCCCGACGGCGGTGGACCTCGGTCCCTTCGCGCGGCACCACACCGCGGCCCTCGAGGCGCTCGTGCGCGCGGTGCATCACCACGTGTGGGCCCAGTGGCGCTGGGAGCACGACCTGCCCGATGAGCGCCTCGCGCCGTGGCGCAGCGCCCCGCACGCCGAACACGGCACCCCGGTGCGTCGCGCGTCGGTGGCGCCCGAGGTGCTGAGCTTCTGCGGCGGCGGAAAAGACAGCCTCGTGGCGATGAAGCTCCTCGAGCGCGCGGGCATTCCCTACGCGTCGCTGGGGTACGCGTCGAGCGTGTACGGCCCGGCGGCGCCGCAGCTCGCGCTCCTCGACGGACTGCTCGACGAGGGGAGGTCCGCGCGCCGTCATCGGCAGGTGGTCCTCGACGACTTCGGCGACGCGCCGGTGCTCGCGCTGCACGGCGGGGCGCTGGGCGTGCGGAGCGTCACCGCCGCGGAGACGCCGTCGTCGATCTTCGCGGCGCTGCCCATCGCCCTCGACCGCGGGTACTCGCACCTCGTGCTCGGCCACGAGGCCAGCGCGAACCGAGGCAACCTCGTATGGGACCGCACCGGCGAGGAGGTCAACTCCCAGTGGGGCAAGTCGCTCGCGGCGGAGCGCCTGCTCGATCGCTACGTGCGCGACGAGCTCGTCGCCGACCTCGGCGTGTTCAGCGTGCTCATGCCCCTGCACGACGTGCTCATCTTCGAGCTCGCCCGGCGCGACGAGGCGGCCGTGCGGCGCACGCACTCGTGCAACGTGCGCAAGCCGTGGTGCCGTCGCTGCCCCAAGTGCGCGTACGTCTGGCTCGGGCTCCGCGCGCACCTCGACCCCGCGACCACCGACGCGCTCTTCGGCGAGGACCTCCTCGAGGTGCCCGCCAACGGCGAGCATTTTCGTGGGCTGTGCGGGCTCGGGGCGCACGTTCCCTTCGAGTGCGTGGGGCGCGTCGAGGAGAGCCGCCTCGCCGTCGCGCTCTGCCACGCCCGCGGACTGTTGGGGCCTCGCGGTCGCGCGCTCGCCGAGGCGCTGCCGCCGGTGTCCCTCGACGCCGAGCTCGTCACCGCGAGGCTCGACCGCGCGGCGATCCCCGAGCCCTTCGCGAGCGCCTTGGAGCCGCACCTTCGCGACGCCGAACGTCGCGCCCGCGAGCGTATCGGGGCGGCGCTTCGCGCGGTGCACGCGTCGTGATCGAGCTGCGCTCGGTGAGCCGCCGCTTCGGCGCCACGCTCGCCGTGGACGACGTCTCGCTGCACGTCGCGCGCGGCGAGATGCTGTGCCTCCTGGGCGGATCGGGGTCTGGCAAATCGACGGCGCTGCGCCTCATCAATCGCTTGATCGAGGCCAGCTCCGGCGAGGTGCGCGTCGACGGTCGCGACGTGCGCTCGGTGGACCCCGCGACGCTGCGCCGCGGCATCGGCTACGTGTTCCAGCGGCTGGGGCTGTTTCCGCATCGCACCGTCGCCGAGAACATCGCCGTGACGCCGTCGCTGCTCGGCTGGGACCAACGTCGCATCGCCGCCCGCGTCGACGCCCTGCTCGCCCTCGTGGAGCTCGACCCGGCGGTGATGCGCGACCGCCTCCCGCACGAGCTCTCTGGCGGGCAAGCGCAGCGCGTCGCCGTGGCCCGCGCGCTCGCCGCCGAGGCCCCGGTGGTGCTCCTCGACGAGCCCTTCGGCGCCCTCGACGCCATCACCCGCGAGCGGCTTCAGCAGCGCTTCGCGGAGATCCAGCGCAGCCTCGGGCTGACGGCGGTGTTCGTCACGCACGACGTCGCCGAGGCCGTGCTCCTCGGCGATCGCATCGGCATCATGCGCCACGGACGCCTCGTGCAGGTGGGCACCGCACGGGAGCTCTACGCGAGCCCCGCCGACGACGACGTGGCCGCGCTCATGGCCGCCCCGCTGCGTCACGCCGAGGCGTTGCGCGCGCGCCTCGATGCCCCCCGCGAGGTCCCTTGAACGCGCTGTGGACCGCGCTCCCGGCTCGCCTCGCCGCGCACGCGGGGCTCTCGTTGACCGCGCTCGTCGCGGGCGTGGCGGTGAGCGTTCCGCTGGGCGTCTTCGTCGCGCGCCGGCCTCGCGCGTCGGCCGCGGTGTTCGCCGTGACCGGGGTGCTGCAGACGGTGCCGAGCCTCGCGCTGCTGGCCATCATGGTCCCGCTTCTCGCGGCGCTGGGGCTGCGCGGCATCGGCTACCTCCCGGCGCTGCTGGCGCTGTCGCTCTACTCGGTGCTCCCGATCCTCCGCAACACGGTGACGGGACTTCGCGGCGTCGACGCGTCGGTGCTCGAGGCCGCCGACGGCGTCGGCATGACGGCGCGGCAGCGGCTGTGGCGCGTCGAGCTCCCGCTGGCGCTCCCCGTGATCGTGGCGGGACTGCGCACCGCCGCGGTGTGGACCGTCGGCACCGCGACGCTCTCGACGCCGGTGGGCGCGTCGAGCCTCGGCGACTACATCTTCGCGGGGCTGCAGACGCGGCAGTACGACGCCGTGCTCCTCGGATGCGCGGCGTCGGCGGCGCTGGCGCTCGGCCTCGACGGGATCATCCACCTCGCGCACCACGGCCTCGCGAAGCGGCGGCGATCGCTCGTGCGCCTCGCGTTGGCGCTGCTGGTCGCCGGCGCGGCGGCGGCGGGCGCCACCCTCGCGGTGCACGCGCTCGGCGACGGGCGGCGCGTCGTGGCCCTCGGCGCGAAGACCTTCACCGAGCAGTACATCCTCGCGCGGACGCTCGCGCGGCAGGTCGAGCGGCGCACCGGCGCGCGCTCCGTGGTCTACGACTCGCTGGGGTCGGCGGTGGTCTTCGACGCGCTGCGCGCAGGGCAGATCGATGCGTACGTCGACTACTCGGGCACGCTCTGGACGTCGGTGCTGCACCGCGGCGCGACGCCGACGGACCGCGCGGCGCTGCGGGCCGAGCTCACCCGCGAGCTCCTTCGGCTTCATCACGTGCACGTCGTGGCGGCGCTCGGCTTCGAGAACACCTACGCGCTGGCGGTGCGCCCCGCGGTGGCGTCGCAGTACGGCGTGCGCACCATCACGGACCTCGGACGCGCGTCGCCGTCGCTGCGCGTCGGGGGCGACTACGAGATCTTCCAGCGTCCCGAGTGGCGCGCCATCACCGAGGGCTACGGGGCGCGGTTTCGCGCGCAGGTGTCGATGGATCCGTCGCTGCTGTACGAGGCCGCGCGCACGGGCCAGGTCGACGCGATCACGGCATTCTCGACGGACGGCCGCATCGACGCCTTCGGCCTCGTGGTGTGCGTCGACGATCGGCGGGTGATCCCGCCCTACGACGCGCTGGTGCTGGCGAGCGATCGCCTGGTGCGCGAGCGCCCCGACGTGGTGCGCGCCCTCGCGGCGCTCGAGGGCACCGTCGACGCCGCGGCGATGCGCGCGATGAACGCCGCCGTGGACCGCGGAGCGCTCGACCCGGCGCGGGCGGGTGCGAGGCTGCTGCGTTGAGCGCGCGCTAGCGTACGAAGCGCATGCCCACGGCGATGGCCACGGGGGTCACCGCCGCGAGGAGGAAGATGCCGATCCACACGTGCGACGTGCGGCCGACGACGTTCACGACGGCGTTCAGCGGACGGTTGCACCAGCCCGTCATGATGCAGAAATCACGGTCATAGGGGTCGACGTGATGCTGGTCGTGCTGCGGCTTGCTCAACAGCACGCCGGTGCGCTGGAGCACCCGCACGGTGCGCGGCACGCGATCGGGCGGAAGGTGCGCCCAGAGATGGGCCATCTGCATGAGGTGCAGGGCGATGACCATGCTCACGAAGACCACGTAGGTGCGTCCGTCGCGCACGGCGAGCACCGCGCCGAAGAGGAACGTCAGCGGCATGTGCATCACGTACAGGTGCTCGTAGAGGGGCATCTCGTAGATGCGCGACGGGGTCTCGTGGTGACGCTGGAACCCCTCGGCGAGCCCGCGGATCTGCGGGATCTCGAGGGAGCGCGGGTTGTCGAGAATGACGTGGAGGATCCCGCTGATGAGATCCGTCGCGACGAGGCACAGCGCGAAGAGGAACAGCGCGTGGAAGAGCGGCGGGGGCGAGCGGACCAGCGCCCATGCCGACCACGCCAGCGCTGCGACCATGAGGTACGTGAACGTCTTGCTGTAGCCGAGCGCGGGCATGGAGCGCCGTATCGCAGCGTCGCGGCGGCGAAGTCAACGGCGGCGCGGACGCTTCGGCGTTGCCCTTGCGCGGAGCCCAGGCCGCACGGGCTCGGCGGGCGGCGGCGCTGCGTCCGTCGCCGACGGGGGTGCCTTCATCCCGTCGGGCAGCAGCACCTCCGACGCGATGCGCACGTCGTCGTCCGGGGCCGCGTCGTCGCCCGATCCCGCGCTGCGCCAGGTGCGCGCGATGCGCTCGAAGTCCGACCCCTGGGCGCGCGCCACCCACGCGATGACGTCCTGCATCGCCGGGGGGACCTCGTCGCCGAGGTGCACCGTGCGGCGCGCCTGCGAGAGCACCCGCGACGGCGGACGACGACGCCAGCTCCCGAGCATGAGGCTCCGCACGTCGTCGGTGCGGCTGCGCTGGCCGACGAGCCACGCCTCGAGCACGTCGCGGAGCAGCGCCGTCGGCAGCACGAAGCGGGCTGGACGCAGCGCGCGCGCCGGCACGAGCAGCCCCGCCATCTCGAAGGCGAGCTCGGGCCACGCCGCCACCGCCGCGCGCAGGGCCGCGTGGAGGTGTGGCGCGTGCTCGCAGTCGCCGTCGACGTCGAGCGCGGAGTCCGTGATTCCCGCGCGCAGCGAGCGCAGGCGGTACTCGAGCGTGGTCCGCGTCGCGAAGCCCTGCGCCGTCGCGAGCGCCGCCTGCACCTCGGCGATCTGCTCGGCGACGCGCCCCTCGCGGTCTTCGCGGCGCAGCCTCGCGCAGACGTCGCAGACGTCTCGGTCGCGGTGCGAGCGCGTGCGGCGCAGCGCGGCGGGGAGCCTCGCGCGCAACGCCCCGAGCAGCGCGGCCTCGTCGGGCGTGCCAGACAGCGCTGCATCGCCGGTGAGCAGCTCGGGGTGCGCGAAGAGCCCGTGCTCCAGGATCAGCGCGCGCATCGGGGTCATGTCCGGCGGCTCGCGGTCATGGAGGCCGACCCCCGCGGGCCGGAGCGTGAAGCGCACCACCGACGTCGCCGTGCGCGACGTGCGGACGGTCAGCGTCGCAACGTCCACGACGTCGCCTTCGAGGGTTCGTTCGAGCACCGCGCCGCCGAAGGGCAGGTCGTCGAGGGTGTACGTCGACCGCGGCGCATGAAGCGAGACGCCGGCGACGACGTCGGGCGCGAGGGGCTCGCTCATGGCTCCTCCGCGAGCGTTCCGAGGGTGAGAAAGCGGCGCAGCCCGTCGTCGTCGAGCTCGGTGATCCATTCCTCGCCGGCGCTCCCGAGCACCTGCTGCGCGAGGCCGCGCTTGGCCACGAGCATCGCCGCGATGCGCTCCTCGAGGGTGTCGCGGGTGACCATGCGGTAGACGTTCACGCTGCGCGTCTGTCCGATGCGGTGCGCGCGGTCCGTGGCCTGGTCCTCGACGGCGGGGTTCCACCAGCGGTCGTAGTGGAGCACCGCCGACGCCGCGGTGAGCGTGAGCCCGGTGCCGCCCGCGCGCAGCGACAGCACCAGCACCGGCGGACCGTCGGCGTCCTCGAAGGCGTCGACGACGGCCTCGCGCTGCGCGGGCGAGAGACCGCCGTGATAGAATTCGATCTCCGCGCCGAGCCGAGCGCCGAGCGCCCGCTGGAGCAGGCGGCCCATCGCCAGGAACTGCGTGAACACCAGCACGCGCTGCCCCTCGTCGACGAGCTCCTCGACGAGGTCGAGGGCGCGGTCGAACTTGCCCGAGCGGCCCGCGAGGTGCTCCGGACGGTCCGTCGCGAAGCACTCCGGGTGGTCGCAGATCTGCTTGAAGCGCGTGAGCGCGCCGAGGATGTGCGCGCGCCGCGTCATGCCCGTGGTGTCCGCGAGGCCGTCGAGGGTGGCGTCGGTCATCGCGCGGTAGAGCGCGGCCTGCTCC
>CAIMWA010000383.1 GCA_903845045.1 uncultured delta proteobacterium | reverse complement strand
CCTGGGCCGGTGACGGCCATCTGCAGCGCGCCGTTGTGGTTGTAGCCCCACAGCACGTCGCCGGCGTCGCCGTCGGGCCGGCAGAACCGCTTCTCGAAATGGTTGAACAGCGGAAGGCTGTTCTTGCCGTGGTGGATCACCTCGACGAGCGCGTCGCCGCCAGGCACCAGGTCGTCGAAGGTCATCGCGCCGGTGTCCGCGACGGCCTCGAAGAGCACCTTCAGCTGCTCCGGCGAGAGCGACTGAACCAGGTGGACCCGGGCCCAGCTGCCCGACGTGTCGAGCAGGCCGCGGAAGCGTTCGAGGTCGAGGGTGGGTTCGAAGAACGTCGGGAGGTGCATCGCGCGGCGGGTGTAGGCCACCGCGCGGGCGGGGTAAAGCCCCGGTGGTCCTACGGCGTCGCCGTCGCAGACACCGTCGCGCTGAAATCGACGGTGACCTGCGCCGACACGCTGAAGCGGTTGGCCATCTCGGCGCTGACGACGGCGGCGCGCGCGAAGCACGCCACGGCGGTGAGACCGACGTGGCTCGCCGCCGTCCCGGCGCCGTTGAGGCTCTGCACGAAGGTCGGCGCGCTCTGCTGCACCACGCGGCGGATGCGATCGGCGTTGAGGAGCATCCGGGGGTAGTTGCGCTGCAGCGACGTGACCAGGGTGTTCAGCCGGTCGAGGGCCGCCGGGGTCACCGTCACCGCGGTGCCGATGGTGACCTGCGGGTCGGTGCAGGTCGCGCGCGCGTTCGCCTGCGCAGCGCACGCAGCGGAGCACTGCACGTCCGCCTGGGCGGCGAAGGTGCCGTCGCAGTGCACGGTGCCGGGGACCGAGCACGTTCCCGTGCACTCGCCGCGGCAGCTCCCGCTGCAGCCTGCGCTGCACGACCCGGTGCAGCCGCCGGTGCACATCGCCGAGCAGCGTCCGGTGCAGGTGCCCATGCAGGTCCCGATGCAGCGCCCGGTGCTGTCACGGGCGTCGCACTGGCCGCTGCACTGGCCAGTGCACGTTCCGCCGCAGCGCCCCGTGCAGGTGCCGTCGCAGGTGCCGGTGCACGTCGCGTCGCAGGTGCCGGCGCAGGAGCCCGAACAGCTCCCGGTGCAGTCGACGACGACGGTGCCGGTGCACTGCGGAACGGTGGCCGAGGCCGAGCCCGTGCACCGCGCGTTGCACTGCGCGACGACGTTGAGGTCGACCTGGCAGACCGGCGGCGTGATCGTCAGCGTGAGGGCCTGGCCCGCCGGGAGCGCGGCGTTGAGGATCGCGCGCACCTCGGTGGCCACGCGGCGGCACGTGTACGCCACCGGGAGCTCGCCCGCCGACTGCGCGACGTACTGCGACGGCGCGATGCCGAGGTCCGTGCCGATGGCGGCGCACGTCGCGGTGATGCCGTCGTGGATCTGCACCGTGGCCGCGTTGAGATCGAGCGTAGCCTGCAGGAACGCGTCGACCTTGCGGGCGTCGGCGGTGGTGCCGAAGGTGACGAAGGTGTTGCCGTCGACGTTGAACGTGGACGTCGAGCACGTCGGATCGCCGACGTTGCCGCCGCAGTCGTAGAGGGCCAGCGAGGCGAGGGTCAGGGCGATCGGCGCGTAGGGCTTCATGGCAGTGCGCAGCATATCCCGCGCACCCGCCGCGCGGGTCAATAGCGGGCGAGGGCGCGGAGGGCCCGCGTGATGCGCTCGCGGCCCGGCAGCAGGCGCTGCTCGAGCTTCTTGTTGTAGGGCGACGGGCGGTCTGCGTAGGCGACGCGGCGCACCGGCCCGTCGAGCCACTCGACGCACTGCTCGCCGACGCGCGCGGCAAGCTCGGCGCCGAAGCCGGCGGTGAGCGTCGCCTCGTGGACGACGAGCACCTTCGACGTCTTGCGCACCGAGGCGAAGATCGTCTCCTCGTCGAGCGGCGAGAGCGTGCGGAGGTCGATGACCTCGACGGAGACGCCGTCCTTCGCGAGCTCGTCGGCGGCGGCCAGCGACTCGTGGAGCGTCCAGGACCACGAGAGCACGGTGACGTCGGTGCCGGAGCGCACGACGCGGGCCTTGCCGAGCGGGGTGAGCACGTCGCCCTCGGGAAGCTCTTCCTTCTCGCGGCGGTAGAGGAACCGATGCTCGAGGAAGATCACCGGGTTCGGGTCGCGGATCGCCGACTTCAGCATGCCGAGGGCGTCCCGCGGGGTCGACGGAGCCACCACGCAGAGACCCGGCGTGTGTGCGAACCAGGCCTCGGGGGACTGCGAGTGGAACGGCCCGGCGCCGGCACCGCCGCCGAAGGGCAGGCGGATCACCATCGGCACCGGCGCCTCCCAGCGGTAGTAGGTCTTCGCGACGTTGTTCACGATCTGGTTGAAGCCGCAGGAGACGAAGTCGGCGAACTGCATCTCGAGCACCGGACGGTGGCCCGCGAGCGCCGCGCCGAGCGCCGCGCCGATGGCGCCGGACTCCATGAGCGGCGTGTTGATCACGCGCAGCCGTCCAAACTTCTCGTAGAGGCCCTTCGAGGCGCGGAACGCTCCGCCGAAGGCCGCGATGTCCTGCCCCATGAGGAACACGCCGGCGTCGCGCTCCATCTCCTCGCCGAGGGCGCGACGGATCGCGTCCAGATACGTCGTCTCAGCCATCGAACACCTCCGTGGACATCCGCGCGAACGCCTCGGCGACCTCGCCGGGCGCGAACACCGGGCGCAGCGCCTCGTCGAGCGACGGATCGGCACCGACGATGGCGCGCTCGACGGCGTCCTCGATGATCGCCTTGGCGGTCTCCTGCACCTTCGCGCACCGCGCCGCATCGGCCAGCCCGAGCGCCGCGAGCCGGGCCTCGAAGCGGGGCAGCGGGTCCATCGCGAGGTAGCCCTCGCGCTCCGCGGGCGGAATGAGCTCGTAGCTCCCGTCACCCTCGGCGTGCCCGCGCATGCGCGGCAGCATGCACTCCAGCAATGTTGCTCCGTCACCGGCCCGCGCACGCGCCACGGCCGCGCGCATGGCCACGTGCACCGCCTCGAAATCGAGCCCGTCGACGGTCTCGCCGGCGATGCCGTAGCCCGCCGCGCGGTCGCTCAAGCGAGCGCACGCGTACTGCTCCGACAGCGGCGTGCTGAACGCGTACTGGTTGTTCTCGACGACGAGGATCAGCGGGAGCTTCATCACGCCGGCGAAGTTCAGCGCCTCGTGAAAATCGCCCTGCGACGTCGCGCCCTCGCCGATGAAGCCCAGCGCGACGCGGTCCGTGTGGTCCTGCACGGCGGCGAGGGCGAGGCCCGACGCCACGGGGATCATGGAGCCGAGGTGCGAGATCATGCCGACGTGCCGGATGCCCCACTCCGGGCGCAGCAGGCCGTAGTGGAACGACCGGTCGACGCCGCGGGTGAAGCCCTCGCGACGCCCGAAGACCTGGCTCGCGAGGCGGTCGAGGAGGGCGCTCGGGTCCGGCCGCAGCGCGTCCCACGCGGTCGCGTCGGCGGCGTCGAAGAGCGTCGGGGCGAGGCGCGTCGCGTCGAGGTACGTCGTCAGCACGGCGCCCAGGTCGCGGTGCACCGTGGAGAGCGCGTCGCCGGCGCCGAGGGCGAGGGCGGTGCCGATGGTCGTGCACTCGTTGCCCACGGCGCTGTACCACCGGCCGATGCGGCCCACCCGGGCCATCGCCTCGAAGCGCGAGTCCCACGCGCGCGAAAGGTGCATGAGGAAGTGCGCGCGCCGCAGCACGGCCGGCGCCACAGCCTCGGCCGCGGACGGCGCCGCGGCGTTCGGTGTCTTCGACGTTGCCATAGGGCGCGCGGTGTACCGTCGCCGCGGGCCCCGGCGCAACTTCAGCGCGCGTGCCGGAGCCGCGCCGAAATGCGGAGCAAGGCCGTACGCGCGGCATCCTCGCCGTGCATCGACGCGATCTCCCGGGCGAGGTGCTCCATCGCATCGACGATGCCTTCGCATCGCTGGGCGCGGGTGCCCGACTGCGCCGCGAGACGAAGCTGCGCGATGGCGCGCTCGATGTCCGTCAGCGGCATCTCCGGGTCGACGAAGTCTTCCGGGTCCGGAGCCATCGGACCGGGCAGCCGCGTCTGACGCACCGGCGCCCGCCGCGCTCCCCCCGCTCCCCCCGCGAGAACCTGGAACCTCGGCTTCGAAACCCTCAGCGCGTCTCCGTCCATGGCGTGCCGTGTATTGCAGATGTAACGGCTAGACGTCAAGCAATGATTGCTTTCACTGGAGTTCCAGGGTATTCGTGCGGCGTCGTGCCGAGAGCGGTCCCGAAAGAAGCGGCGAAGCGGCGTCGCGAGCGCCTCGCGGAGCTCATCGCCGCCCTCGGCGCCGCCCGGGGCGGGCGCGTGACGCAGCGCGAGTTCGCGGCGTCCATCGGGCGCGAGCAGGGGACCGTGGCGGCGATCCTCGGCGGGCACCGCTCCCTCGGCGGCGACGTCATGCTCGCGGTGGTGCAGGCATACGGGCTCCCCGCGGACTACTTCGACGCCCGGCTCCGGCCGGACCCGCGACCCTTCGCGCGGGCTGCGGCGCGCGGCGTTCCATCGCTGGCGCCGGCGCGGGCGTCGGAGCCGACGGCCGCGTCTTCGTTGGGCATCGACGCCGCTCTCGAGGACGTCGTCGAGGCGCTGCGCCCGGACCTCGCCGTCGCCGTGGCCCTGCGTGCGGTGCGCCGCGCTGGGTCCCCGAGGCCCCCGAGGGAGTGGCTGCGCCTCGCCGTCGGAGCCCAGGGGGCGCTGCAACGCGGGCGCCTCATCGAGTGGTACGACCGCGTCGTGGGCGAGGCCGCCGGCGACCGCCCCGGCACCGTGTCACCGTCCCGCGCGCGGCGCCGGGACACCGCATAGCAATATTGCTGAAACGCCGAGCCCGGCGGCGCGGATCGGCTACAGGCGCACGACGCCGGCGCCCCAGGTGTAGCCGCTGCCGAAGGCCGCGAAGAGCACGCACGCCCCCGGTCCGGTGCGCCCCGACGCCCAGGCCTCGGAGAGAGACAACGGGATCGACGCCGCCGTGGTGTTTCCGTAGCGGTCGATGGTCGTGACGACGCGGTCCATGGGGATCTCGAGCTTGCGCGCGACGAGCTCGTTGATGCGGAGGTTGGCCTGGTGCGGCACGAAGAGGTCGACGTCGCCGGTGCCGATGCCCGCCTCGCGGAGCACGTGCCGGCTCGCCTCGGGCATCTTGTCGGTGGCCCAGCGGAACACCTGCTTGCCGTTCATGCGGGTGTACTGCCGCCGCTCGTCGAGCATCTGGTGCGTGATGCGCTCCGGCGAGCACGCGGACGAGGGGGCCTCGATCCAGAGGTCCTTGGCGCCGCGGCCGTCGGCGCCGAGGGTCAGCGAGAGCACGCCGCGCCCTTGCTCTTCGGTGGGCCCGAGCACCACCGCGCCGGCGCCGTCGCCGAAGAGCACGGTGACGTCGCGGCCCTCGTCCGTGAAATCGAGGCCGGTGGAGTGCACCTCGCTGCCGACGAGAAGCACGCGGCGGTACATGCCGGAGCGGATCCACGCGTCGGCGACGCTGAGCCCGTAGAGGAAGCCGGAGCACTGGTTGCGGATGTCCAGCGCCGGCACGCCCGGCAACCCCAGCTTCGCCTGGAGAAAGCAGCCCGTGCCCGGAAAGAACGCGTCCGGCGAGAGCGTCGCGAAGAGGATCGCGTCGATCTCCGAGAGGGCGACTCCGGCGCGCTCGCAGGCCATGTGCACCGCGGGCACCGCGAGGTCGCTCGCGCCGATGCCGTCGTGCTCGATGTACCGCCGCTCGCGGATGCCCGAGCGCTGCACGATCCACTCGTCGCTCGTGGTGAAGAGCTTCGCGAGGTCGTCGTTCGTGACGACCTTCGAAGGAACGTAGTGGCCGGCGCCCAGGATCGCGGTGCGGAGCATCGCCGCGGTCTGCTAGAGACGGGCAACGGCGTCAACGTGCGTCGCGGGGGTGGCGCCCCGGCGCGTCGGCGAGGCGGCTCCTCGGCCCGGAATTCACGGGCTTTCATTGCGTCGACGACGATGCGCGCACCGGCGATCTCGGCTAGGATCGGTCGGCCCGAAGAGGATGCGGACCCCACGATGAGCACCAGCGGCGAAGCGAACGACCTCACCGACGAAGAGCGGCGGAACATCGACGAGGTCCACTCGCGCCTCAAGGGGGCGACGTTCTACGACCTCCTCGGCGTTCCGAGAGACGCCGAGCGGAGGGCCATTCGCGACGCGTACTTCGCGCTGTCGAAGCGGTTCCACCCCGACGTGTTCTTCAAGCGCTCGCTCGGCTTGTACCGAACCCGCATCGACGAGGTCTTCCGCGCCTTTACGCAGGCGTATGACACCCTCGGCAACGCCAAGGAGCGCGCGGCCTACGATGGTCGCATCGCGGCGCTGGGTCCCGGGGCGGCCCCGGTGTCGCCCATCGCGGCGGTCGCCGACATCGTGTCGCGCCCGTCGGTGGCGCCCCCGCGTCCCGGGCCGACGGCGCAGTCGCAGCCTCGCGTGGCCCCGGTCGATTCGCTGCCACCGCCCGGTCCGCGCACGTCGCTGACGCCGCCGTCGACGCCGACCTTGCCGCCGCCGATGCACTCGACGCCGCGGCCCATGACGCCGTTGGGGACCGCGGTGGTGCCGCACGTGGTCACCCCGACGCCGTCGCGCCCGGCTCCGCCCCCCGCCCCGCTCCCAGCGCCGACCGGCCAGCCCGTCGATCCCGAGACGATGCGGCGCGCCCGCGAGGCCATGGCCCGACGCCTCGGTTCCGTCTTCCCGGGCATGCCGAAGCCGGGCTCGTCGTCGCGCAACGCGATCCCCGCGGTGGCGCCGGCGCCGGCCCCGCACGCGTCGACCACGGCCGCCAACGACCGCGGCTCCGCCGTCGGCCACTTCCTCTCCGTGGCGGACGAGGCGCAGAAGAAGGGCGACTTCGCGGCCGCGACGGAGGCGTTGAAGAACGCCATGGAGATGCAGCTGGGCGACGAGGCGCTGCGCCTTCGCTACGAGGCGATGCGCAAGCTCATGGTCGCACAGCAGGCGGACCTCAACATCACTCTCGCTCGCGAGGCGATGGCCGATGCGCGGGCTGCGCAGGCCGCGCGGCACTGGGAGCTCGCCTACGAGGGCCGCAACGATCCGCAGCTCCTGCTGAACGCCGCCGAGATCCTGATGAAGTACACGAAGGAGTACAAGAAGGCGGCGGACCTCGCGCAGCGCGCGCTGCAGCACAACCCCGACAACGTGAAGGCGCACGTGCTCCTCGCCAACGTGTTCCTGAAGGGCGGCCTGCGTGCGAGCGCCCGCGCGTCCATCGACACCGTCGCGCGCCTCGCGCCGGAGCACGCGTCGCTCAAGGAGCTGCGCGAGAAGTTCGGTCCGCTGTCCATCGCCGAACAGCTCCGGATCCGCGGTCGCTGAACGTGGGCGTCGTCGACGACCTGCTCCGGCGCATGGTCGACGACCGCGCGTCGGACCTCTTCCTCGCCGAGGGACGCGCTCCCTCGATGCGGCTCAACGGGTCCGTGGTGACGTGCGGCGCCGAGCACCTCGGCTCCGAGGCGCTTCGCGAATTCATGGCGTCGGTGCTGCGTCCCGCGCAGCGCGAGGTCTTCGACCGCGGCGGCGACGTCGACGTCGGGCTCAGCCGGCCCGGGCTCGGTCGCTTCCGCGTGCACTTTCATCTGCAACGCGGGCTGCTTGGAGCGGTGATCCGCCTCGTCCCCGGGGGCCACCTCGAGTTCGACGCGCTGGGCCTCCCGGACGTCCTCGCCCGCCTGGCCGACTCGCCCCGCGGGCTGGTGCTCGTCACCGGAAGCACCGGCTCGGGCAAGAGCACGACGCTGGCGGCGATGGTGCACCACATCAACGCCCGCTACCCGCGGCACATCGTGACCCTCGAGGACCCCAGCGAGTGCGTGCACGAGGACCTCGCCGCCATCGTCACCCAGCGCGAGGTCGGCAGCGACACCCGGGACTTCAACCAGGCGCTGCGCCACGTCGTGCGCGAGAGCCCGGACGTCATTCTGATCGGCGAGATGCGCGACGCCGAGACCATGAACGTGGCGCTGTCCGCCGCGCTCACCGGGCACCTCGTGCTGAGCAGCGTGCACACCATCGACACGCTCCAGACGCTGCAGCGCATCCTCGGCTACTACCCCGAGCACCTTCGCGAGCAGGTCGCGATGGACCTCTCGGTCTGCTTGCAGGGCATCGTCGCGCAGCGCCTCGTGCCGCGCGCCGAGGGCGAGGGCCGCGTCGCCGCCGTGGAGGTGATGATCGCCACGCCGCCGGTGAAGAAGCTGATCCGCGAGCAGCGCGTGGACGAGGTCGAGGACCTCATGCTGACCGCCGGCGAGGGGATGCAGACCTTCAACCGCGCGCTCGTTCAGCTCTTCGAGAAGAAGCTCGTCACCTACGAGATGGGCGCCGCGTACGCGACGGACCCCGACGCGTTCCGCATGGCGGCGCAGGGCATGGAGCGCGGCTCGACGGCGTTCGTCGCCGAGTTCGACGCGCTGCCGGCGATGGGCACCGTCGACATGCACACGCTGTTGAACGTGGCGCTCCGTTACGGGGCGAGCGACGTGCACCTCGTCGTCGGATCGCCGCCGATCTTCCGCATCCACGGCCGGCTGCGCCGCCTCGAGATCGACGCGCTCTCGCCCGGCGACGTGCGGCGCCTCTTGTTCTCGCTGCTTTCGCACGGCCAGCGCGAGAGCTTCGAGCTCGATCGCGAGCTCGATTTCGCGCTCACGGTGACGGGCAAGCACCGCTTCCGCGTGAACGCGCACTTCCAGCGCGGCACCGTGGCGGTGGCGCTGCGCCTCATCCCGAACACCATCCCCGACGCGGCCACGCTCGGTCTGCCGCCGATCGTGCGCGAGCTGGCGTCGCGACCCCACGGCCTGGTGCTCGTGACCGGGCCGACCGGGGCGGGCAAGAGCACGACCCTCGCGACGATGATCGACCAGGTCAACGCCTCGCGGAGCTGCCACATCATCACCATCGAGGACCCCATCGAGTTCGTGCACTACAACCGTCTCGCGACGGTGGAGCAGCGCGAGGTGGGACCCGACACGCGCAGCTTCGCGGCGGCCCTGAAGTTCATCCTGCGGCAGGACCCCGACGTGATCCTCATCGGCGAGATGCGGGACATGGAGACCATCGGCGCGGCGCTGACGGCGGCGGAGACCGGGCACCTCGTGCTCGCGACGCTGCACACCAACGACGCGCCGCAGACCATCGATCGCATCGTCGACGTCTTTCCGCCGCACCAGCAGTCGCAGGCGAGGGTGCAGCTCTCGGCGGCGCTGCAGGCGGTGGTGTCGCAGCGCTTGCTCCCGCGCGCCGACGGCAAGGGCCGCGTCGGCGTGTTCGAGGTGCTCATCGCCAACGCGGCGGTGCGCTCGCTCGTGCGCGAGGGCAAGACGCACCAGCTTCTGAGCAGCATGGAGACGGCGCAGCGCGAGGGCATGATCACCATGGACCGCGCCCTCGTCGATGCGGTCCGCAACGGCATCATCACCGTCGAAGAGGCGGCGCGCTACATGCGCAACCCGATGACGCTGCGGGCGCTCGCCGAAGGCTGAACGCGCCCCTCGTCAGGGAGGGAGGAACATCGGCGGGTCGCTCGTTCCGTCGTCGTGACGCCTCGGGCGGGTGCGCGGGGTCGGTGGGGTTCGGGGCGCCGCCGCGGCGGTCGGCGCAGGCGCCGGGACCGCAGCCACGAGCGCGCCGAGGTCCACGGACGCCGACGTCGCCGAGGGTTCGAGCACCACCGGGAGCCGCGCGGACCCGAGCGTCAGCACTACCGAGCGCGAGCTTCCCGCGGGCACCGGCACGGCGCAGGGTGTCGACGGGCAAAGCACCGCACCGCTCGGATCGGTGACCACGGCCCCTGGCGGCGTCGACTGCACCACCACCAAATGCGACGGGCGATGCGGCGGCGGCGCGGGCTCCGGCGGCATCGCGACGGGCGCGACGGGCGCGACAGCGTGTGCGGGTGCGGCCGCGACCGGCGGCGGCGAGACGGGATGGAACACCAGCGCGCCCGCGATGACCGTCCCGACGAAGAGCGATCCCACGAGCACGACGAGCCCGGCGGACCGCTTCGGCGCCACCGGAGTCGGAACCGCCGCTGCGGGCATCGGAGCCGCAGGGAGCGGTACCACCGCCGAACGGACGACCCCCGAACGCGCGACGGACTCTCCGCTGACGGACCAGCGCGCCGCGTCGCCGCCGACGAACGGGGCGAGGGCACGACGGAATTCGTCGACGGACGCGAAGCGATCGGCCGGGGCCTTGGCGATGGCGCGCATCACCACTTCCGCCAGCGGCGGCGGCACGTCGGGGGCGCGCGCGACGAGCGGCGTCGGGGGCTCGGCGATGATCTGCCGCAGCAGCACGTAGCGATCGCGGGCGTCGTACGGGAGCGCGCCGCTGAGCATCTCGTACAGCGTCACGCCGCACGCGTAGACGTCGATGCGCGGATCCGCGGGCTCGCCGGCGACCTGCTCCGGGGCCATGTAGCGGAGCGTGCCGACCATGGTCCCCTGGGACGTCTGGTGCGTGTCCGCGGCGTCGGTCTCGGTGAGCTTGGCGACCCCGAAATCGAGCACCTTCACGTGGTCGACCTCGTCGGCACGGCGCACGAAGACGTTCTCCGGCTTGAGGTCCCGATGGATCACCCCGGCCGCGTGGGCGGCCTTGAGCGCCTGGAGCACCTGCGCGGCGATGGCCACCGCCCGCTCGGGAGCGAGGCGCCCCTCGCGTCGCAGCAGCGTGCGGAGCGGCTCGCCCTCGAGAAGCTCCATCACGAGCATCA
This sequence comes from uncultured delta proteobacterium, assembly GCA_903845045.1. Classification (GTDB taxonomy): domain Bacteria; phylum Myxococcota_A; class Polyangia; order Polyangiales; genus SCUS01. The sequence goes on along the minus strand of CAIMWA010000383.1, from coordinate 10,829 downwards.
GGTTGCCCTGGCGATCGCGACCGAAGTCGATGAGCTGAACGATGTTCGGGTGCGTCAGCCGCGCGATGACGTTCGCCTCGCGGACGAAGCGCGAGAGCCCCGTCGCGCTCGCGGCGTGCTCGGGCAGCAGCATCTTCACCGCGACGTAGCGCCCGACGGAGCGCTGCACCGCGCGGTACACGGAGCCCATGCCGCCGGTGCCGATCTCCTCGAGGAGCTCGAAGCGATCCTCATCGATGGCCGGAACCGGCGCGTCGGAGGACAGCGAGCGTGCGAGGTCACCGGTCGGAGGGGTCATCGTGCGGCGGCGGTCGCCTCGTCGGGAACCGGCGTCTGCGTGAAGTACAGCACCACGCCGGTGATCGCGGCAACCAGCGCCACGCTGAAGCCGACGTCGGCCCCGAGCGCGAAGGCCGTTCCGCGGGTGTAGGCGCCGTCGCGGTCCGCCCCCTGATGGCTCGCGTCGAAGGAGGAATGCGCCGAGAGCGCGAGCCCGCCGAGGATGCCGCCGGCCACCAGCGCGGCGCCGGTGACGCCAGCCATCGCGATGACCGGGGTGGTGAGGCGGCGATGCATCGGAGCCGTCATCTGCCGTCGCCGATCGTCCTCGGCGCGCTGCTGTTCCGTCGCCGCCGCACGCACGCGCTCGGCTTCGAGGGCACGCTGCTGGTCTGCTGCGGTAGACGCGGCGCGGGCGCGGTCTTCGTCGGCCTGCCGCCGCTGCGCCGACGCGAGCGCCTCGCGGGCGATGGCCTCGGCCTGCGCGTCCGGCGACGTCAGGAGAAAGCGGTTGTAGTAGTCGATGGCCGCGCGAAGATCGCCCGCCCGCTCATGGGCGCGGCCGAGGTTGTAGAGCAGCCGCGGAAGGGGCCGCATGGCGTATGCGCGCTCGAGCTCGCCGATGGCCTGCGCCGCCTGGCCGGCCTCGTAGTGCTGGACCGCCGAGCGGAGCAGCGCGTCGAAGTCGCGACGGCCCTCGCGCGGCTGGGCCAGGCCCGATGCTCCGAAGAGCAGTCCCGACGCGATCACGAGGCCGAACGGGGCCCTCATCGATCGGCCCCCCCGGCGCTGCAGCGGAAGCCACCGACGGCCTCGCCGCGGTCGCCGTCCATCCATCGGCGGATGCCGATCCGGAGGTCCGTGGTGTTGAAGTTGCGACCGTGGAGCATGCGGCAGTTCTGGCAGTAGAGCCCGCCGGACGGGTTGTTGATGGGCGAGCCCGCCGTCGGCCCGAGGGGACCGTGCGGGTACATCGCGCACCACGCGTCGGGACCGAGCGACGCGTAGTAGTTGTTGTGCGTGTGCATCGGGTCGGTATCGTGGAAGTCCCACATCCACTCGTTCGCGTTGCCGTAGAGGTTGAAGACGCCCTCGACGGATCGGCCCATGGGCAGCGCGTCGAACGGCTGGAGCCCGTGGGGACACACGCGCCCGGTGCTGTCGACGGCGACGTTGGCGCGGTCGCAGGTGACCGGGTCCGTGCCCCACGGGAACGTGCGCGAGAAGTCCGGTCCCTTCACCGCGCGCCACCACTCGGCCTCCGTCGGGAGGTGCTTGCCCGCCCAACGACAGTATCGATCGGCGCCGAACCACGTGACGTTCGTCATCGGCAGCGTGCCGGTGGTCGGGTCCGTCGGTCCCCACTGCGTGCCGCGCCGCAGGAACGTCGTCGCCTCGGCGGGGCTCGCGATGAACACGAGCGGGTAGTCGGTGCCGTGGTCCGTGAGGATGACGTACGTGCCGTAGGTCACCGTCGCGTTCATGGGCATCGACGGCGTGGCGAGGCGCAGCGTGGCCCCTCCCGCGGTGAGCGCGCTCAGGTAGTTCGCGTACGCCTGGACGGACACCTCGTATTTATCGAGCTGGAAACCGTCGAGGCACACGCGGTGGAGGGGCGCGTCGTCGCCTTCGCCGTCCACCGTCGGGTTGTCGCTGCCGATGGGCAAACCCATGGTGGCGGTAATGTTCGAGACGCACAGCGCGCCGTTGTCGACGGTGCCGTCGCACTCGTCGTCGATGCCGTTGTCGCAGATCTCGGTGCTGCCCGGCGACGTGCGGCGCACGCACACGAGCTGGCTGTTGTTCATGCACCGCAGCACACCGTCACGACACGCGCCGGGCGTGTGCAGCGCCGGCTCGCAGAAGCCGAAGGTCTCGTCGGCGTCGCTCACGCCGTTGTGGTTGTCGTCGACGCCGTTGCAGAGCTCGACGACGGGCACCTCGCAGTAGTGCCGGTCGGCGTTGCAGCGCTCACCGCGCGCGCAGTCACTGTCGCGGGTGCAGTCGGACCAGCCGACGATGACGCTGCAGTCCGCCGACAGCGCGGCGAGGGCGAGGGCCGCGACACCGCGCAGACCAGGGCCATTTCGTCTCTTCGGGCGGAACATCCGGCGCAGTCTATCCCCAAGCCGCTGCGCAGGGGCGAGAACCCGGCGACGGTCATCCCCCGGCGGGGTTTGCCGGCGCCGTGCTCCGGTCTATGGTGCCGGCGTGCAGGTGCGGCGATCGACCACGCGAAACAGTCGTCGCTCCCGGGACCTCGGCCTGGCCGTGGCGCTGGCCTTCGAGGAGCTCGGCGAGCTGCTTCGCAGCCACGTGGAGCTCCCTTCGCGCTTTCGCCGCGTGGCCTCGTCGCTGGCCGACGGCAAGTCCGTGGTGCCGGCGGACGGCGAGGTCTCGGACTGGCCGGGACGGCTCCAGGCGGTGCACCGCGCCCCCCCGGCCGGACGCGCCGCTCCGTTGCGGGGATGGCTCGGCGACGCCTTCGCCTCGTGGCTGTCGGCGCTCGTCGACGGTCCAACGCCCGAGGGCTGGGTGCTCCGCGGCGCCGTCGACGTGTGCGCGGCGGCGCGAAACGCCCTTCGGGAGCACGCGGCTCCGGTCGCCGGCGCATACGCGACCTGGTATTCGGCGGGGTCCGACGAGGCCGTCGTCGCGGTCATCGCCACCGCGTCGTCGCTGGCGTTGGACGAGGCCATCGACCGTTGGGTCGCGCTCGGCTTCGACGCGGATCTCCCGCGCTACGTCGGCGTGTGGCAGCGGTCGTCGTCGCGGTGGGTCGAGCGCGTCGTCGGCACGGCGGTGGACGTGTCCATCAACGACCTCGGTGCGCTTCGATCGTTGCGGGTGCTGCTGACGGAATTCGCGGCGCGGCGGGTTCCCAAGGCGAAGGTCGCTGCGATGGCCGCTCAGCGCCTCGACGTGACCGAGGACGAGGTGCATCGGCTGCTCTCCGTCGAATCCGCCGTCGCCGAGCGCATCGACCCGACGGAGATCCTTCGCCGGCGCGCGTCGGTGGTGCGGCCCATCGCGCGGGCTGCGGCGGAGCTTTCGTCCGGCGACCGCACGCCCACGGTGGCCGCGGTGGCACGTCGCGCGAAGGTGCACCCCGCGCTCGTCGAGCTCTGCCTCGACGCGCTGGGAACGGGGAGCGCGCCGTGATCGTCCGGCGCATCATCGTCGGCTACGACTTCACCGAGGCCGCGGACGACGCCATGGCCTGGGCGCTCGCGCTCGCCGAGCCGTTGAAGGCGCAGGTGGACCTCGTCTACGTCGCCGAGGCAGGCGCGGACGAGACGGCGCTCTCGGAGCGGCGTGCGGCCCTGGCGCGCGTGGCCGAGGAGGTCGGGGCGCAGGTCGTCACGCGGGTGGTTCCCGGCGACGACGTCGCGCGCGCGCTCGTCGACGACGCCGAGGAGGCCAACGCCGACCTCATCGTCGTGGCCACGCGGGCGCTGTCGGCGGTGCAGCGCTGGTTCCTCGGCAGCGTCGCCGACGCGCTCATCCGTACGGCGCACTGCCCGGTGGTGACGGTGCGCAGCGGCGACGGCGACTGACGCATTTCCGCGATTATCGCGGGCTGCGGCGGGGTGCTGCGGAGCGGGGCGGCATGTTGCGCGAAGGCCATTGGAGCGCGCGAAGTTTCGGGTATGGTCCGGCGCCCTCGCGCGGTCGCATCGAGGGCGACGGAGTTCAGGATGCACTTCATGAAGCTCGTATTGGAGGATGGAACGGTCCTGCGGGGGCGCTCCTTCGGGGCCCCGCGCGAGGTCGCCGGCGAGGTCGTCTTCAACACCGGCATGAGCGGTTACGTCGAGACGCTCACGGACCCGAGCTACCGCGGGCAGATCCTCGTCACGACGTACCCGCTGCAAGGGAACTACGGCGTTCCGGCTCGGCGCGCGAAGGGCTCCATCGCGGCGCCCTTCGAGAGCGACCGGGTGCAAGTGCAGGGCCTCGTGTGCGTGCGCCACAGCGAGCGGCCGTCGCACCATGCCTGCACGGGCACCCTCGGCGACTGGCTCCGCGACGAGAACGTCCCCGGCGTCGAGGGCATCGACACGCGCACGCTCACGCGCAAGCTGCGCGAGCGCGGCACCATGCAGGGTTGGCTGCTCCACGACTCGAGCGACGTGGCCGAGGCCCAGCGCCGCGCGTCGGCCATCGAGATGGCGACGGTGGTCGAGCAGGTGACGATCCCCGAGGCGGTGGTCTACGAGGGCGGCCCGGTGCGGGTGCTCCTCGTCGACACCGGGTGCAAGGACAACATCGCGCGGGCGCTCTTGAAGCGCGGCGCGACGGTGATCCGCGTGCCCTCGCACGCCGACCTCAACGCGCACCTTCCGACCGTCGACGGCGTGCTGCTGTCGAACGGTCCCGGCGACCCGAAGGACGTGGGCGGGCTCACCGCGCAGGTGCGCGCGCTCTTCGACAAGCACGTGCCGATCTTCGGCGTGTGCCTCGGCAACCAGATCCTCGCGCGGGCCGCCGGCGGCGACACGTACAAGCTCCGCTACGGCCACCGTTCGCAGAACCAGCCGGTGCAGGACCTGCTCACGCGCCGCTGCTACGTGACCTCGCAGAACCACGGCTACGCGGTGCGCGAGGACTCGCTGCCCGACGACTGGGAGCCCTGGTTCGTGAACGTGAACGACGGCACCAACGAGGGCGTGCGCGCGCGGGGCAGGCCCATCTCCAGCGTGCAGTTCCACCCCGAGGCGACGCCGGGGCCCGAGGACACCGCGTTCCTCTTCGACGACTTCCTGCGGCTGTGCGGTTCGATGAAGCGAGGGCGTTGAGATGTTTGGTCAGTACCTTCCGAAGAAGCCGCGCCGGGTCCTCATCCTCGGCTCCGGGGCGCTCAAGATCGGCGAGGCCGGCGAGTTCGACTACTCGGGCTCGCAGGCCATCAAGGCCATTCGCGAGGAGGGCATCCAGACCGTCCTCGTGAACCCGAACATCGCGACGATCCAGACCAGCGAGGAGATGGCCGACAAGGTCTATTTCCTCCCGGTCGACCCGCACTTCGTGGAGCAGGTGATCGTCCGCGAGGAGGTCGACGCCATCACGCTGTCCTTCGGCGGGCAGACGGCGCTCAACTGCGGCGTCGCGCTCGACACCAGCGGCGTGCTCGCGAAGTACGGCGTGCGCGTGCTCGGCACCCCCGTCGAGACCGTGCGCGACACCGAGGATCGTCTGCGCTTCAAGCGCCGCCTCGACGAGATCGGCGTGAAGACCGCCCGCTCGGCGGCGTGCGAGAGCCCCGACGAGGTGCGCGCCGCGGTGCGCATGCTGGGTCTCCCGGTGATCCTTCGCGGGGCGTACTCGCTCGGCGGCAAGGGCTCGGCGATCTGCGAGACGAACGAGCAGCTCGAGGCCGCCATGCTGCGCGCCTTCGGCGGAGGCACCGCGCAGGTGCTCGTCGAGGAGTCGCTGCGCGGCTGGAAGGAGATCGAGTACGAGGTCGTGCGCGACGCGCGCGACAACTGCATCACCGTCTGCAACATGGAGAACGTCGACCCGCTCGGCATCCACACCGGCGAGTCCATCGTGGTCGCTCCCTCGCAGACCCTCAACGACGAGGAGTACCAGATGCTCCGCACCATCGCGATCCGGACCATCCGGCATCTCGGTGTCGTCGGCGAGTGCAACATCCAGTACGCGCTCGATCCGAAGAGCAACGACTACCGCGTGATCGAGGTGAACGCGCGGCTCTCGCGGTCGAGCGCCCTCGCGTCGAAGGCCACGGGTTACCCGCTCGCGTATGTCGCGGCGAAGATCGCCCTCGGCTACACGCTGCCCGACCTTCCGAACGCCATCACGCGGCGCACCAGCGCGTTCTTCGAGCCCGCCCTCGACTACATCGTCTGCAAGTTCCCCCGCTGGGACCTGCAGAAATTCCGCGAGGTCGACACGCGCATCGGCAGCGAGATGAAGAGCGTCGGCGAGGTCATGGCCATCGGTCGCACCTTCCCCGAGGTGCTGCAGAAGGCGCTGCGCATGATCGAGATCGGCGTCGACGGACTCGACCCCGAGGCGTTCACCGGCGACGACCTGCGCAACGAGCTCCGCAACCCGTCGCCGCGGCGCATCCTCGCCGTCGCGCGGGCCCTCGCGAACGGCATGACGGTCCACGAGATCGCCACGCTCTCGGGCATCGACCCGTGGTTCCTGAACGAGATCGACTCGGTGATGGGCACGCGGCGATCGCTGCGCGACACGTCGAGCGCGCTGTCTCCGGAGCTTCTGCGCGAGGCCAAGCAGCAGGGCTTCTCGGACCGCGCCATCGGACGCCTCCGCGGCGTCGCCGAGGCCGACGTTCGCAGCGAGCGCCAGCGGCATGGCGTGCGTCCGCAGCTCTGCCAGATCGACACGCTCGCCGCCGAGTACCCCGCGGAGACGAACTACCTCTACTTCACGTACCACTCGAGCGCCGACGACGTCGCGCCGTCGTGGCGCAAGAAGGTGCTCGTGCTGGGCTCCGGCGCGTACCGCATCGGGTCGAGCGTCGAGTTCGACTGGTGCTGCGTCAACACCGTGCGCGCGGCGCAGGAGCTCGGCTACGAGACGATCCTCCTCAACTACAACCCGGAGACCGTCAGCACCGACTACGACGTCTGCGACAAGCTGGTCTTCGACGAGATCAGCCTCGAGACGGTGCTCGACCTGTACGAGCGCGAGCAGCCGTACGGCGTCATCGTGAGCATGGGCGGCCAGGTGCCGAACAACCTCGCGCTGAAGCTTCATCGCGCGGGCGTGCGCGTGCTCGGCACGAACCCCGAGTCCATCGACCGCGCCGAGGACCGCAAGAAGTTCGGCGACCTGCTCGACGGCCTCGGCATCGACCAGCCGAACTGGACGACGACCACTGACGTCAGCGACGCGAACCTCGATCGCGTGTCCGAGGCGCTCGGCGGGTTCCCGCTGCTGGTGCGGCCCTCGTACGTGCTGTCGGGGGCGGCGATGACCGTCGCGCACGAGCGGCACCACCTGCAGAACTACCTGCACCGCGCGGCCGACGTGTCGCCGGAGCACCCGGTGGTCATCACGCGCTTCGAGACCAACGCCAAGGAGATCGAGATCGACGCCGTGGCGGACCGCGGCGAGGTGATCCTCACGGCGATCAGCGAGCACGTGGAGAACGCCGGCGTGCACAGCGGCGACGCGACGCTCGTGCTGCCCCCGCAGAAGCTCTACGTGGAGACCATCCGCCGCATCAAGCGCATCGCACGCGACGTCGCGCGGGCGCTGCAGATCACCGGTCCGTTCAACATGCAGTTCCTCGCGGTGGACAACGTCGTGAAGGTCATCGAGTGCAACCTTCGCGCGTCGCGGTCGTTCCCCTTCGTGTCGAAGGTGACGGGCACGAACTTCATCCGCGAGGCCGCACGGCGCATGCTCGGCGTCGCCACGCCGACCTCCGTCGAGGCCCTCGACCTCGACTACGTGGCCGTGAAGGCCGCGCAGTTCTCGTTCTCCCGGCTCGCCGGCGCCGACCCCACGCTGGGCGTCGAGATGGCGTCGACGGGCGAGGTCGGCTGCCTCGGCGACGACCTCTCCGAGGCGCTGTTGAAGGCGCTCCTCGCGACGGGGTTCCGCGTGCCGAAGAAGGGCGTGCTGCTCTCGCTCGGACCGGTGGCGGACAAGTATCGGTTCACGCGCGAGGCCCACATGCTCGCGGAGCTCGGGCTCAAGCTCTGGGCGACGCCGGGCACCGCGGACATCCTCCGCGAGCTGGGTGTCGCGTGCGAGGTCGCGTTCAAGGACAGCGACGAGAAGCAGCCGAGCGCCGTGGCGCTGCTGAACAGCGGCGACATCGACCTCGTGATCAACATCCCGCGCAGCTACGACAACCAGGGGCGCCCCGACGGCTACCGCATCCGCCGCCGCGCGGTGGACCTCAACGTGCCGCTGCTGACGAACCTTCAGCTCGCGCGCGCCGCCGTCGAGGCGATGCACAAGTACCGCGTCGAGGACCTCAAGCCGCTGGACTGGGCGAGCTACCTCGCGCGGCGCGTGGTGAAGCCGGCGGTGCCGGTGACGTGAGCGAGGGGGCGGCGAGGGCTCAACGCACTCGTCGCCTCCTGCCCCGGCTCACCCCTCTCGGTGACGCCGTCCGAGCTCCGCGATGCGCCCCCGCAGGTCGTCGCGCACCGCACGGAACGCCGCCAGCTTCGCCGTATCGCCGCCCTCGGCGGACGCCGGATCCGGCAGCGGCCAGTGCAGCCGCGCGACGTGCCCGGGATAGATCGGACACACCTGCTCGGCGCAGAGCGTGACCACGGTGTCGATGGCCTCCGACGGCACGTCGGCGATGGCCTTGGACCAGTGCGCGGCGATGTCGATGCCGACCTCGGCGAGGGCCTGCACCGCGAAGGGATTGAGCTTGCCCGGGTTCGACCCCGCGCTGAACACGGCCACGTCGGCGGGAAGGACCGAGCGGGCGAGGCCCTCGGCCATCTGGCTCCGCGCCGAATTCGCGACGCACAGGAACAACACACCCTTCATGACGACGACTCCTCGGTGAACAGCCAACGCAACGCGACCGATGCAAGCGCCGCCGCCGCGAGCTGCGCGACGATGAAGCCCGGCGCGTCGACGGGGCGTATGCCCGCGAAGGTGCTCGTCGCGGTCCGCGCGAGGGTCACCGCCGGGTTCGCGAAGGACGTCGACGCCGTGAACCAGTACGCCGCCGTGATGTACGCGCCGACGGCGAAGGGCACGGCGGTGGGGCGCGCGCGTCCGCATCCCGCGATCACCGCGAGGAGGCCGAAGGTCGCGACGGCCTCGCTGAACCACTGCGCCGGACCGCTGCGCACGTGGTGCGAGACCTGGAGCACCGGAAGCCCGAACATCGCGTGCGCAGCGAAGACCCCCGCGAAGGCGCCGGCGGTCTGGGCGACGACGTAGGCCGGTACGTCGCGCCACGGAAACGCCCGCTGCGCCGCGGCCCACAGCGTGACCGCCGGGTTGAACTGCGCGCCGGAAAGCGCGCCGAAGGTGAGGATCAACGCGACGAGTCCAGCTCCCGTTGCGACGGTGTTCGCGAGGAGGGCGAGGGCGACGTTCCCGCCGGAGAGCTGTTCGGCCATGATGCCGGAGCCGACGACGGTGGCGAGGAGCAGCGCGGTGCCGAGGAACTCTCCGGCGGCGCGGCGGGCGAGGGTGGGCGTAGGGACGTTGGACACCCCTCGTGAATCTCGCGGAGCCGCGCGCGCTTCAAGCGGCGAGCGCGCCGTTGCAGAAACTCCTCGGAGCGCGGTCAGCCGACCTCGCGATGGGCCCGCACGAGCCGCTCCCACACGAGCGGGCCTTCGCCGAGGCCGTCGATGAACGTGCGCGCCATGGTGATGGCCTCGGGCGTCGCCACCTCGCTGTCGCAGGCGATGACCGTGAGCGAGAGCGTGTGGGCGATGGCCGCCATCTGGTCGAGGAGCCGCGCGGTGTCGTCGTCGGCGTCGGTGCCCCGGAGCACCATGAGCACCATCGCGGCGTGCCACAGCGCGCGGCGCTTCTCGAGGCGCGAGTGCGACGCGAGCTCGACGGCGCTCATGGCCGCCCCGACGCGCAGCTTGCACTCGGACCAGTGCCCGCCGAGGCCGTCGAAGATCGCCGCGAGCAGCATCTCGTAGAGCTTCAGGATCTCCGGCGTCTTCTCCGCCAGCCGCTGGATCTCCGTGCGCGTGAGGCGTTCCATGGGGGGCCGTTGTGCACCGGGAGCGCGCGCGGCGCCAGCGGCCCCGCGTGATAGCGTCGCGGCGTGCGCGTGCTCATGCTCCACACCGGCGGAACGCTGATGATGCGCGGGGGCGACCCGTCGCCGCTGCGTCCCGAGGTCTACACCAGCGACCTGCGCACCGAGCTCCCGGTGCTCGACCGCATCGCCGACATCGAGACGCGGATCCTCTTCAACCACGACTCCGCCGACCTGCAGCCGCACCACTGGGTCGACCTCGCCGGTGCGGTGCACTCGGCGCTCCTCGAGACGCCGCGCTTCGACGGCGTCGTGGTCGTGCACGGCACCGACACCATGGCGTACACGGCGAGCGCGCTCGCGTTCCTGCTGCGCGGGCTCGATCGCCCGGTGGTGCTCACCGGGGGCGCAGCGTCCGTTGGCCGAGGTGCGCACCGACGCCCGCTCGAACCTCGTCGACGCCTGCCAGCTCGCCACGCTAGACGTGCCGGAGGTCGGCGTCGCCTTCTCCGCGCGCCTGCTCCGCGGCTGCCGCACCGTGAAGATGGACGCCTGGGCCCTCGACGCCTTCGGCTCGCCGTCGTGCGCGCCGCTCGTCGAGCTCGGCGTCACCGTGCAACGAGGCATGCACGTGCTGCCGGCCCGCGCCGCCGAGCCCTTCGACGCGCGCATCGAGCCTCGCGTGCTGGCCGTGCGCGTGTTCCCCGGCCTCGACCCGAAGCTGCTCTCCGGCGCGCTTCGCACCGACGTGCGCGGCATCGTCCTCGAGGGCTACGGGGCCGGGAACATTCCCCGCCTGGAGAACTCGCTGATCCCGGTGGTGCGCGAGGCCCACGCGCGCGACATTCCGGTAGTG
>CAIMWA010000382.1 GCA_903845045.1 uncultured delta proteobacterium | reverse complement strand
TCCAAACGAAAACCATGCTGAACACTATGTTCATAGTCCATAGAATCGCCCTATTTTTCCAATGATTAACGGTGTTTATTTTCCCTTCTAGCTCTTTAACACGCTTCTCTAAATCAATCTGCGGCTGACATCCTTTTTGCTTGTGGCACGCTTCAATCTCGCCTAATCTGTTCGAATTTATCTGGTCGCGCATCTCATTCTTTTCGAATGCTATTCTCATTTCGTGCAACTCTGTAATGAATCTCTCGTTCATTTCTTTAGATGTTTTTTGACCATCTTTTTGTATGTCTTTTAATTCACAGAGAATGTCAATCGTATTTTGTTGGATTCGAACGAGAGAGACTATTTCTCTCTCGTGATCCAGCACTTTAGCTTCTATATCCATCATAGACCTTTTTTCACAATTTTAACATCATCATTCTGAACACCTTTAGACTTCTCGAATGTCCTAAGTCCGAAATAGGCACGCCCTCGTGCTCCTCGACCATCACCTCGAGCATCGAGGTCACCGCGGCGATGGGGCTGCGAAGCTCGTGGAGCATCGCCGGGAGCACCTCGCCGACCACCGCGAGCTGCAGCAACAGGTCTCGTTGGCGCCGGAGCTCCCGCAACGCCGAGACGTCCTCGAAGAGCACCACGGCCGTCGCGTCGCCGTCGCCCCGCAGCGTGCGCACGGTGCATCCGAGCGTGGCCTCGGTGTCGTCTCCGCGCAGCACCTCGAATTCGGAGCGCGCTCCCCCGCCGGCCGTGGCGCGGCGCAGCACTTCGGACAAGGGCGCCAGGACCTCCGCCAGCGAGCGGCCCACGATGGCCTCGCGCGGACGCCGCAGCGCCTCGGAGGCGAAGGCGTTGGCCTCCACCACGCGCCCGTCGGCAGCGACGGTCAGCACGCCGGCGTCGAGCGCGTCGAGCACCCGGCGCACCGCGGCATCGCCGCACGACGAACCGTCATCCCTAGTCTTCGCGCCGTCGTCCGGTGCGTTCATACCCGCCGGAGCAGGGTGCAACCTTCGCTCCAGCCGAGGATCCAACCACGCGAACTTCCTGGGCTGTGGCCCCGAACCGGGGTGCGCGCAAAATTTTGCGGCCGAACGCGCAGCGACTGCACCTCGCCGCGCCCGACGGTCAGTTCGCGGACGACGCTACGATTCGGTCCAACGTCGCTTCGAGGGCGACGGTATCGAGCACGTGGTCGCCGAGCCACGCGCAAAAGAGCGTCGCATCTTGCACGCGCAGCGACGCCACGCGCAGCGGCGAAGGGAGCGCGCCCTGGAGGCGCCGGGTGGCGTAGGGGCGGCCGTCGATGGCGACGGCGCTCATGGCGGCGAGGACGTCGGGGTCCATCGTCGCGCCGGCGGTGGCGACGACGAAGCCGTCGGCGTCGGCGATGACCGCGCCCGGGGCGTTCGCGCGCTGCGCGGCGGCCCGGAGGGCGAGGTCGAGGGCTTCGCACCGGAAGGAGCTGCGGGAGTGGCGGCGATCGATGTTCATGGGACCGCTCTACGCCGGCGATCGCACCGGCCGAAGTTTTCGGCGGGCCGCGACGCGCCGACGCGATTGACGGCACGCCCGGCGGCGTGTTTGGAGACGGGCCGCCATGTTCAACTTCGGTGCGAATTGGAGGAATTTCCTGGCCCGCGCCGACGTCGCCGGGGTCTCCGCGCGGTCCGAGCGGGACTTCTCGGAGTTCACCGGGGTCACCTCGCTCGAGGGTCAGACGTTCCTCGACATCGGCTGCGGCACCGGCCTTGGCTCGCTCGCGGCGGTGCGCCTCGGCGCGGCGCGGGTGGTCAGCGTCGACGTGAGCCGCGAGAGCGTCGAGTGCGCCGAGGCGCTGCGCGCTCGCGAGGGCATCGACGCCTCGCGGTGGACCGTGCTGCACGGCTCGGTGCTCGAGGAGTCCTTCGTGGCGACGCTGCCCGTCGCGACCTTCGTGCAGAGCTGGGGCGTCCTCCACCACACCGGCGACATGCGCCGCGCCTTCGCGAACACGTGCACCCGCATCGCCCCCGGGGGCCTCTTCCACACGGCGATCTACAACCGCGTCTGGACCTCGCCGATGTGGCACTCCCTCAAGCGCGCGTACAACGGCCGCGGGCCCCTCGGCCGCTTCGTCATGCACGGCTCCTTCTTCGCGTACAACGCGGCCGCACGGGCGGCGGGGCTCAAGCACCCCTTTCGTCGCGAGCGCGGCATGAGCGTCTACTACGACGCCATCGACTGGCTCGGCGGTTACCCGTACGAGTATGCGACGCACGACGAGGTCGTGGCGCTGATGCGCGACGGAGGGGATTTCTCGCTCGTGCGCAGCCGGCGCGACAGCGGCTTCGGGTGCAACGAGTTCCTTTTCCGCCGCGCGTCGTGACCGCGCCGCGGACTGTGCTGCTCGCGATCTCGGCGCTGCGCCGCGGCGGCGCCGAGCGCCAATTCGTAGAGCTCGTGCGGGGCCTCGACCGTGACCGATGGCGCCCGCGCGTGGCCCTCTGCGATCCCACGGACGAGTACGGCGTCGACCTGGGCGCCGGGCCGTACATCGACCTGCGCTCCGCCTCGGGATCGACGCCGCTCACGGGCCTGCGCATCGCCGCCGCCCTCCGTCGCGAGCGCCCGGCGGTGCTGCACACCTTCGGCGGGCTGCTGAACCTCTACGGCCGCCTCGCGGTGCGCGCGACGGGCATCGGGCGCATGGTCAGCGCCGTCCGCGCGGGCGTGCCCACACCCCGGGACCTTCGCTTCGAGCGCTTCACCCGCGGGCTCACCGACGCGCTTCTCGTGAACTCCGTGGGCACCCGCGACGTGCTCGCTTCGCGCGCGCGGCTCGATGCAGCGGCCATCGACGTGGTGCCCAACGGCGTCGACGAGGCGCGCTTTCACCCCCTCGGTGACGCCGAGCGCGACGCGACGAGGCGGCGCCTGGGCCTGGGAGGAACGGCGCTCGTGGTGCTCGCGCGCATGTCCCCGGAGAAGAACCACGTCGCCGTGCTCCGAGCGCTCGGACGGTTGCGCCGCGATGGGCGTCTCGGCGACCTGCATGTGCACTTCGTCGGTCGACCGGCGTCGCGCGCCGACGACGAGACGATCCGCGCTGCGGTGACCGCCGAAGGGCTCGAGGCGACGGTGCGCTTCGCGGGACCGACGGACGTTCCCGAGGACTGGCTCGCGGCGGCCGATGGAGTCGTGCAGGCCTCGCTCTTCGAGGGGATGTCGTCGGTGGTGCTGGAGTCCATGGCGTGCGGCACCCCGGTGCTCGTCTCGCCGCCCGCGGACCGCGACGGCAACGTGCGCGACGGCGTCGACGGCGTGCGGTTCTCCGGGACCGACCCGGACGAGGTCGCGGCCGGCCTCGCGCGCTTCCTCGCGCTCCCGTCCGAGGCTCGCCGACGCCTCGGGGAGTCCGCATCGCGACGCGCACGCGCGGAATTTTCGCTCGCGGCGATGGTCTCGCGCACGTGCGCCGTGTGGGAGCGGGTCCTTCGCGCGTGACGACGCGGTGACGTCGATGCGCGGCCCTCGCGTCCGCGGGTTCCGGTAGGCTCGCGGCGTGATCCTCTGGCTCGCCCGCTCCGCCATGGTGACGCTCTACCCGCGCACCGACGCGTTCCCCGGCATCGAGGACATGGACCTCGACGCGTACCTGCTCGACTACAAGCGAGAGTGCGCGACGGTGATGTGGATCGGCTTCGTGCTCGGCACGCTGCTCTACCACCTCACGCCGCTGCTCACGGTGCTCGTGCCGCTGCCTGCGTTCGCGCTCTCCGAGAGGCTGCAGGCGCTGCACGCCGAGCGGCTGGTGTCGCACCCGGTGTACCTCGTGCGACAGCCGGTGTTCCTGTTGAAGATGGTCGCGGGGCTCCGCTGGGGCTCGGACCCGCGCGTGCGCGAGCGCTTCGCCCTCGCCCCGTACCCGGCGGACCCGGGCACCCGGAGGCTCGCGTGACGCACCACTCGTTCAGCGATCGCAACCTCGAGCTCGACGTCGACTACGTGGTCGTCGGCTCCGGCGCCGGCGGCGCTACGGCCGCGAGCTTTCTCGCCCGCGGCGGCGCGACGGTGGCGCTCGTCGAAGCCGGTCCTTGGCGCGACCCGGCGGACTACCCCTCGTCGACGTACGGCGCCATGCGCGACCTCTTCGACGACTGGGGCGTCGGCATCACCCGCGGACGCGCCCTCTGGCCCATCGTGCAGGCGTCCTGCGTGGGCGGCACCACGGTCATCAACTCCGCCATCTGCGTGCGCACGCCGGCCGACGTCATGGTCGACTGGGAGCGCGACCTCGGCGTCGGCGGCGAGGCCTTTCGCGATGCCATCTGGCGCCACCAGGACGCCCTCGAAGCCGAGCTCTGCGCGACCGTGGTTCCGCACGAGGCCGCGGGGCTCTCGAACCTCCGCGCCGCCAAGGGCGCCAACGCCATCGGGTACGACAACCACCCCATCACGCGGTACGCGAAAGGCTGCACCGGCGAGGGGCAGTGCCTGCAGGGCTGCTCGTCGCTGCGCAAGCAGAGCCTGAACCTCCAGTTCGTTCCCGAGGTGCAGCAGCGCGGCGGGGCGGTGCTCTCGTGCGCGCCGGTGGAGCGCGTCATCGTCGAGGGCCGCCGGGCCGTCGGCGTCACCGGAAGGTTCCGCGAGCCCGTCACGCGCCGCCTCGGGGCGCGCTTCACCGTGCGCGCAAAGAAGGGCGTGCTGCTCGCCGCGAGCGTCACACGCACGGCCCCGCTGCTCATGGCGAGCGGTGTGCGGCACCCGCTGCTCGGTCACGGCTTTCGCGCGCATCCGGGAACCGGGGTCTTCGGCGTCTACGACGACGCCGTCGACATGAACCGCGGGGCCACGCAGGGCTGGGCCTCGACGCACTGGCGCACCGACGTCGGCATGAAGCTCGAGACCCTCGCGATCCCGCCGGAGATGGTGGCCTCGCGGCTCGCAGGCTCCGGCGCGCTGCTCCTCGAGCGGCTCGAGGAGTACCGCCGCATGGCGATGTGGTGCGTGGCGGTGCGCGCCGAGGCCGTCGGACGCATCCGCCGCGGGCTCTTCGGCGAGGTGAACGTCAGCTACGGCTTCGGACGGCCCGACATGGAGCGCCTCCGCAAGGGGTTGGTCGTGCTCGCGCAGACGCACTTCGCCGCGGGCGCGCGCAAGGTCGTGCCCGGTGTTTACGGTCTGCCGTATTCCCTCGGCCCCGACGAGATCGGGTTGCTCGAGAACGGTCCCCTCGACCCGCGCGCGTACATCCTCGTGACGTCGCACCTCTTCGGCGGCACGTGCATGCACGGCGATCCGTCGCGCGGTGTCTGCGACGACCAGGGGCGCGTGCACGGCTACGACGGGCTGGTGATCGCCGATGCGTCGGTGATCCCGAGCACCCTCGGCGTGAACCCGCAGCACACGATCATGGCGATCGCGCGGCTCTTCACCGAGCGCCTGCTCGACGCCTGAACTTCGATTTCGCTCGCGATCGCCTTCGCCACGCGCTGAAGCACGTGGCAGGCAGGGTGAAGCCCGCAGGGCGGGCTGCAGCGCCATCGCATCCACCGGGTGAGACCTGTGGACAGCCCGTGGCACGGGCTTCACCCACGGTGCTGCGGGCTTCAGCCCGCCGGCACCAAGGACCCGGAGCGAAATCCATGCTGAATCACCCCGCGTTCGCGAGCCAAGCGTGCGCACGCTGGCGCAGCGCCTCGACGCGCGCGGGCGTTCCGCGACGCAGCACCCACGCCGAGAGCGCGAGCCCGAGCGCCGTCAACACCGCGCCCGTCTCGATGCCCCGCGGGACGTGCCGCAGCGTCACCACGCGGCGCCCCGCGGGGAGCGACACGGTCAGCAGCGGTCGCGCGCGGTCGACGACGCCGGCCGACGTGCGCCAGCTCGACTCGTGGTTCTGGTTCACGACGAGGCGCGCCGGGCGGTCGAGGGCGACCTCGAAGCGCAGGGCGTTCGGTGACCACCCCAGGGCCCGCACGGTCCCGGCCTCGGGGGGCTCCAGAAGCTGCTGCGGACCCGGTCCGACGCGAAGCCCCGGCGCCGGTCCCCACTCGAGGGGCACGTAGCACGCGGGCGTTCCCTGGCCGCGCACGGCGTAGGTCGACCAGCGCCAGTAGTCCTCGCCCGGGGCCTGGTGGAACGCCGCCGACGCGGGGCGCCGCGGGAGCTCGGGATCGAGGCCCTGCTGCAGCCGCACGCCGTTCGTCGCGGTGACGTCGGCGGCCACTGCAATCAGGAGCACCACCTGCGTCGCCGTGAACGCCGCCATGATCCCGCGGCGCGGAGTCAGCGCCGAGAGCGCGCGCCTCGCATCGACGGCGAGCTGCACCACGAGCAGCGCCCCGGCCACGGTGAGCGGGTGCAGGAACCGCGAAGGCACGCGGAGCGACTTGTAGAGCGGCAGCTCATGCAGCAGCCCGAAGAGCGAGAAGCCCGGGATGTTGCCGAGGGTGCACCATGCGAGGGCGGCGAAGAGCGCGACCGCCGTGAGCCGCTCGCGGCGCCGAGCGTCGTGCTGCGCGAGGGCCGTCACGAGCGCGACGGCCACGAGCGCCACAGGCACCCAGCCGATGTAGTCGCCGTACTCTGGCCACACGAACACGTGACCCGGAAACCCTCGCTCGTGCTCGCGGACGGTCCAGGTCTGCACGATCTCGGCGACGGTCATGCTGTCGTCGAGGGGCACGAGCCGCGGGTGCTCGGCGAGGTACGCCATCACCGGCAGCAACCGGAACGCCGCGAGCAGCGGGAACAGCAGCCCCGTCACGGCCAGCGACGGCAGGAGCCCGCGGCGATCGGTGGGTGACAGCGTGCGCAGCACCGCCTCGACGGCGAGGCCGAAGAACATCAGCGGCAGCGGGTACGTCGCGCCCTCGTAGACGCACAGCGCGAGCAGGCCCGCGAGCACCACGCTCCACCGCACGTCGCCGACGCTTCGCCGCAGCGCGAGCAGCAGCCACGGAAAGAGCAGGAACGGCGTGAACGACAGGTGCCCGCCGCCGAAGTGCTCCGCGCAGAACCCGCAGGCGATGACGAGCGTCGCCGCGAAGAGCTGGTCGACGACGCGTCCGCCCAGGCTGCGCCCCACCGCGCACGCGCCGAGACCCCCCGCCCAGAGGTGCAGCCACAGCCAGACCTTCATCGCCGTCGCCGCCGGCAGCCACCAGAACGTCAGCAAGAACAACGGCCCCGGAAACGGTGCCTGCGGGTCTTGGAAGAGGACGATGCCGCCGCAGTGGTACGGGTTCCACGACGGGAACTGGTGGAAGTCACGCAGCGCCACGCGCGCGGCCTCCCAGACGCCGGCGAAGTAGCGCCAGTCGTCGGTGCTCCCGTGACGGAACAGCGCGAGCTCGCACGCCATCGGACGCCCGGGGAGCGACACGCAGTACCAGGCCGTGAGCCGGGCGAAGGCCGCGACGATGACGAGGCATCCGAGGGCCGCGAGGACCGCCTCGAAGCGCCCGCTGCGCCCGTCGGACGGAGGTCCGTCAGCCACGGCGACGCGCGACGCAGAGCAGCGAGACGCCCAGGGGCAGCGACGTGTGCGCGAGGAGGTGACGCTCGGCCGAGAAGATCGCCTCGAGGGCGGCGTTCACCGGCGCCGGCGGAAGCCCGATCTCCTCGCGCCCGGGCCGTCCCAGCGCCTTCGAGAGCTGGCGCGCGGCGGCGATGGGCGCGAGGAGCAACGAGTTGAAGTAGCTGAGCCGCACGAGGTCGAAGGTCGCGCCCACGGCGTCGGCGAGGGTGCGCTTCGTGTACCGGCGGTGATGGTGGTTGAACACGTCGGACGGTCCCCAGAGCGCGGGCAGCGCGGGCACCGTGATGACGACGACGCCACCGGGGGCGAGGAGCCGCTGCGCGAGGGCGAGCGCGGGCGCTTCGTCCTGGAGGTGTTCGAGCACGTCGGCGAAGAGCACGAGCGCGCCGGACCCCGACGGCACATCGGGGAGCGCCGCCGCACCCGTGGAAAGGTCGGCGAGGCGCACACCCGAGCGACCCAGGCGGTGCGCCGCGTCGACGGCGAGCGGGGAACCGTCGAAGCCCACCGCCTCGCCGAAACGCGCGAGCACCGGGAGGTTCGATCCCACGCCGCAGCCGAGGTCGTAGAGCACGCCCGGGGGCAGCGCGCCCTCACGCCGAAGCCGCGCGAGCTCGTCGCCCAGGATCGCGCGCCGTCCGGACCACCACCAATGGCGCTCCTCGGTCTGCGCCATCATCTCGTACGCCGCCGCGTCCATCGCTCTCCCGTCTCGCTCGCGCCCTCATACCCTCTCGTGGCGGATTCGCGCAACGCGCTCGCCTTGCCGGGCTCGCGGCGTTCGTGCAGCATGGCGCCCCTTTCCGATGCCCGTCTCGGCGCTCTCCATCGTCATTCCCGCGTACAACGAGTCGGCCCGCATCGAGGGGACGCTCGATGCCACGCGCCGTTGGCTCGACTCGCGGGGCATGGGTCCGACGCGCGTCGAGGTGCTCGTCGTCGACGACGGCAGCCGCGACGACACCTGCGCGAAGGTAGAGCGTCACGCTGCCGAGGACCGCCGCATCCGCCTGCTGCGCCAGCCGCTGAACCTCGGCAAGGGTGCGGCCGTGCGCCGCGGCATGCTCGAAGCGACGGCCCCGCGGGTGCTCTTCATGGACGCCGACCTCGCGACGCCCCTCGACGAGTACGACACCCTCGCCCGCGCCCTCGACGGCGGCGCCGACATCGCCATCGCTTCGCGCGCCCTCGCCGGGAGCAACATCCTCGTGCGGCAGCACCCGATGCGCGAGGCCATGGGCAAGAGCTTCAACCTCCTCGTACGCGCCATCGGCGGGCTGCCGTTCCTCGACACCCAGTGCGGCTTCAAGCTCTTCACCCGCGCCGCCGCGCAGGACCTCTTCGCCGCCGCGCGCGTCGACCGCTTCGCCTTCGACGTCGAGATCCTGCTGCTCGCGCAGGGGCGCTACCGCGTCGAGGAGGTCCCCGTGGCGTGGCAGCACGTCGAGCAGTCGAAGATCTCTCCGCTCCGCGACGCCGCGCGCATGGCCGTGGACCTCGCGAAGCTCCGCGCCGGCGTCGAGTGGCGCAAGGCCCGCGCGTCGCGCCGACGATGACCGCGGCACAGTCCGAGGTTGTGATCGACGCGCACGCTGCGTCACACTCCGCGGCCATGAAGCGTCTCGCCGCCCTGCTGCTGCTGGCCCTCGCGGGCTGCGTCGAGGCCCAGCCGCCGGCGCCGAGCTGCTCCGACACCCGCAGCCACTGCGTCGACCAGGTGAGCCTCGGCGACCGCTTCGGATGCGCGCTGCTTCACGACCGCACGGTGTGGTGCTGGGGTCGCAACGACGAGAGCCAGCTCGGATACCCCACGACGGACCTCTGTCAGGAAGACGTCGGCGGCGGCATGACGCGCGCCGTCGCGTGCCACGCGTACCCGTTCCAGGTGGTGGGCCTCGACCATGCCGTGGCCGTCGTCACCGGCGCGGCCTTCGCGTGCGCGCTCCGCGACGACGGAAGCGTTCGGTGCTGGGGGAGCAACGGCGCCGGCCAGCTGGGCAACGGGCTCACGCTCCCTTCGCCGACGCCCGTACCGGTGCACGGCCTGAGCGGCGTCACGGCGCTGGCGGCGGGAGCCCGGCACGCGTGCGCGCTCAGCGGCGACACCGTGTCGTGCTGGGGCGCGAACGACCGCGGACAGCTCGGCCAAGCGTCGACGACGCGGCAGTGCACCGTCGGCGGCGAGACCTTCGGCTGCGAGCCGCTCCCGGTGCAGGTGCCCGCCATCGACGGCGTCGCGGGGCTCACCGCCGGCGCGAAGCACACGTGCGCGCGCACCGCCGACGGACTCGTTGCGTGCTGGGGCGACAACCGCTACGCGCAGCTCGGCACCGGCCGCGCGAGCGACGCACCTTCGCCCACGCCCTCGGCGACGCTGGCGGGCGAGCTGCCCCTCAACGGGATCACGAGCGTGACGGCCGGCGCGAACCACACGTGCGCCCTCGCCCTCGACGGGCGTGTGTGGTGCTGGGGGCGCGACGACCACGGCGAGACGGGGTCCGCCGCGGACCACGTGGTGCCGCCGCACTGCGTTCAGTCGTGCGTTCCGCGCCCCGCCGAGGTGCCCGGCCTGGAGCACCGCGACGCCGCGATTCCGACGGACGCGAGCGGCGACGACGCGCTCGTCGTGGGCCCCTCGGACGACGCGACGACGGGCTTCGACGGCGGCTCCCTCGACGCCGCGCTCGACGCCGGCACCGTCGACGCTTCGACCCGACGTGACGCCGGGCGCGACGTGGCGACGCGCGACGGCGGCGTCGTCGATGGCGCTGCAGACGACGCGGCGATGGGCGATGCCTCCGACGACGCGTCGCTCGCCGATGCGGGACGCGAGGTCGAGAGCGTGTCGGCGCCTTCGATGGTTCCTCGGGGCGTGAGCGCAGGCGGCACGTTCGCGTGCACGGTCCTCGACGACGGCACGGCGCGGTGCTGGGGCGACGACTCCGAGGATCAGCTCGGTGACGGACGTCGCACCGCGGATCCGCAGCCGCCGGTGATGGTCATCGCCTCGCCCGGCTCCGCATCGACGAACCCGCTGCAGGGCGTTGCGAGCGTCGCGTCGGGCGCGGCAACATCGTGCGCGTTGCTCGGCGACGGCAGCCTGCGCTGCTGGGGCTCGAACCAATCCGGCGCGCTCGGCAACGGCAGCAGCGGTCCGCAGTCCGGTCCCGTCCCGGTCACGTGGTAGGAGGTCCCTTGCGCGCGAACGCCTCGTCCCGCCGCCTCGCTGCGCTCCTTGGAGCGGCGCTGTCGGCGTGCGCCGCCGACGAGGCGTCGACGCCCACGGTCAACCCCGCGACGACGTCGACGGGCTGCCACGACGCGGTGTGCCTGACCCTCGGCCACTGCGAGGACGGCCACGCGTCGGCGCAGTTTCGCGCACAGACGACGCTGCCTGCGACGGCGAGCCCGTCGGCGCGCCTTCCGATGAGCGTGACGTTCACGAACTGCAGCGGCGTGGCGTGGAGCCCCCAAGGGTTCTCCCTCGCGCCGGTGTTCCCCGACGAGGGGAGCGCCTGGGGCGTGCTGCGCGTACCGCTTCCCGCGTGGGTTCCCAACGGGGTGCAGGTGACGTTCAACTTCGGCCTGCAGGCTCCCCTCGCGACGGGGACCTACACGTCGCGGTGGGCCATCTCCCGCGACGGCGTCGAGCTCTTCGAGGACCACACCCCGACGCAGGTGGTGCAGGTGCTCGCGCAGGCCGACTGTTCGGCGACGGGCGCTCCGATCCGCTTCCGCTCGCAGGCCGCGCCGCCGGAGTTTCTCGGCGTCGGCGATCACTTCCACACGCGCATCACCTTCGCGAACTGCAGCCCGTCGGCGCTGACCACGGCGGACGGCTGGGCGCTCGGCAGCGCGACCGATCCCGCGGACACCTGGGGCCGTCGTGCGGTGCCCCTTCCGGGGGACGTTCCCAGCGGCGCCGAGACGACCTTCGAGCTCGATCTGGTCGCGCCGTCCACGCCGGGGACGTACCGCTACGCGTGGCACGTGCAGCAGGGCGACGCCGCGGTGTGCGAGTCGTCGCCGCTCGCGACGCCGACGGTGCTCGTTCCCGCGCAATGCGAGGGTGCGCGTCCCGCGCAGTTCGTCCGCCAGACTGCGCCGAGCGACGTCCTCGATCCGGATCAGCCCATCGACGTCGCGGTGACCTACGGCAACTGCAGCGGCACCACCTGGGACGCCAGCTTCGCCCTCGACACCGCGCTCCCCGGCGATGCGCGCCCGTGGTCCGCGGGCCCTGTTTCGCTCCCGCTCCGCGTGGGCTCGGGCTACCAGATCGACGTGCCGTTCCGCGTGCGCGCGCCGCACACGCCGGGGCGCTACGGCTACCGCTGGGCCGTGCGCGGTCCCGCGGGCGCGCTCGACGAACCGACGCCCGCCCTCGAGCGCACCGTGCGCTGCGTCCCGCAGTGCGGGGACCACAACTGCGGCGGCGACGGCTGCGGCGGGTCGTGCGGAGGCTGCCCCGGCGGCTGGAGCTGCGACGGCGCGCACTGCCAGTCGCCGGACCTCCCGCAGTGTGGCGTGCTGCAGTGGTGGAACTCGTACCTCACCTACGAGCACCTCTCCGGCGGCTGGCACGACACCGACCTCGGGGTCCGCGGCAGCACGCCGGTGCAGCTTCGCCATCGATCCCGCCTCGATCGCTACGGCGTCTACGGCTGGGGCTACATGCCCGAGTTCACGGACCTCGACACCGGCTACCGCTTCCGGATGCTGCACCTGCGGCCGCAGAACATGTACGCGACGGAAGTGGGCCGCGTTTACGAGGCCGGGTATGTCGTCGGCCTGTCCGGCGGCGACACCTACGACACCGGACTGCCGGTGTACTCCACCGGCGCGCACCTCTGCATCCAGACGCTGACGCCGTACTTCGACGTGTTTCCGCGCGGCAGCGACGCCTGCCGCTGAAGGCCCTCAGCGATCGAGCGGAACGACGATGCGCGGCTTCGGCCGCTGCGGAGAGATGCGCGGGTCGCCTGGCGCGAGCGGCGCGATGGCCGTCCCCACGGCGGTGAACTCGACGATCGGCGCCGCCGCCGAGAACGTCGACATGCGGCCCTGCACCGTCTGCGGGCGGTGCGCCTCCTCGCTCACGGTCATGCCGACGATGCCCGTCGGAGCATCGGGGTGCCCCGGCGGCCACGCCGCGAAGAGGTCCTGCTGCAAGCGCGCCATCGCGGTCTCGCGCGCATCGAAGAACGCGCCGGTGTACTCGCCGATCTCGGCGTTCTGCCCGCGGTACCGCTGCACGCCCTGGGGATCGAGCTGGTACACGCAGGTGCCGCTCGCCACCGTCACCGGGCGATAGCCCGCGCGCATCAACGCGACGAAATCCTGCCCCGAGAGGTCGCTCATGAAGGGCGCGCCGTTGGCCAGACGCAGCGGCGGCGCGTGCGCGAACTCCGACGGACCGTGCTCGCGGTCGAAGCCCACCGCGGTGCCCATGGCGACGAACTTCGCGACCTGATGGCCGCCGCGCCAGAGGTGATGCTCGACGTTCAGGCGCACGCCGACGACGCCCTCGGCGCCGAGTTGCACCGCCTGCGCCTGCATGCGCCCGATGGCCAGCGCCCGCGCCGCGCGCACCGCGTCGCTCAGCGCCACCACCTCGCCGGTCTTCACGCGCACCGCGCTCTGCGCGTTGCCGAAGAAGAGGTTCCAGAGCGAGACCGTGCCCGCCGTGGCCGACGTGTCGGCCTCGTACACGCTCGACCCGACCACGAGCCCGTGCGGGAGAAACCCCACGCGCGAAAGCGTGAGGAACTCCGTCACGGACAGGTCGCTCAACGCCGGTACCGGACGCGCGCTCATTCTCGGCCTCCCCCGCCCGCCGCCACCGGCGCATCGTTCGCAGTGATCACGAGCTCCGGCCGCGGCGCGGCCTCGGCGCCCGGCATCGGCACCACGGCGGTCCCGATGACGAAGAGCTCCACGAGCTCGCCGTTCATGAGCGCGGCGTTGCCCGCGGCCCACGGCGCCGAACGCCACGAGTGCGACTGCTCGCTCACGGTCACCCCCACGATGCCCGTCGCATCGAGCGCCTCGGCCTCGGACTGCAGCCGCTCGATGGCCAGCTCGCGTGCGTCGTAGAGTGCGTGCGTGTACGCGCTCAGCTCGCAGCTCTTGCGATCGCGCGCCTGCAGGAGCGTCGGCGGCACGTAGTACACGCAGTTGCCCATGACGAAGCCCACGGGCCGGTAGCCGGCGCGGATCAGCGTCCAGAAATCCTGGCCGTTGAGGTCGCTCTGGAACGGCTTGCCGTGCTTGTTCTTGAAGACCTCGCCCTCGCGGTGCCGCACCGCGGTGCCGATGGCGAGGAACTCGGTGGCGCCCGGCCCCAGCGCGTACGTCGCCTTCGACGACGGCATCGCCCACGGCGGCGGCTGCGGAGGCCAGCCCTGCTGCTGGCAGTACGACGCCCACTGCTGCCACGCGACGTTCTGCCACTGCATCGCCCAGTTCGGTCCGAGCACCGTCGCGCGGAACGGCACACCCACGCCGCGGGCCCAGTGCTGCCACGCGCGGTAGGCCTTCCACGCATCGCGCATGGGGTCGTTGGCGAGGTTCACCACGAGGCGAACGCCGATGATGCCGTCGGCGCCGAGCGCGTCGGCCTCCTCCTCCATGCGCGTCATCGCGAGCTCGCGCGCGTGATAGAGCGCCTTGGTCATGTCGAGCGCCTCGACGCCCGGCTGCCCCTTGGGGATCGACGGGAGGTTCGGCGCGATCTGGTAGATCGAGCTGCCCATCACGAGGCCCAGCGGGTCGAAGCCGGCCTGCTTCACCAGCAGGAACTCGTTCACCGACAGGTCGCTCGTGAAGAGCTTGCGCTCGCGCATCTCCGCGAGGCGCTCGCTGGCGTGCTGCGGAAGGTCCGAGGGCGGGGCGTTGGGGTTCATCCTGCGGCTCCCTCGTCGGCGTCGGCGGCGGCCTCTTCGGCCTCCTCGGCGGCCTGCTTGACCTCGTCCTCGTCGTCGCCGGCCTCGATGATCGCGCTGCGACGGCGTCCGAGCGGCGTCATCGACAGGATCAACGGAGGCACGTCGGCCACGGCCCGCCGCGCGAAATTCGGGATGCGGCGGATGCCCGTGCAGAACCAGCTCAGGTCGACGTCGAGGTCGTTGCGCTCGCAGCCGGCGAAGCCGCACGGCACCTCGCGCACCGTGAGCTGGATGTCGCTCCCGACGACGAACTCGGCCTGGAATTGCGCGGCCTGGGTGTGGATCTTGGCGCCGGCGATGCGACGCGCCTCCTCGATGGCCTGGTTCGCCTCGGTCATCTCGCCGTGCCGCGTCGAGCCCTTGGTCACGTGCCACACGTGGTAGCGGCAGAACTCGAAGAGGAAGCAGCACGGCTCGAAGCCGTCCTGCGCGAGGGCCCACAGGTCCTGGCCGCTGAGGTCGGTGACGATGGGCTGGCCGGGCGGATGGGTGATCCACGGCGCGCGCACGGCGGTGCCCACGACGGTGAACTCGAGCACCTCGCCGCCGTCGTCGCCCCCTTTGCCGCGGGCGCCCATGGTGATCATGCGCTCGCGCAGCCGCGCGCCGATGACGGCGTCGGCGCCCACGTACGCGGCCTCCTGGAACAGCCGCGAGATGGCGCGGCGCCGGGCCTCGCGGTGGGCGTCGCTGATGACCGTGATCTCGCCGGTGGATCCCTTGTAGTCGGCGATCTGCCCGACGTGGAACACGCTGCTCCCCATCACCTGCGAGATGGGGTGCACCTGCACGTCGCGCGCGAGCAGGAACTCGTTCACCGAGAGGTCGCTGGTGAAGAGCCGATGGTGGTCGCCGCGCTCCTCCTCGAGGCGCTCCTGCGCGCGCAGCGGGATGCCGCCGTTCTGCACCTGCGCGAGGCTCTTCTTGAGATCGAGCGACGCCGGAGCCATCAGTCGTTCACCGTGAGCACGAGCGACGGCTGCGGGATCTGGTGGTCTGCGCGGAGGGCCGTGACGGCGGTGCCGATGGCGCTGAACTCCAGCACGCTGGCGCCCCAGGTGTGGTTGCTCTCGTCGACGGTGACGCCGACGATGCCCTCGGCGGTGAGCGCCTCGGCCTCGGCCTGCATGCGCTCCATGGCGAGCTCGCGCGCGTCGTAGAACGCCTGCGTCGGGCCCGTGAGCTCCATGTTCTGCATCGCGTAGTTCTGGCCGTACGCCTGCTGCGCCTGGGCCTGCGCCTGCGGCGCGACGTAGTACACGCAGTTGCCCATGACGAGGCCGAGCGGGCGGTACCCGGCGTGGAGCAGCGTCCAGAAATCCTGGCCCGAGAGATCGCTCGTGAAGGGCTTGCCGTTGGGCGCGCGCCAGTTCTGCCCGGCCTCGTGGCGCACCGCCGTGCCGATGGCGAGGAACTCGATGACGTTGGAGCCCCAGGCGTGAACGGCGACGGTGAGACGCACCGCCACGATGCCGTCGGCGCCGAGGGCGTCGGCCTCCTCCTCCATGCGCTCCATGGCGAGCTCGCGGGCGTGATAGAGCGCCTGCGTGAGCGTCGTGAGCTCCTCGCTCACACCCTGCCGCACGGCCTGCCAGCCGATGTGGAAGATGCTGCTCCCCATGACGAGACCGAGGGGGTGGAACCCCACCTCCTTCACCAGCAGGAACTCGTTGACCGAGAGGTCGCTGGTGAAGAAGTGATGCTGCCGCATGCTGACGAGGCGCTCGCGCGCGTGCTGCGGCAGGTCGGCGGCGATGCCCTGCGGGGCTCCCGGAGGCGTCGGCGGACGGGGCGGTTGCGGCACGGTGCAGGCTCCTTCGTCGAATCGGACGGTGGCGGTCAGAGGCTCCCGGAGAGGCGCGAGAGGACCCACGCGGCGTTGGCGTTGGCGTTGGCCTGCCGCGCGAGCGCCTCGGTGAGCATCGCGACCCAGCGCTCGAGGGCGAGGGTCTCGGTCTTCAGCGAGATGCCGCGAACGAGCTTGCGGTGCTGCGCGAGCACGCCGTGCGCCTCGCGCCGCACCATGAAGATGTCGGGCTCGACGTTGATCTCGATGGCCTGCACGTGCGGGCCGTTGGCCGAGATGCGGGTCCACTCGCCGTAGCCGCGCGACAGCGTGTTCGCGAGCTCCGAGAGGAACCCGTCGATGTTCCCGAGGTCGAGGCGCATGCCGGCGGCGAGCTGCTGGGCCTCGACGGCGACCTTGACCTTCGTGTGGCAGTAATCGCACTCCAGCGTTCGGCCGTCGTGCTGGGGCGTCATCATCGCGCCGCAATTCTCGCAGCGAGTGGGCGTGGTGGGCATGGCCCGGGAACGGTACACCCGACGCCCGCGGTCCTGGTAGGCGCTAGAAGGTCCCGGCGACGGTGACGCCCCCGGGGATCGGCGCGAGGACCACGCGCGCGCGGCTCGTCGACGACGAGTCGTGGGCCACGGCGATCACCGCTGCGGCAGCGCAGCTCGCCACGCCGACGGCCCCGAGCACGTCGGCGGTCACGGCCAGCGCGTGGCCCCGCGACGCCAGCGGCGCCGCCTGCGGGTCGTCGACGGTGCGCGAGACGTAGTCCGCGTGCACGAGCGCCGTGAGCACGCCCGCGACGGCGCCGCCCAGGGTGAGAAAGCCGCCTCCGATGCCGAGCGTGAGCATCGCCGCGCGCCGACGGCGCCACCCCTCCACCACCGCCGCCGCCGGGCGCAACGGGTCCGGAGGTGGTGGCGCGGCGACGGGCGGGGCGACGACGACGGGCGGCGGCGCGGGTTCGGACTCGGGCAGCGCCACCGCGGGAACCACCAACGGCGGAGGCTCCGGCGCGGGCTGCGGAAGCAACGAAACGCGGATCTCCCGCTCGACCCCCGCCGCGAGCACCAGCTCGACGCGCTGGGTGACGAAGCCGTCGCGGGCCCCGACGACCACGTGGGCGCCTGGTGGGAGCATCACCGAAGGCGCCTCGAGGCTTCGTCCATCGACCTGCACCGCGACGTCGGCGGGCTCGCGCAGCACCCGAAGGCGCGCGACCCGGCGGACCAGCGCGGCGAAGGTTCGACGTGCCTCCGCGGTGCGCCGTCGGTTGTGTCCGTCGTCGGCGGCGAGGAACCGCCCCAGCGCCTCGGCCGCCCCGGGAAGGTCGCCGAGCGCCTCGTGCGTGGCCGCGAGGTTGAAGAGCAGCGACGCACGGTGCGAGAGGTCGTACGCGCGCTGGAACTCGGGCAGCGCCGCGGCGGCATCCCCGGCCTCGAAGAGCGTGACGGCACGCTCGAAGTGCTCCCGAGCGTCCTCCACCGACGACTCCTGGGCGTGGACCGTGGCCGGCGCGAGCGCGAGGGCGACGAGGAACGCCGCGACCACCCCGTGACGCGCGGGCATCGGTCAGAACTCGTGGGAGAGATGCAGCGACGGCCGCCGCGCACGGTGGGGCACGAAGCTGCGCGGGCGAGCGCGTGCCGCGCGCACGGTGGCGTGCGGCGCCGACTCCAGCGCGGGCTCTTCGACCACAGGCTCCACCGGCATCGGCGAGGCCGGACGGATGTCCGTCGGCACGGACGCGACCGGCACGGGCTCGGGAGCCGGCGGAGCGACCGGCGGCGCGACATGCACGGCGACCGACGACGCGTGCGCCGGCACCGCACGCCAGTGCACCCGGAGGCCCGCCGAGATCGCCGCGAAGATGCACGCCGCCGCACTGAGCACGAGCGCGAGGCGCGTACTTCGCGGGCGCCCCATGAGGGTCGGCACGCCGCGGGGTTCGCGCGGCTCGCGGCTGTCTCGACGCGCCGAGGCCAGCGAGTCGTCCTGGGCAGGTGCGGCGGGGAGGTCCACCGCGTCGATGCCGTGGGCTCCGTAGGGATGGAGCGCGACCAGGAAATCCCGCGCCGACTGGAACCGCCCCGCGCGCTCGCGACGGAGCGCCCGCAGCACCACGGCGTCGAGGCCCGCGGGCACGTCGCCGTTGAGCGCCCCGGGCGCCGACGGCGCAGCGCTGCCTCGCACCACCTCGAGGAACAGCTCGCCCTGGCTGGCGCCCTCGTACGGGAGTTCCTCGGTCAGCGCCTCGTAGAGCATCACGCCGACGGCGAAGAGGTCCGTGCGGTGGTCGACGTCGCGCCGCCCCATCCACTGCTCGGGAGCCATGTATGCGGGGGTCCCGATGGGCATGCCCTCTTGCGTGGTGTGCATCGAGTCGGTCTCGCTGCGCTGGAACTTCGACACGCCGAAGTCGAGGAGCTTCACCGTCACGTCGCCGCCCTGGTCGACGAGGAACACGTTGTCCGGCTTGAGGTCGCGGTGAATGATCCCCTTCGCGTGCGCCGACGCGAGCGCCGAGAGCACCTGCCCGACGATCACGCACGCCTCGTCCGGTCGGAGCGCAGGACCGCGGGCAATGCGCTCGCGCAGCGACTCGCCGCGCAGAAGCTCCATCACCAGGAACGGCTCGTCCTTGGTGAGTCCGGCGTCGAAGACCTCGACGATGTTCTCGTGGCCGATCTCCGCGGCCGCGCGCGCCTCGCGGGAGAAGCGCCGCATGGCCTCGGGCATCCGCGCGAAGTGCGCGTGGAGCACCTTGATCGCCACGTGCCGCCCCACGGCAAGGTGCTCGGCCTCGTAGACGGCCCCCAT
The DNA here is from genome assembly GCA_903845045.1 of uncultured delta proteobacterium. Classification (GTDB taxonomy): domain Bacteria; phylum Myxococcota_A; class Polyangia; order Polyangiales; genus SCUS01. Next base: position 3,153 of record CAIMWA010000382.1, on the reverse strand, counting down.
GCCTCCCTCGCCGAGCAAGCGAACGATGCGGTAGCGGCCGTCGAGCTCCGTTCCGGGAGCGAGCATGCGACCCAGTCTACTACCCGCAGCGCGCGAGGCACACACCATTGCAACAGCGCGTGGTCCCGGTGCACGCGACGCCGCAGACGCCGCAGTTGCGCAGGTCCTGCGTGAGGTCGACGCAGCGCCCGCCGCAGAACGACTCCGGCGCCGTGCAAGCCTGGAAGCAGCGCCCGCTCACGCACATCATCCCGGTGCCGCAGCGGAACGCGCACCGCCCGCAATTGTCCGGGTCGTTGGCGAGGTTGGCATCGCACGTCGCCCCGTCGGACGCGGCGTCGGCCACCGGACCTCCATCGGTGGCGTCGAGGGAGCCCGCGTCGGGCGAACGGGCATCCCACGGAGCGTCCGACGATGCGTCCCAAGAGGCGTCGACGGGCGCGTCGAGGGACGGGACATCCGTCGCGGCGACGTCGGTGGCGGCGACGTCGATGGCTGCGCCGGTGTCGCGCATCGTGGGACCGTCGGCGCCCCCGAGGTCGGCGACCACCGCGTCTTCGTGCTCGTCGAGGGAGCCGGCGTCCGCGGGCGCGACGTCGACCGCGAGCACGACGTCGACCGCGAGTGCGTCGACGGCCGCGTCGACGCCGGGGACCACGCGCGCATCGCCCGCGGCGGCCGGACGAAGCGCCGACGGATCGAAATCGAAGACGACGGAGCAGCCGGCGAGCGCCACCACGCACGTCGCCCGCGCCGCCGCAGCGATGTCACGGGTCATCGCGCCCCGCGTTCGGCCGGGCCTTGAGCCCGTACCGCTCCATCTTGTAGATGAGCCCGCGGCGCGAGACGCCGAGGTCCTGTGCGGCCCGAGACTGGTTCCAGCCCGCCGCCTCGAGCGCCGCGAGGATGGCGCCGCGCTCGACCTCGTCGACCTTCGAGCGCAGCGGCAGCGTCGTGGTGTGGAGGTTGCGCACCTCGGAGTCGCCGCGCAGCGCCGGCGGAAGGTGCTCGACGCGCAGCTCGTTGCCCTCGGCGAGCGCGATGGCGCACTCGATGGCGTTGCGAAGCTCGCGCGCGTTGCCCGGCCAGCGGTACGCCTGGAGCACCCCCGCGACGCCTGGACCGAGCCGCCAGCCGCCGCCGCGCTCGCGGAGCAGCTTCTCCGCCATCGGCACGATGTCGCGCGGACGAAGCCGGAGCGGCGGCACCGTGAGGGTCATGCCGTTGAGGCGGAAGTAGAGGTCCTCGCGAAAGCGCCCGTTGGCGACGTCGACGAGCAGGTCGCGGTTCGTCGCGGCCACCACGCGCACGTCGACGGGGATCGGCTTCGTCGATCCGACGCGCGTGATCGCGCGTTCTTGCAGGGCCCGCAGCAGCCGCGCCTGGTTCGTCGGCGACAGCTCGCCGACCTCGTCGAGAAGCAGGGTGCCGCCGTCGGCGCTCTCGAAGAGCCCGGTCTTGCGCACGTCGGCGCCGGTGAAGCTCCCGCGCTCGTGGCCGAAGAGCTCGCTCGCCGCGAGGGCCTCGGTGAGCGTCGCGCAGTTGATGCCCAGGAACGAGTTGCCGGCCCGGCGGCTGTGACGATGGAGCGCCCGCGCCACGACCTCCTTGCCGCTCCCGGTCTCGCCCTGGATGAGCACCGGCAGGTCGCTCGCAGCCAGCCGACGCACCAGCGCGAAGAGGCTCACAGTCGCGGGGTCGACGGCGACGACGTCGTTGCCGCTCGCGATGGTCCCCACCACCGGTCCGTGCGTCTCCGGACGGATCGGATCGCCGGCCCCCGCGACGAGCGCGATGCGGGTCTTGCCGATCTGGATCATCGAGCCCGGCGCCACCGGCTGGATGCCCGCGACGCGCGTCGTGCCGACGAAGGTTCCGTTGCTGCTGCCCTCGTCGCGGACATGCACCGCGCGGCCGTCGTACGAGATCACCGCGTGAACCCGGGAGACGCGCGCGTCGTCGAGGCTGACCTCGAGATGTGGAGCCCGACCGACGCGTACCTCGGCGCCGGATGGCAGCACCACGACGCGCGGCGGACGACCCGGCTCTTCGACGAGCAGGCGCGCCGTCGTGCCGTCGGTGGACGGCGCTTCGAGGGCCGAGGTGTCGGTGCGATTTTCCACGGGCATCGTTTGTACTCCGCGGGGGCTCGGGAGCCCTCGCCGACGCCGCGAGCGACGTCAGCCGAGCATAGCAGCAACGACCGCACCGATGCGGCGAGGACGTCGACCTGCGGTGTCCGCTCCCCGGCCTGCGCAACGCGCTGCACAGCGGCGCGCAACCTTTCGTCGAGTAGAGTCGCGGCGTGTCGACGCCCCATGGTGCCCCGGTGTTCCTCGACCCGACGGAGGGCCGTGCGCGGTGGCTCCGTCGTGCCGGCCTCGTCTTCGGTGTGGTCGCGAGCCTTCTCGTCTTCGGCTTCCTCGCGAGCGTGCTGCTGGCTCCGGGCGTGCCGCGCTTTCGCAGCGCGCCGCCGGCGTCCGAGGGATCCGCAGACCCCCCGCCCGGCATTGCACCGCAGACGTTCACGCAGGTCGCGACGGCGGCGCCGGTGCAGACGCGCGCCGTGCAGCGAGCCGTTCGGGCGCTGCACACGACCCGTGCGCGAAGCCGCGCGACGACGCCGGCAGCGCCTGCCGCGCCGACGCCTCGGGCTCCGCCTCCCGCACCGCCGGCGCCGAGGCCGGGCACCGGGCCCGCGCGCCCGACGGTCACGGCGTTCCTCGCGAACTGGGACCCCGAGAGCCTCGCGACGCTGCGCCGGCACGGCGGCTCCGTGGACCGCCTCGCCCCCGTGTGGGCCACGCTCGCCGAGGACCCGGGAACGCTTCGCCTCGACGTCGACCGCACCGCCCTCGACGTCGCGCGCCGAATCCCCGGCATGCGCGTGCTGCCGGTCGTGCAGAACTTCCGCGACGGCGCCTGGGACAGCGACCTTCTCGACGCCGCGCTGGCGGACGGCCCGCGCGAGCGCCTCGTCGCGGCCCTCACCGCATGGACCGACGCCGAGCGCTTCGACGGTCTGGTCATCGACTTCGAGGCCGTCGCGACGGGAACGCACCCCAAGCTCGCGGCCTTCGCCCAGGCGCTGCACGCGAGCCTCGCAGCCCACGGCCGCACGCTCTCCATGGCCGTCCCGCTGGCCGACGCGGC
>CAIMWA010000381.1 GCA_903845045.1 uncultured delta proteobacterium | reverse complement strand
GGACGCTTTGCTGCCGGGCGTGAGCGCGGCGGGTCAAGATGGCTGAACAACGTGCAGAACTGAAGCTGTGGTCGCGGTCTCGCGATGTGTAGAAGTGGAAGGGCTTCAGCCCGCGGCGACGAAGATGCTCGAGCGAAATCGACGCTGAAGCTGTGGTCGCGGTCTCGCGATGTGTAGAAGTTGAAGGCCTTCAGCCCGCGGTACGCAGACGTTCGAGCGAAGTGGAGGCTGAGCGGCGACCGGGCGCGCGCCGCGCATCGAGGGTACGCTCGGCCCGCGATGACCGACCTCGGACCCCGCCCTCGCACGCTCCCCATCGCGCCCACCGCGGCGCCCGCGCGACGCAACCTCCCGCTCGCGGCGGAGTCGCGCCCCATCGACCAGCGATGGCGCCCCATCTACGCCGTGTGGGAGATCACGCTGCGCTGCGACCTCGCGTGCCGGCACTGCGGCTCCCGCGCCGGACGCGAGCGCCCCGACGAGCTGAGCACCGACGAGGCCCTCGACCTCGTACGGCAGATGGCCGCCCTCGGCACCAAGGAGGTCACCATCATCGGCGGCGAGGCCTACCTCCGCGACGACTGGACGCGCATCGCCCAGGAGATCCGCGCGCGGGGCATGGACTGCACGATGACCACCGGCGGCCGCGGGCTCACCTACGAGAAGGCCGTCGCGGCGCGGGACGCGGGCATCCGCAGCGTGAGCGTGAGCGTCGACGGCTTGGAGGCCACGCACGACGCGCTGCGGGGCGTGCAGGGGAGCTTTCGCGCGGCCTTCGAGGCCATGGCGAACCTGAAGCGCGCGGGCGTGGGCTTCTCGGCGAACTCGCAGTTCGGGCGCCGGAGCGTGCGCGAGATGCCCGAGGTCTTCGACCTGCTGAGCGCGGCGGGGATCCACTCGTGGCAGACGCAGATCACCGTGGCCATGGGGCGCGCCGCCGACGAGCCGAAGCTGCTGCTCGAGCCGTTCCAGATGCTCGAGGTGATGGCGATGCTCGCGCGGCTCAAGCCCGTGGCCGACGCGCGGCGCGTGCGCATCTGGCCGGGGAACAACATCGGATACTTCGGTCCGTACGAGACGCTGCTGCGAGGGACGCTGCCGCGAGGGCACATGGCGTCGTGCGGCGCGGGGCGCTCGACGCTCGGCATCGAGGCCGACGGCACCATCAAGGGCTGCCCCTCGCTGCCCACCACGGAGTACGCGGGCGGCAACATTCGGGACACGACGCTCGAGGCGATCTGGGAGCGCTCGGCGCCGCTGCGCTTCACCCGCGACCGCACCGTCGAGGACCTCTGGGGTCACTGCCGCGACTGCTACTACAACGACACCTGCCGCGCGGGCTGCTCGTGGACGACGCACGTGCTGCTGGGGCGTCCTGGCAACAACCCGTATTGCCACCACCGCGCGCTGGAGCTTCTGCGCAAGGGACGCCGCGAGCGCGTGGAGCTGCGGCAGGCCGCCCCCGGCGAGCCCTTCGACCACGGCCTCTTCGAGATCGTCGAGGAGGACTGGCCCGCCGCGGAGCTCGCGCAGGCGCAGCAGCTCGCGGAGACGGGCGAGGGGTGGCTCGAGGCGTCGGCCTGAGACCGAGCGGGGACACAGTTACGTTGTTGCATTCTCGACCCGACGGCGGCTCGTGGGGTGCGCGAGGTCCCGGGGGGACGGTTTCATCAAGT
>CAIMWA010000380.1 GCA_903845045.1 uncultured delta proteobacterium | reverse complement strand
TCTGCAGGTGCCATGCGGCGCCGATGCCCGAGAGGCCCGCGCCGATGATGAGAACGTCGAAGTGCTCTGCTTCCACGACCGTTGCCTCCGCGTTGGGGTGCCGCGGGCGCGGACGCTAGCACCGCGGCTCGCGCACGGGGGCGACGGCGGATTGCCGTCCGCAACGATCGTGGCGTCGGCTAAGCTCGTCGGCGATGCGTCGCATCGACCCGGCGAAGCTCCCGCGCGCGGATCGGTTTCGGTACGACGCACATCTGGGATCCGGGGCCTTCGGCGACGTGTACCTGGCGCACGACAGGACCCGCGGCCACGACGTCGCCGTGAAGGTGCTTCGCGACGTCGGACCTTCGCAGCGCGAGCTGTTGCAGCGGGAGTTCCGCTCCCTCGCCGAGGTCGCGCACCCCGGTCTCGTGACGCTCCACGAGCTCCTCGCCGACGGCGACCGATGGTGCATCGCCATGGAGTACGTCGACGGCGTCGACCTCCTGACGCGCTTCCGGCCCGCCCGAGAGGAAGGTGACGCGCAAGGTTCGGAGTCGCCCCGCCCGCCGGCGGAGGCGGTCGACTTCGACGCCGTGCGCAGCGTGTTCCTGCAGATCGCCGAGGCGCTCGCCGAGGTGCATGCGGCGGGCAAGCTGCACCTCGACATCAAGCCGCCGAACGTGCGCGTGACCCGCGACGATCGCGCCGTGCTCCTCGACTTCGGGCTCGTCGCGGACCCGGGTCCGCGCGCGCCGCGCCCCGACGGCATCGGCCGGGGCCTCGGGTCCGCCGGATACATGTCGCCGGAGCAGGTGCTCGGCCTCGCCCTCGACGCGTCGAGCGACTGGTACAGCTTCGGCGCGACGCTGTACGACGTCCTCACCGGGCGCCTTCCCTTCGACGGACCTCCGCTCGAGGTCGCCTTCAAGAAGAATTTCGTCGATGCGCCGGACCCCGCCGCGCTCGCACCGCACGCGCCGCGGGACCTCCTGGTCCTCTGCCGCCGCCTCGTCGCGCGAGCCCCCGCGGACCGCCCCGACGGCGACGAGATCCTCGCGCGCCTCGGGCACCCCGCGTCGGCGGCGCGGGTCTCTGACGTGCCTCGTCCTCCGGTGGTGGCGCTCGACGGGCGCGACGACGAGCTCGCCCGCCTTCGCGCGTCCTTCGTCGACGGACGCGATGGCGCGACGGTGCTCGTCACGGTCTCCGGCGCCTCGGGCATCGGCAAGTCGGCGCTGGTGCAGCAGCACCTCGCGGCGCTCGAGGCCGGCGGCGCCACCGCGGTGCTCCGCGGGCGCTGCCACGAGCGCGAGTCGGTGCCCTACCAGGCCCTCGACGGCGTCGTCGACGAGCTCGTTCGAAGCCTGGTCGACGACGGGCACGACGCTGCGTCCGCAGGCATCGCGCCGTGGGGTGCCGTGCTCGCGCGGCTGTTCCCGGTGTTCCGCCGGCTGCGCGGCTGCGATGAAGGCGCGGCGGCGCGCGGACCGGTGAGCCTCTGGGAGCTTCGACGCGACGCCGCGCGGGGTCTCGCCCAGGCCTTCGCGGCGCTGCGCGGGGCGCGCTCCGTGGTGGTGGCCATCGACGACGTGCAGTGGGCCGACGGCGACAGCGCCGAAATGATCGGCGAGATCCTGCGCGCCGACGTGCGCGGAGCGAACGCCTGGGTGCTCGTGCATCGCGACGACGCCGGGGTCCCGCATGCTCCGCTCCGCGCCGTGCTCGACCGCGCCCAGCACCTTCATCGCGTGCGCGTGGAGCTTCGTCCGCTGTCGATGGAGGTCGCCGTCCAGGTGGCCGCGCGGGCGCTCGAGCGCACCACCGACGACGACGTCGTGCGGCACGTCGCCCGGGAGTCCGCGGGCAACCCGTTCTTCCTCCACGAGCTCTGCCGCGCGGCGAACGAGTCTGGCGAGCGGCGCGAAGGACCTTCCCTCGACGAGCTCGTGCGGCGTCGCGTGGCGCGGCTCCCAGAGCCCGCGCGTCGCCTCGTCGAGGTGGTGGCGCTCTCCGGCAGCGGGCTGCCCGTCGGAGTGGCTTTTCACGCCGCGGGACCGGACCGCGCGCTCGTGGCGCTCGCGTCGCTGCGCTCGGTCAACCTCGTGCGCTCCACCGGCGCCGAGGGCCTGCACCTCGTCGCGTGGCACGACCGCGTGCGCGAGGGCGTGGTGGCGGGCCTCGACGAAGGCTCCGCGCGCGCGCTCCACGCGGACCTCGCGACGGCGTGGGAGGCGCACGGATCCGCGGAGCCCGAGGTGCTGCTCGGTCACCATCGCGCGGCCGGCGATGCCGCGCGCGCGGGGCGCTACGCCGTGCTGGCCGCCCGCCGCGCCGCGGACGCGCTCGCCTTCGACCACGCTGCGAAGCTGTACGCGCTCGCGCTCGCGCTGCTGCAGCCATCCGGTGAAGAGCGGCGCGGGTTGCAGTCGGCGCTCGCGGCCGCCCTGGGCGATGCGGGACGTGGCAAGGAGGCCGCCGACGCCTGGCTGGCGGCCGCCGACGGTGCCTCGCGCGACGCGGCCGTGGAGCGCCGCCGCCGCGCCGCGGAGCACCTTCTTCGCGCGGGCTACATGGACGAGGGACTCGCCGTCGGCGCCGACGTGCTCGCGGCCTTCGGCATGACCTTGCCGCGAACGCCGCTGCAGGCGCTGGTGGTGCTCGGCGTGCACCGCGCGCGCATCCGTCTCCGCGGCCTCGGGTTCGTCGAGCGTGCGCAGGAGGACTGCCCGGCGTGGGCCGTGGCGCGCCTCGACGCCTTCTGGTCCGTGGCGGCGGCGATCTCCATCATCGACGTGGTGCGCTCGGCGAGCCTGCAGTCCCAGGCCCTGCTCCTCGCGTTGGACCTCGGCGAGCCGGCGCGCATCTCCCGCGCGCTCTCCATCGAGGCCGGCTTCACCGCGACGGCGGGCGGGAGCGGTCGTCGTCGCGCCGCGGATCTGCTCGCTCGTGCGCGAGACCTCGCCGAGCGCGTGGAGAGCCCCGACGCCCTCGGCCTCGCCGAGGTGATGACCGGCGTGGCGGCCTGGTGCGACGGTCGCTGGAGCGACGCCGCCGCCGCGGGCGCCCGCGCGGCCGCGATCCTCGACACGCAGTGCACCGGCGTCGCGTGGGAGCGCAGCACGTCGACGATCTTCCGCCTCGACGCGCTGTACTACCTGGGCGACTGGGCCGCGCTCCTCGACGAGGTGCCGCAGATGCTCGCCGGCGCCATCGAGCGCGCGGACCGGTACACCGAGACCCTCGCGGCGGTGCGCTTCGAGTGTGTGGCCGGCTTCGCCCTCGACGACCCCGAGCGCGTCGAGCGCGGCCTCGCGCGGGCACGATCGTGGTCCGACGCAGGCGTCCACTCGATCCACCTCGTGGAGCTGCACGAGACCGCCGAGCTCGCGATGTACCGCGGACAGTGGGCGGCGGCGCGGGCGGTCATCGCGGCGCGCTGGTCGGCCCTCGATCGGTCGCTGCTGCTCGAGGTGCAGGCCTTTCGGATCCAGATGCGGTACCTCCGCGCGCGCGCCGCGCTCGGCGTCGCGTCGCAATCGGGTCCGGGCGTGACGCGTTGGCGGCTGCTCCGCGAGGTCGAGTCCGACGCCCGCCGCATCGACGCCAAGGACGCCGGGTGGGGTGCTGGCATCGCGTCGCTGTTGCGCGGCGGCGCGGCGGCGGTGGCGTCCCGCCGCGACGCGTCCATCGAGCTCTTCGGCGCGGCGGCGGCGCACTTCGACGCGAGCCGCATGCGCGCGCACGCGGCCGTCGCGAGGAGGCAGCGCGCGAGCCTCACGGGCGACGCGGCGGGTGTGGACGCGGCCGAGGCGACGTTGCGCTCCTGCGGCGTTCGAAACTTCGCTCGCATCGCGGCGATGCTCGCGCCGGGGGTTGAGGTCACGGGGCGATGAAGGTGCGGTCCATGCTCGCAG
>CAIMWA010000379.1 GCA_903845045.1 uncultured delta proteobacterium | reverse complement strand
CGATGGACCCGGTGACCGCCTCGACGCTCCCGCCCACGCTCGTCGCGGGCATCGGCACCGACGGCACGCGCACCGTGCTCGGCTTCCCCGACCGAGGCGTGGTGGCGGACCTCTCGGCGCCCGGCGCGGGCTCGTACACCCTGACCCGCGTGGCCGGCCGGTACACCGGCGAGCTCGTCGATGCGGGGGCGCCGTCGCGCGATGCGGGCGCGGTGCCGGCGACGGACGCGAGCTTCGCGCGCCCCTCGTGGCCCTTCGCGCAGGACGGCGGCGTGTGGTTCGGCGACACCACGGGCCGCGTGTGGCGCGTGACCGTCACCGGCGACGGCGGCGTCGCGGAGCCCTTCGCGGGCAGCGGCGCGCTGACGCCGGGCGGCGTTCCCGACGGCGGGAGCATCGCGGCGACGGCGGCCTCGCTCGGCAGCGTCGTGGCCTTCGCCATGGACCGCGCGGGCACGCTCTACGTCGCGGACCCGGCGCGCTACGTGGTGTGGTCCATCGACGCGACGGGGCAGGCGCGCATCGTGGCGGGCGTGCTGGACCGTCCCGCGCCGCTCGCCGACGACATGAACCCCGCGACGACGGTGGGCATCGCGCAGCCGACGGCGCTGGCCTACGACGGCGCCGACACGCTCTACATCGCCGACGCCGCGGCGAACCGCATCCGCGCGCTGGGCATCAGCACCGGACGCATGGCGACGGTGGCGGGCAGCGGCCCCTCGAGCGGATCGGCCCCGGCGCCGACGGGAGACAACGGTCCCGCGCGGCTCGCCACGCTCTCGCAGCCCGTGGCGCTGGCCTTCGCGAGCGGCCATCTCTGGGTCGCCGAGGGCGCCTCGGGACGCGTGCGGCGCATCACGTTTCCGTGAGTCCAGGTCCATCCGGGTGGACTTCCAGGTCTACCCGGGTGGACTTCCAGGTCTACCCGGGTGGACGTCCAGGTCTACCCGGGTGGGCCTCCAGATCGACCCGGGAGAAAAAATCTTTCGCGTGTCGATCTCGGGCCTCGTCGTTCGACAGGAGGACGTCGGACCCGAAGGTACGGTCCGCGAAACGGAGAGACGACGATGCAGTACATGATCCTCATCTATGACCGCGAGGCGACGCTGAAGGCGATGACGGCCGACGAGCGCGGGGCGTTCATGAAGGGCTACGGGACCTTCACCCAGGACATCGTGAAGAGCGGTCACTTCAAGGCCGGAGACGCGCTGCAGAGCGTGGAGACGGCGACGACGGTGCGCGTGCGCGAAGGCAAGACGCTGCGCACCGACGGCCCCTTCGCCGAGACCCGCGAACAGCTCGGCGGGTACTACCTCATCGAGGCCGCCGACCTCGACGAGGCCTGCGCCATCGCCGCACGGATTCCGTCGGCGAAGATCGGCTCCATCGAGGTCCGGCCCGTCGCGAAGATGTGAGCGATGGCCGTCGCGGACGCCGTCGCTGCGCTGCACCGCGAGGAGTCGGCCCGCGTCCTGGCCACGCTCATCCGCCTCCTCGGTGACTTCGACCTCGCCGAGGAGGCGCTGCAGGCCGCCTACGCCGCGGCGCTCGCGCAGTGGGACCGCGACGGCGTTCCCGACAACCCGCGCGCGTGGGTGGTCCGCGTCGCGCAGCACAAGGCCCTCGATCTTCGCCGGCATCGCCGCATGGCCGCCGCGAAGCTCGAGGGCTGGGCCGCCGAGCACCCCGATCGCGTCGAACCCGAGGACGCCGAGCCGGTGCCCGACGACCTGCTGCGCCTGGTGTTCACGTGCTGCCACCCCGCGCTCGCGCTCGACGCGCAGGTGGCGCTCACGCTGCGGACGCTCACGGGGCTGACCACGGAGGAGATCGCCCGGGCGTTCCTCGTTCCGCCGGCGACGATGGCGCAGCGCCTCGTGCGGGCGAAGCGGAAGATCGCCGCCGCGGGGATTCCATACCGGGTTCCCGAGGAGCATGAGCTGGCCGAGCGGCTCGACGGCGTGCTGGCGGTGCTCTATCTCGTGTTCACCGAAGGCTATGCGGCGACGGCGGGGAGCGACCTGCTGCGCCTCGACGTCTCGTCCGAAGCGGTGCGCCTCGCGCGGCTGCTGCGCGCCCTGCTGCCCGGGCGCCACGAGCCCGTCGGGCTGCTCGCGCTGCTGTTGCTTCACGACTCGCGCCGCGACGCCCGCGTCGACGCCGACGGGTGCATCGTCACGCTCGAGGATCAAGATCGCTCGCGGTGGAACGCCTCGCAGATCGCCGAGGGGCTCGTGCTCGTCGAGGCAGCGCTGCGCGAAGGTCCGCCGACGCCGTACGCGCTGCAGGCCGCCATCGCCGCGTTGCACGCACAGGCGAAGACCGCGGCGGAGACCGATTGGCGGCAGATCGCAGCGCTCTATGGCGTGCTGCTGCGCGTGGCGCCGTCGCCGGTGGTCGAGCTGAACCACGCCGTCGCCGTCGCCATGGTCGACGGACCGGCGCGCGGTTTGATGCTTCTCGATTCCCTCGAAGCGCGGGGCGAGCTCGATCGGTTTCATCTGCTTCCCGCGGCGCGCGCCGACCTGCTGCGGCGCCTCGGACGTCGGCGCGAGGCAGCGGAGGCCTACGCAACGGCGCTCACGCTGGTGGGCAACGACGCCGAGCGGAGGTTCCTCGCGCGGCGGCTCGGAGAGCTCGGGTGAACGCGCGGTCGTGACAGCCGCCGTAGCGCGGCGCTACGGTCCGTACGTGGTGCTCGAGGAGACCGGTCGGTACGCTCGGAACCTCGTGTTTCCAAGGAACGATGTTCCGTCGACGCGCCGACGCGCCGCCACGATGCTCCTGCTCGCCATCGCCCTGCTCGCCCCCGCGCCCGCCCGCGCGTGCGGCGGCGAGGTCGAAGGCCCGCTCTACGTCGCCCGAGCGAACCCGGATCTCCCGCTCTCGCGCTTCACTTCGGGGAACGTGGGGCTCATTCCATCGGGCCGGGCGTGGGATCGGGGGTTCCTCGTCGTGGCCTACCGCGGGCTCACCGGCGTGCCGTTGGAGGGTGGCGAGCACGCGGGCTTCGTGCGGTACCTCCGCGGCGCGCTGCGCTCCGCCGACCCACGCGCCATGGACCCCTCGGTCCCCCTGTCTCCTTCGCACGACGACGGCTCTTTCGAGCCGGACCCGGCGCCGTGGCGCACCGCACGCGTAGAGATCGCCGGCGGTCCCGGTCCCGCCATCGTCAATGGCTGGAATTCGTCAGGCGGCTGGACCCCGAACTGCCTCGCCGACGCGTTCAGCACCGCCGCCGCGACGCTGCGCGATCGTGAAGCCCGCTGGGGCGCCCGCAGCGCCGATCTCGCCTCCTGGATCGAAGCCCAGGACGCCGTCTTCTCCAATTGCGGCAACGTGCCTGGGCGCACCCCCGCGTCGCTTCCCGACTCCGCGTCCGAAGAACTCCGCCACGACCGGGATTACCAGCTCGCCGCCGCGGCCTTCTATGCAGGGCACTACGAAGACGCCGAGCGGAGGTTCCGCGCCATCGCCGCCGATGAGGCCTCGCCGTGGGCGGTCACCGCGCGCTACCTCGTCGTGCGAACGCTGACCCGCGCCGCGCAGCGCGGACGCGAGCACCCCGACCGCGCGCTCCTCGATCGTGCCTCCGCCGAGGCCCGCGCGCTCCTGGCCGATGCCGCCAACGCGCCGGTGTTCGACCGCACGCTCCGTTATCAGGGTTGGCTCGACACGCTGCGGGACCCCGGGCTGCGCGCCCGGGACCTCGGCGTCGCCCTCGCCTCGCCGCGCGGAGACCTCTTTGAAGAATCTCTTCGGGACTACACGCAGGTCCTCGCGAGCACCGCGGGGAACCCCTTCGAGCGCGTGCCCGGCGACCCCGATCGATTGACCACATGGATCGCGGTCCTCGAAGGCCAGGACGCCTCGCTCGGATCGCCGGCCCGCACCGTCGCCCTCGAGCTTCATGCCCGCACGCGGCATCCCGCGTGGCTCGTCGCAGCGCTGCTCAGCCCGGGCGACGCCCGCGACCCGCGGCTCACCCCGCTGCTCGCCGCGGCGGCGTCGATGAACCGCGAGGACCCGGCCTACGTCACCGCCCGCTACCATCGTCTCCGCATCGCGCGGGCGCGCGGCGACGACGTCTACGCCGAGGCCGTGCGCGTGGCCGCCACGCTCCGCACCGACGATGGACCGTCGGCCCGCAACGCGTTCCGCGAACTGGCCATGGCGAGCGCACGCGACCTCGAAGCATTTCTTGCGGTCGCGCATGGGGCGGCCGCCGCCGAGGGAGCGAACGGTTCCTTCGCGGGGCCCGCACCGAGCTACGCGCACGACGAATTCTCCCCGGCGGCCGCGGCGACGCTCTCGCGCTCCGTTCCACTCTCGACGCTGCTCACGGCGGCGCGCGCGACGACGCTGCCCGCGCCCTTGCGCGAGCGCCTCGCGGTCGTCTCGCTGGTGCGCGCGACGCTGCTCGACGACGACGTCGCCTTCATGGCCGCCGCGGCGCTGACCGCGCGCATCACCGGCCCGATGGCCGCTCCGGCGCGTGCCCTCGCGGCGGCGCAAGGCCGGGACGCACGCCATTTCGAAGCGGTGCGCGCGCTGCTCGACGGAACGCTCCCGGTCACCGTCACGACATCGGCCATCGACTTCGTGCCGGAGGTCGGCGACGCGTGGGCGATGCGGTGCACGCGCAACGTGCCCGCGGCCGTACCCGCGGCGTTTCTCTCGACCGCGGAGCGCTCGCAATTGCTCCACGAACACGCGACGTGGGGTGCGATGACAGGTGGATCCACGTACCTCGCGGCGGAGGCCGCGCGGCTGGCGACGGCGTTGCCCCATGAGCAACGGATGCCGACGACGCTCGCCGCGGCGGTGGCGGCCACGCGCAACAACTACTGCGAGACCGGCGCGCCGATCCACGCCGCGTCGCAGGAGGCGTTTCGAGCGTTGCACCGGCTCTTTCCGCGCTCGCCGGAAGCGCGCAACACCCGGTATTGGTATTGAGCCGTGCGTGCACTGGCGCTGCTCGCGGCGGTGGTTCTTGTGGCTCTTCCTGCGCACGCCGACCCTCCCGCGACGATGTTCTGGGCCTGGGAGCGCCCCGAGGACCTGCGCGGCCTCGCACCCGCCGCGGGCGTGGCGTTCTTGCGGGCGACGGTGGAGGTATCGCCATCGGGCGCGCGCGTCGCGCCACGCAGACAGCCGTTGAGGGTCGACGAGACGACCTGGCGCATGGCCGTGGTGCGGGTCGAGTTCCGGCCTCGCGGTGCGGCCCTCGACGAGGCGGCGCGCGCGGTGATCGTCTCGACGCTCGCGCGGGTGTCCCGAGAACCCGGGATCCGTGGCGTGCAGCTCGACCTGGACGCGCCGCGCTCGATGCGCGCGGACCATCGTCGCTTGTTGGCTGAAGCCCGGACCGCCATCGCACCGGGGACGTGGCTCTCGATGACCGCGCTGGCGTCGTGGTGCGAGGGCGATGCGTGGCTCGCGGGCATGGCCGTCGACGAGGTTGTGCCCATGGTCTTCTCCATGGGGGTCGGCGGCGACGCCATCCTTCGCGCGCTCCGTTCACGCGGACGCTTCGCATCGCCGGCCTGCGCGGCGAGCGTGGGCTGGGCCGACGGCGAGCCCACCGCGCCGATGCCCGGGGTTCATCGAAGCTACGTGTTCTCCGCGCGTCCGTGGACGCCGGAGGCGATCGCGCGGTGGGTCGGAGGGCGCGGGGGCGATGTGGCAAGCTCCGGGCATGGCCGCGCCGTTCCCGTCGTTCGTGCCACCCGAACCGGTGATTGAGGCCTACGTCGCGGCCCTGCAGGCGGCTCGTCCGCGGCAGGATACGTTCGCCGTCCAACGCGCTTCGCTCTTGCTCGCCGGGCTGGATCGCCCCGAGGTCGACATCACGCTGCGGGCGTTCGCGGCGACGCTGCAACCGCGGGAGGAGTGGGAGCGCGGGGCGAGTCCGCGGACCTTGGGTCGGGCGCTCGACCTGCACGGAGCGGAGCGCGTCCTTCGCTTGACGGAAGACGCGTGGGACCTGCACGCTTTTGCCTGGTGGCAGCCGGCGCCGCACGAGGTGGCCGACGCCATGGAGCGTCTGCGCGCGCTCCACGACGTCATGGCGCGGCCCGTGGGATCGCCGCTGGTACCGCTGGTGCTCGCGCACCTCGCCACCCACGAGGGAGCCGTGATCCCAGCGTGGTTCGGAGCGCTGGCCGCGCTCGGATTCCTGCAAGAAGAAGCCGTGGCGATGGTGCTTGGGAGCCTTCCCCCAGCGTGCCGGTTGGCGCCGACGATCCGTCCACCGTGGGTGCCGCGCGCGCACGCGGTGGAGCTTCGAGACCCGCTCACCGCATGCCTCCGCCGCCAGGTGTTGCATGGGACCGAGTGGCGCGCCCCGACGAGCGCTCCGTTCACCGAGCGACCGTCCCCCGCTCCCGGCCTGATCCTCCTTGATGTGGACCACATGAAGCGACTCAACGACGTTCACGGGTTGCCGGCGGGGGACTCCGTACTTCGCGCCATCGCCGACCGCCTGCAGCGATGCGTCGGTGATCGCGTCATCCGATGGGCCGGCGAGGAATTCGTGGTCGTGTGGGAAGGCGAAGACGTCGCCGCTCTCGCCGCGCATCTCGTGGAGGACCTCGCGTCGCTCGAGGTGCCCGAGCCGTATCAGGAATCGCATCCCGTTCCGGTCACGGTGAGCGCTGGCAGCAGCACGGGTGCCGACCTTCTGTCCACGCTGCGCCGCGCCGACGAGGGCGTCTTGGAGGCGAAGCGTCTGGGGCGCCGACGAGCGGTGCATGTTCGAGAACCGTCACGCGGTTGACCGCGCGGAGATCCACCCGACATGGCATCGCCGCTTCGTACGCTGCTCGTCGTCGCCCTCGCGGCATGCACCCGTGCGACCGTGCCAACCGTCGCGACGCCGCCGACCACAGCCGCCCCCAGCGCTGCCCTCACCGTCGCGAGCGTGCGTCGCGCGCTCGGACACGAGCCGAACCTCTCCGTCGTCCGCCCGGCCTCGGGATGGAGCGTCGACGACGACACCGGTCGCCGTTGCCTCCTCGCCGAGCTTCGCAACGGCGTCACCGTTCAACGCGTCGACCGCTATGCGCTTTCGCCGGGCGCCTTCGCCGTCGGATTCTCTTGGTACTTCTTCGACCTCAAGGACCGCGTGGTCGACGTCGAGTGGGAGGCCGCCTCGCCGCGTCCGTGAGATTCCCCGATCACCCGACGGCGTGAAAGACCGCCTCGATGCGATACCCGTCGAGGTCCCGAACGAACGCGGCATAGTAGCCCGCGCCATACGCCGGACGCAGCCCCGGAGCGCCCTCGTCGCTGGCCCCCATGCGCAGCGCCGCGGCGTGAAACCCGTCGACGGAGGCCCGATCACGCGCGGCCAGCGCGAGGTGACACCCTACACCCGGCGCCGCGGCGGCATCCCCGGTAGCGAGGATCGCGAACCCTTCGTCCTTCGCACCGGGCGGTCCGTAGCCGACGCCGCGCGCGTTCGCGAAGAGCCGGACGTACCCCAACGGCGCCAGCACGGCGTCGTAGAAGTCGGCTGCGCGGGAGAGATCGGTGACGCCGAAGGACACGTGATCGAGCACGACGCAGCCGTACCGCGAGACCGTTGCGCGATCAACGACGCGACGCGGCGCGCGACGACGACGGCGGGTTCTGCTCTACTCGGACCATGCTCATCGCGCTTCGCCCTCGCGAGCCTGCCGACGACGAGCCGCACTTCGGGTGGCAGGCCGATCCCGCGCAGGTCGCGACCTCGGTGCCCGCCCGCTCGCGCGTCGACTTCGACGCGTGGATCGCACGGATCACCGCCGATCCATCGGTGACCCTCCGCACGATCACCGCCGACGGCGCGGTGGTCGGCACCATCAACACCTTCGTCCGTGGCGGCGAGCGCTTCATCGGCTATCGCGTCGCCAACGAGCATTGGGGCAAGGGCATCGCCACCGAGGCGATACGCCTCATGGTGCAGGTCGACGCCTCGCGTCCGCTCTTCGCATTGGTCCTTGCCAGCAACGTGGCGTCGGTGCGGGCGCTGCAGCGCAACGGCTTCGTCGTCGTGCGTGAAGATTCGTCCGAGGACGGCCCGGAGGTGGTGCTTCGGCTCGGGTGAGCATCGGTGTCGCGACCGGCCCTTGATGCCACGAGCGAAGAACCCTCGGCGAGTTCCAGGGCGAAGTCGACGCTCAGCGCCCCCGCCGGAGATCGCGCACGAGCAGCGCCGCCACCACGGCGTCGAACCCGGCGCTCTTGAGCATCATCCCGGTGAACCCGCCATCGTGCATGAAGACCATGGCGACGACCTTCGCGATGGCGCCGAGGGTGAAGATCACCGTCAACGCGACGGTCGCTCCCGCCCGATCGCGCAGCGCCATGCTGCCGAGGACCAGCACCACGACGCCGACGGCGAGGATGGAGCCGCCGATGGCCGCGACGACGCCGCCGAAGAGCCCGACGAGCCAGAGGAACACGCTGCCCACCGCGCCTTCGGGGCTCCCCGCGCTGGCGTGGTCGAGGGAGTGTCCGAAGGCGCCGAAGACCAGGAGGCCGATGGCGAACCAGGCGATGCCCGCGAGGGTGTAGAGCCCGCCGGCGAGCGTCGCGAAGACGGCGCCGAGGCGGTCTCCCTTTGGTCCCGACGAGCCCGGCGGCGCTGCTTCGGTCGACATCGCAACGCAACCCTACACCCTTCACAGCTCCGGTACGGCGATGGCGCGGTACACCATGCACCCCGCGACGCCGAGGTTCCAGAGAGCCGCGCCGGCGGCGTCGACCTCGGCGACCTGCCCGGTGAAGCCCCACGACACGAGCGTGTGGCCGTTGCCGAGGCGCTGCGCGGAGCCCGCCGCGAGGCTGAATCCCGCCAGCGGGTCGTCGTATTCCCACACCCGAGTGGCCGTGTGCGCGGCCTCGTCGAGGCGGTACTCCACGGCCCGCGATCCCGGCGGATCATGGAGGTTTCCGTTGTCGAGAAGCAGCAGGTCGCCGTTGCCGAGCTCGCGCACGTAGTGCTGATGCGAGAAGCCTCCCGCGGGGTCGCCGACGAAGCGGAAGTCGCTTCGCGCACCACCGAGGCGCCAGAGGATCTTGCCCGTCGCCGCGTCGATCTTGAGCACCGTGTCGGTGTGCCGCAGCGACAGCAGGAGGTTGCCGTCGGCGAGACGCGAGAGCGAGTTCGGGTGCAGCGCGTCCAAGGGTTCGCTGGCCGCCGCGAAGACGTCGGCGGTGGTCTCGTCGAGGCCGATGGCGGGCCAGCTCGACCAGCGCCGCAGTCCGCTCCCGTCGGGCGCGAGGTCGTGGATCTCGACGCCGAGCACGTTGGCCGCCGCCGCCCCCGTCGCGCGGAACGGACGCGTGTCGTCGGTATGCACCGTGGGCACCAGCGCGAGCGCGTGGCCGTCGGCGCCGATGGAGAACTCGTGCCCGTCGAGGCCCAGGGCGCTGCCCGGCGCGGTCCAGCGGCGCAGCAGCTTGCTCGTGAGGTCGAGCTCTTCGAAGAAGCCCGCGGTGCCCGACTGGAAGACCGTGTAGCTGCCCGTCGGCGTGCGCTCGAAGTCGAGGCCGAAGGTGCTCGGCGCGCCGCCGAGGCGATACCACTCGAGGCGTCCGCGGCGATCGACGATGGCCGCCGCCGAGAAGTTCGTGCCGAAGTGCAGGATGCCGAGGAGCACGTGGTCCTGCGCGCCGAGGCCGTGGTCGTGCACGGTGATCGCGGGGAACGCTGCGGGGAGCGGTCCCATGGTGACGGCGATGGGACCCGTCGACGTGCGGCCCCCGTCGTCGGCGGTGGCGGTGAACGTCACGCGGCTCGTGACGCCGGGCGTGAGGCCGAGCACTGGCACGCGCATCGCGGACGACGTCACACGCACCGTCGTCGTGCGCACGCCTCCATCGCCGCCGTCGTCGACGGTGATGACGAGGTGCGTGGCCCCGGTGACGAGTACCGTCGCGACGGCGCTCACGACGTTGTCGGGGTTCGGCACCAGCGTGACGGCGAGCGTCGGTCCCGAGGCGTCGGCGAGCGACACGCGGGCCAGCGAGGCATCGGTGGCAGGGTGCGACGCGCCGGAGGTCCCGCACGCCGGGAGCATCAGCGGGAGGAGCGCGAAGGCACGGCGGAGCAGGCTCGGGGACATCGTCGGACTCCCAACGAGGCGCCTCGTTGCGCCCTGCGCCCGCGCGAGCATCGTGCGTGCCTCGACGCTGCGGCGATCGCAGCGCGGCGTGGGGTGTGGAGGTCCGTGCGACGACGGGTCGCGCGACGCGGCGACGCGGGAGCGCGGCGCGAAGAGCGCGTGGTGCGACCACCGCCGGGGCGCGGGCGCCTCAGCGTGACGTGGCGGTCGTGGTGTGGAGGGTGTCGTGGCCAGCGACGCTGGCGCGCGTGCGGACGAGGCGGATCAGGTCCAGCCGTAGGTCTCGCACTGGTTGTTCCAAATCTCGGCGGCGAGCTCTTCGGAGAACTCGAGCTTCGCGGCGAGGTCGTCGTAGAAGGCGCCCTCGTTCTCGGCGTCGTACTCGTCGTCGCCGAGGATCACGTCGCTGGCGGCGTAGAGCGCGGCCACCTGGGCCTCGGCGTCGGGGAGCGTCGCGGCGATCTGGTCCATGCGAGCCTCGAAGCCCTCTTCTTCGAGGGCCGCGGCGCAGGCCTCGATGATCTTCACCACGCCGCGCAGCGGAACCTCGCCGCCGCAGCGATCGAAGACGAGCTGCGCGATGGTGTCGTACTCCTCGTCGGTCACCACACCGTCCGATGCCGCCGCCAGGTAGGCCGCCTCGGTCACGCCCGCGAGCGCGTTCACGAACGCCTCCCGTGCCACGCTCGCCTGGGTCTTCGTCTTCTTCCGTACGCCGATCGCCATGGTCGTTCCTCCGTCCTCGGGGGGGTTGCACGCCCCGGGCATGAAGCGCGTAGCCCATCACGACGCCCTGACCGCCGCAAGCGCGTCGTCGTCGACGGGCGAAGCTACGGAGCGTGCGCCGAGGGAACGGGGTGCGCGGTGTGGCAGCGCTGCAACGCCGTCATCTC
Organism: uncultured delta proteobacterium; assembly: GCA_903845045.1. Taxonomy (GTDB): domain Bacteria; phylum Myxococcota_A; class Polyangia; order Polyangiales; genus SCUS01. The sequence goes on along the minus strand of CAIMWA010000379.1, from coordinate 16,791 downwards.
CGCCGCGCACGTCACCGGCGTCGCGCTCGAGCACATCGCCGCATCGGGGAGCCCCGCCGAGCACGCGAGCAGCGCCTCGGTCTCGGCTCCGCAGCGCTCCGCAGCGCGCGCCATGCCCGCTGCGGGACAGCCCGCCTCGCAGTCGGCCTCGCGGCCGCACACGGTGTTCCCACGCGTGCAGAGGACGACGCAGTGCTCGCGGAGCGACGCCGCGGTGACCGGGCCTGGGGCCTGGGTGTGGTGCGCAGCGCAGCCCGCGAACATGGACGCGGCGATGACCATCGCAAGGGCGGTGCGGCGCATGGGGCGCGATCTATCGGCAGCGCCGGTCGACTGTCAAAGCCGCCCGCGTACCTCAGCCGATGATCATCGTCTCGCGCAGCAGCGCGCCGCGCGCGAAGCGATCGAGGGACCACTGCGCGAACAGCTCCGACGTCACGCCGGTGTGCACGTGCTCGCCGAGGAGCTTGCCCATCACCGGCGCCATCATGAAGCCGTGGCCCATGAACCCGCAGGCGAGCGTGAGGTTCGACGGATCCGGAACGCGTCCGACGATGGGGCTTCCGTCGGGCGTGAGGTCGTAACAGCCAGCCCACTGGCGCAGCACCCGCACGCGCTCGAGGCGCGGCACCGCACGCGTGAGCGACCGCGCGTACTTCGCGAGGAACGCCCGCGAGCTCTGCTGGTTGATGCCCTCGGGCACCGGATCGACGCCGACGCCGCCGACGATCTCACCGCGCATGGACTGCGAGAAATAGAGCCCGTCGGTGAGGTCTGCCACGAGCGGTCCGAGAAATGGCTTGAGCGGCTCGGTGGCGCAGATCTCGTGGCGGTGCGGGTGGTTCGGCAGCGCGATGCCCGCCATCGCGGCCACCTTCGGGCTCCACGCGCCGGTGCACAGCACCACCTCGTCGCAGGGCTCGACGTACGCGTCGCCCGCGGCGAGCACCGTGTCGCCGCCGTCGAGCGGCGACGGTCGCGTGGGACGCAGCCGCACGCCGGTGATGCGTCCGCCGCTGCGCTCGAAGCCGACGACCTCGGTGAAGGTGCGCAGCTCGGCCCCGAGCGCCGCCGCGGCCTTCGCGTAGCCCCAGAGGAACGGCCACGGGAACACCACGCCGTCGCCGCCGTTGAAGCTCGCCGCGACGACCCCCTCGGGCGACAGGTCGGGCACGATGGCGCGCAGCTCCGACGGCGCCACCATGCGCGTCGGGAGGCCGCAGCGGTTCTGCATCGCGACGTTCTCCTCGAGGGCCCGGGCCTTCGCCGCGCTGCGCGTCAGGAAGAGGTAGCCCCCCTGCCGGAACCACACGTTGATGCCCATGGTGGTCGCGAAATCACGGCAGATGGCGATGCTCTCGCGCATGAGCCGGATGTTCGTCTCCGAGGAGAACTGCGCGCGCACGCCGCCGCCGTTGCGACCGCTCGCGCCGCCGCAGAGGTAGCTGCGGTCGACGACGAGCACCCGCGCGCCGCGCTTCGCGAGGTCGTACGCCGTCGCGAGGCCCATGATGCCCGCGCCGAGCACGATGACGCGGGCGCTCACCGCGGCTCCTCCGGCGGCAGCTTCGCCAGCAGCCCCAGCGGCACGGGATGCAGCGGCGGACGCGGCGTGATCGGGAGCTCCGGCGCGCGCCCGGTGCGCTCGGCGATGCGCCGCGCGCACGCCACCACGCACTGCTTGCCCTGGCACCAGCCGGTGCCGAAGCCCGTGTAGCGCTTCACCGACTCGATGTCGTGGCTGCCCGCGTCGATGGCCGCGTCGACCTCGTCGAGGGTCACGTCCTCGCAGCGGCAGAGCAGGGCCTTGGCGGTCACCGCGCGCCCTCCGCGAGGTCGCGACGCACCCGCGCCGCCACGCGCTCGCCGTCGGCCGCGCGCACGTCGTCGGCCACGCGCCCGAGGCGCAGCGAGCCCGTCACGTAGCATCCGTTCCCCGCCGCGCCGTCGTCGTCGCAGCCCGGCGCGAAGCCGTCGCGCTCGGCGCTCCAGGTCACCGCCACGCCCGCCTGCCCGGCCAGCTCGTAGACCGCCGCGGGCACGCCGTCGATGACCAGCGCGTCGCACCGCTCGGTGCGCGTCGCGGCCCCGTCGCGCAGCACCACGCCACGCACCGCGCGCCCGCCAGCGGCCTCGACGGCCACGCCCGCGGGAACGTGCAGCACCTTGGCGCCCGCCTCCGCCGCGCCCGCCGCGAAGCCCCGCGCGAAGCGTCCGTCGCCGAGCACGACGACCTTGGTCCCCACGAGCACGCCCGCGCACAGCGCCCGGCACGCAGCGCGCGCCGTGAACACCCCGGGCACGTCGTTCTGCACGAAGGTCCCGACGCCCTCGCGGCAGCCCGTGGCGAAGACCCGCGCGCGCGCCCCGACGGAGAGAAGCCCCGCGGCGTCGAGCACCAGCGTCTCGCCCTCGTACGCGGCGACGGCGCTGGCCCCGTAGCGCACCTCCACACCCGCCACGGGCACGGGCGAGGCGACTCCAGCGAAGGGGTCGTCGCAGCGCAGCCCGCCCGGTCCCTCGCGCTCGTCGACGAGGAGCACGCGCAGGCCGTCGCGCGCCAACGCGTTCGCGCACGCGACGCCCGCGGTCCCGGCGCCGACGACGAGCACGTCGCAGGTCGCGCGCTCCGGCGGAGGCAGCGCGGACTCGTCGTCGGGCAGCGTGCCGAGGCCCGCCATGCGCCGCGCGAAGTGCTGCATCGTGCGGTTCACGGCGCCGCCGACGTGCACGAACAGATGGTGGTGGTCGAGGTGCTTCGGAAAGAACCAGTCGGTGACCCGCAGCACGTCGAGGCCCGCGCTCGGAAAGGAGTTCTGCGAGACGACGTCGAGGCCCGCCTCGGCGCGCGTGGTGCACGCCATGACGTTGGGCACGCCGCCGACGCGCACGAGGCACCCGTCGCAGTCGCCGCGAAGGCACGTCGGCCCGCGGGGGCGGTGGTACTTCACCGAGCGCGCGAGGGTGAGCTTTCCCGCGGCGAGCAGCGACATCGCGAGGGGCTCGCCCTGCACCGCCGTGACCTCGTCGCCGTCGTGGTGCAGCCGCACCTTCGGGAGCGCCGCGAGGGCACGCAGCCGCGCTCCGAGGGCGCTGCCGGCAGGGAGCTTCGTGGGGTCGATGCGTCGCGGTGCCATCGGTGCGCTCAGGGCTCGTGCGGCAGCGGGTGCAGCGCGAAGCGGCGCGCGGCCTCGCAGCGCGGGGCGTCGAGGGTGACGTGCACCGTCTCGCGATCCCACCCGGTGCGTTGCAGCGCGCGGTGCGCTTCGCCCGATGGGAGGAACAGGTCGAGGTGGTGGCCGTTGATGGCGGCGCCGCGGTCCACGGCGACGAAGCACCCGTCGTGGAGCGTGCCGTCGGGCAGCGGCATGCCGACGAGCTCGGCGATCTCGACGGTGCTGCCGAGGGGCACGAAGCGCGGATCGACGGCGAGCGAGCGGAACGGCACCAGCGCCCAGCCCGCGACGCCCACGCCGTAGGGGTACAGCGTCGGGTCGACCTCGACGAAGCAAGCGTGCCCGTCGCGCCGCGTGGACCAGTTCAGCAGCCGTCCGTCCCAGCTCCGGCCGGTGCCCTCCATGGCGAGGGCGTCGGCGAAGCGCCGGGTGCACCACGTGAGCGTGCGGCCGCCGGGGTCGAGCACGCGCGCCGCGGGACCGGGCGCGGCCTCGGCGTCCTCGCGGGCGATCCAGTAGCGCGTGAGGCGGAACGGGCCAGGCACCACCGTCTGCGCCTGCGCCACCGCGGGAAGCACCGCGAGCGCGACGCCCAGCCACCGTGCCGTGCCCGTGCGAGCCATCGCGGCGCAGTGTACGTGCCCCGGGCCGCGCGAGGGAAGCCGTTGCCCCGACGGCGGCGCTTCGTGCATGGTGTGCGCGTGAGCGAGGAGCTGGCCGGACGCTGCGGCGCGTGCGCGCACTTCCACTCCACGCGCTGGGACGCGGGGCGCGAGCAGGTGGTGGGCGAGTGCGGTCACGGCGTGTGGCCGAGGGTGCGTCCGCAGACGTCGTCGTGCCCCGAGTTCGTGCCCTTCGGCACGCTGCGGGCGACGTTGAACCCGGTGCGCACCCGGGCCGGAGCCGTACGCGGCCCGGCGGCGAAGCGCGACGAAGACGAACCGGCGCCGCGCGCGCCGGTGGAGATCGAGGTGGACATGGACGAGGCGACGTTCCGAACGGTGCTGCGGGAGATCCTCCGCGACGAGCTCGCGCTGAGCGACGCGGCCATCGCGGAGAGGTTCCGCGGCGGCGAGATGATCCTGAAGCCGGGGCGCGAGGGCACGCAGGAGAAGCGGGTGCCCATCGAGGCGTTCTTCCACAAGGTGGTGATGCTGCGCGACAAGCTCCGGGTGCTGGAGCAGAAGATCAACGCGAACCCCAAGCTCGCCGACGACGAGAAGGTGTCGCTGCAGCAGTACGTCACGGGATGCTACGGCACGCTCACGACGTTCAACGTGCTGTTCCGTGACGACGACGATCGCTTCCGTGGCCAGGGTGAGGGTTAGCGCCGCGCTGCTGGCGGCCGCGCTCGGAGCCTGCGCGCACGCCCCGCCGCGACGCGTGGCGCACGCCGCCGCCGACGCGACGGTCTTCGATCCGCGCGAGGCCGTGCTGCGCGTCGACACGGTGCGCGGCGAGCCCTTCGACGTCGCGGCGCTGCGCGGGCGCGCGGTGATCGTCGCGGTGATCCTCGTGAACGACCTCGGCGGCCAGGGGCTCGCGCGCAACCTCGAGCGCCTCGCGGCGGCGCACCCCGACGACCTCGCCGTGGTGCTCCTCGCGGCCGACGCCTTCGATGCCGAGACGCTGCGCATGGCGATGGAGGTCTTCGCCGACGTGGTGGGGCTGCACCGCGCCGCCCTCGCCGCGCTGCCGGACACGCTGCGCGACGGCACCTCGGTCTTCGGGGCCATGGACCATGGCGCCGTCACCGTGCTCGTGAACCGCGCCGGTCGCGTGGCGCGTCGCGTCGACGGGACCCCTGCGTACGCGGCCCTCGAGGCCCTCGTCGCGCCGGCGCTTCCCCCCCCCGCGGCGGGCGTGGGCTCGCGCTGATTCGCGGGGTTGCGTGGTAGAGTCGGCGACGATGGAGAGCCCTGCCGACGCGCTGCCCGAGGTCGATTGGCACGCGGTGGCATCGCGCTACGACGAGCACCTGCAGACGCGGCTGCGGAGCTTCCACGCGGGCCCGGCGTTTCTCGACGGCTGGGTACACGACGAGGACCCCGCGCGCAGCGTGCTCAACATGTTCGAGTCGGCGCTCGCCGCGGGCCTCCCGGGGCTCTGCGTGCAGGTGCCCGCGGAGCGCGCGGCGGACCTCCGGCGCGTCGAGCGCACCTTCGCGACGCTCGGCGAGACGTCCTTCGACGACGTCGACGGCGCGCTGCGGGTGACCGTGCGCTTCGGCGCCGAGGCCGCGCAGACCGCGCGCTCCGTAGCGGCGCCGATCGTGCGCAAGGTGCAGCGCGTCGCGGCGACCGACGGCCCCGCGAAGCACCGGGACGACGTCGATGCGGTGTACCGCGCGGCCGTCGACGGCGCGCTGGTCTCGCACCGCGGATCCATCGACGGCGGCCTCGTCGCCGAGCGCGACGGCGTGCGCCTGGGCGTGCACGTCGACGACGCCGCGACGATCACCGAGGCCCGCTTCGACGGCGCCACCACCCCCGAGCGCGAGCGCGTGCTCTCGCGGCTCTGCGCGCTCCTCGAGGGGCTCCCGATGCAGGAGGCGAGCGACCACGCGGTGCTGCGCCTCGAGCTCGCGCTGCGCGACCGCGACGCCCCGCGGCCCGTGCGCGGCATCGTGCTGCCGCCCGCGGCGAGCCCGGTCTTCGCGGTGGTGAAGGGCCTCGTGCGCGACCTCATGGCGCAGCACGTCGCCGCCGGCGCGAAGGTGCAGGAGAACTCCTTCACGCCCGGCATGTCGACGGCATGGACGGAGCTCGACGGCGCCGCGCAGACGGAGCGAGTGCAGCGCGCCCTCGACGCCCTCGGAGCCGTCGGCGAGGTCCCCGCGGGCACGCTGCGATGCCTGCGCGTGGACCGCGACGAGCGCGTGATCCTGGCCTTCGCCGGCGAGGTTCCGCGGGCGGCGCAGGGGACGACGCTGCTGCGCGTGGAACGCTACCTGAAGCGCGCGGTGGAGCCCGCGCTGCACGTGTACCTCGAAGAGATGGGCGACCGTAACCGCCTCCGCCGGCTCTGACCGGCGCCGAAAGGGACCCCGCGATGTCGGCGTTGACCGAGCACTCCGAACTGATCCTCGACGGAACCAAGCTGGCCTGGCACCAGGAACGCATCGAGGCGTGGGAGCGCGGCGAGCGCATCGCGCCGATCACCATCGACATGGCGCTCACGCGGGCGTGCAACTACGCGTGCCACTTCTGCTACGCGATGCTCCAGGAGAACGACCGGCAGACCATCACGCAGAAGGTCATCTACGACTTCCTCGAGGACTGCGCGGAGATCGGCGTGCGCGGCGTGAGCCTCGTGTCCGACGGCGAGAGCACCATCAGCCCGGTGTTCACCGACGCCGTGGTGCGCGGCAGCGAGCTCGGGCTCTCCATGGCGTGCGGCACCAACGGCTTCGTCTTCAACCGCCGCAAGCTCGAGGAGGTGCTCCCGCACCTCACCTACCTCCGCGTGAACATCTCCGCCGGCGAGCGCGGCCGCTACGCCGAGATCATGGGCGTGCGCGAGGAGTGGTTCGACCGCGTGGTGCAGAACCTCCGCGACATGGTCGAGATCAAGCAGCGCCTCGGGCTGAAGGTCACCATCGGCATGCAGATGGTGCTCATGCCGCAGTACGCCGACCAGGTGCTGCCGCTCGCGCGCCTCGGCCGCGACATCGGCCCCGACTACCTCATCATCAAGCACTGCAGCGACGACGAGGACGGCTCGCTGGGCGTCGACTACGGCGGCTACGCGAAGCTCCACGAGATGCTCCACGAGGCCGAGGGGCTGTCGCGTCCGGGCTACGCGGTGCGCGTGAAGTGGTCGAAGATCGAGGCCGCGGGGCGGCGCAGCTACCAGCGCTGCTACGGTCCGCCGTTCATGCTGCAGATCTCCGGGTCGGGGCTCGTTGCGCCTTGCGGCATGCTCTTCAACGAGCGCTACAAGAAGCTCCACATCGGCAACATTTGCGATACGCGCTTCAAGGACATCTGGGCCAGCGACCGCTACTGGGAGGTGATGAACCACCTCGCGTCGCCGGACTTCGACGCGCAGCGCATGTGCGGGTCGCTGTGCCTGCAGCACAAGGTCAACGAGTACCTCGACGCGCGGCAGAAGGGCCGCGTGCTGCCCACGGTGCCGGCCGGTCCGCCGCCGGAGCACCTCGACTTCGTCTGACCTCACGCGGGAGTTCGTGATGCGTTGCCTCGTCACCGGCGGAGCCGGCTTCATCGGATCGCACCTCGTCGAGCGCCTGCTCCGCGACGGCCACGACGTCGTCGTGGTGGACGACCTCTCCACCGGCCGCCTCGAGAACCTCGCCTCGGTGCGCGGCGATCCGCGGGTCACCTTCGTGCGCGCCAGCGTCGCCGACCTCGACGCCATCCGCCCGGCCTTCGAGGGCGTCGAGCGCGTGTTCCACCTCGCGGCGCTCGCCGACATCGTGCCGTCGATCCAGCGCCCCCTCGACTACCACCGCGCCAACGTCGACGGCACCGCCGCGGTGCTCGAGGCGAGCCGCGCGGCCGGGGTGAAGCGCCTCGTCTACGCCGCGTCGTCGTCGTGCTACGGCCTGCCCGACGTCTTTCCCACGCCCGAGAGCGCGCCGGCGCGGCCGCAGTACCCGTACGCCCTCACGAAGTGGGTGGGCGAGCAGTACGCGCTGCACTGGGGCCAAGTGTACGGCCTCGAGGTCGTCTCCACGCGCTTCTTCAACGTCTACGGACCGCGCTCGCGCACCTCCGGCGCGTACGGCGCCGTGTTCGGGGTGTTCCTGCGGCAGAAGCTCGCGGGGCAGCCCTTCACGGTGGTGGGCGACGGCACGCAGACGCGCGATTTCACCTTCGTCACCGACGTCGCCGACGCCGTGGCCACCGCCGGCGAGGGCGCGCCGCCGCAGACCGTGCTCAACGTCGGCAGCGGCGGAACGTACGCCGTGAACCGCCTCGTGGCGCTGCTCGGCGGCGACGTGGTGCACATCCCGAAGCGCCCCGGCGAGCCCGACTGCACCCTCGCCGACGTCACGCGCATCCGCACGGTGCTCGGCTGGGAGGCCAAGGTCTCCTTCGAGGAGGGCGTGGCCGTGATGCTGCGCAACATCGAGGCCTGGCGCGACGCGCCGCTCTGGACCCCGGACTCCATCGCCACGGCCACGCGCGAGTGGTTCGCGTGCCTCGGCGGCGCCGGCGGTGCGGCGTGAGCCAGATGAACCAGGGCCACCCCGAGGAGCTCTCGAAGTTCCTCCGCGAGTTCCGCACGAGGCACTCCGCCGAGTCGGTCATCGCGCGGATCCAGGAGCTGAAGAAGCTCAAGGTGCTGGTGCTCGGCGACACCATCATCGACGAGTACCACTTCGTCCGACCCTACGGCATGCCGCTCAAGGCGCCGGTGATCGCGGCGCAGTTCCAGCGGGGCGAGAGCTACGCGGGCGGCGTGCTGGCGGTGGCCAACCACGTCGCGGGCTTCTGCGACGAGGTGCACCTCGTGACCGGCCTCGGCGCCACCGACACCAAGCGCGACTTCATCGATGCGAGCCTGCGCTCCAACGTGAGCCGGCACTTCGTGGTGCAACCCGACGCGCCGACGACGGTGAAGCGGCGGTACCTCCGAACGTTCCTGCTGCAGAAGCTCTTCGAGGTGTCGTTCTTCGACGACCGCCCGCTCGATCCCGACGTCGACGCCGCCGCGTGCGCGTACCTCGCCGAGGAAGTTCCGAAGTACGACCTCGTGCTCGTCGCCGACTTCGGCCACGGCTTCGTCACCCGCGCGATGATCGACGTGCTCTGCGCGAAGGCGAAGTTCCTCGCGGTGAACACGCAGTTGAACAGCGTGAACTACGGCTACCACGTCGTGACCCGCTACCCGCGCGCGGACTACGTGTGCATCGACGAGGAGGAGTCGCGCATCGCCTGCCGCGACCGCCGCGCGCCCGTCGACGAGATCACCGCGGCGCTCGCCACGCAGCTCGGGTGCCGCGTGATGACCGTGACCCTCGGGCACGTCGGATCGCTCACGCGCATGGACGGCCACGCCCCGGTGACGGTGCCGGTGCTGTCGCGGCAGGTCGTCGACACCGTGGGCGCCGGCGACGCGTACCTCTCGCTGAGCGCGCCGTGCGCGTGCGCGGGGTTCCCGCCGGAGCTCATCGGCTTCGTGGGCAACGCCGTCGGAGCCCTCGCGGTGCGCATCGTCGGCAACGCGCAGCCCGTGGAGCCCGACGCGCTCTACGCCTTCATCACGCGCATCCTCGAGGAGCACCCATGACCCGTCCGGATCCCGAAGCCTTCGCGCGCAGCTACGTCGAGACCCTCAAGGGCGTGCTCGACGCGCTGCCGCTCGCGGACCTCGCGCGGGCCCTCGACGTCCTCGAGGCTACGCACGCCGCGGGTCGCCAGCTCCTCATCGCGGGCAACGGCGGCAGCGCCGCGACGGCCTCGCACATGGCCAACGACCTCGTGTGGGGCCTGGTGCAGCAGCGCCTGCCGGGCCTCAAGGCCATCGCCCTCGGCGACGGGCTCCCGCTCGTCACGGCCATCGCCAACGACCGCGGCTACGACGAGGTCTTCGCGGTGCAGGTCGCGAACCTCGGGCGCCCCGGCGACGTGCTGCTGGTCATCACCGGCAGCGGCAACAGCCCCAACGTGCTGCGCGCGCTCGAGACCGCGAAGGGCCTTGGCATGACCACCGTGGGCTTCCTCGGGCGCGGCGGCGGCAAGGCGCTCGCGCTCGTCGACGTTCCCGTGATCGTTCCGTCCGACGACTACGGCCCCATCGAGGACGTGCACATGGTCTTCGATCACCTCGCCATCGCCTACCTTCGCGCTCGGCTCGGGGCGGCGTCGCGGTGACGGGTCGCCCCGCGGTCTTCGTGGACCGTGACGGCGTGCTCGTGGCCGACGAGGGCGTGCGCCCCGCGGACGCCGAACTCGTGCCGCTCCCGGGCGTCGTCGAGGCCCTCGCGACGCTGTACCGCGCGGGGTTCGCGGTGGTGGTCGTGACGAACCAGTCGGTGGTCGCCCGAGGCCTCGCGACGGAGCTCGAGGTCGACGCTGCGCACGCGCGCCTCGACGCGGTGCTTCGCTCCCGCGGGGCGTTCATCGACCGATGGGAGACGTGCCCGCATCACCCCGACGCGACGCTGCCGGCGTACCGCGTGGCGTGCGCGTGCCGAAAGCCGCGTCCCGGAATGTTGCTTCGGGCGGCGGAGGCGCTGGGGCTCGACGTCGACGCGAGCTGGATGGTCGGCGATCGTCCGAGCGACGTGGCCGCGGGGGCGCGCGCCGGGTGCCGCACGGTGCTGGTGACCACGGGACGCCACGACGACGCGCCCATCGTCTCGGCGGACGCGCCCTTCGTCGTGGCGCCGACGCACATCTGCGCGGGGCTCGCCGAGGCCGTCGCGGTCATCGTCGGGGCTGCTCCATGAAGGCGCTGGTGCTCTGCGCGGGCAAAGGGACGCGCCTCGGAGACCTCACCCGCGACGTTCCCAAGCCCATGCTCCCGGTGGGCGGCGAGCCGCTGCTCGCACACACGCTGCGGCACCTCGCGGCGCACGGCATCACCGACGTGGCGGTGAACCTGCACACGCACGCGGACCAGTTCACGACGCACTTCGGTGACGGCGCGGCGCACGGTGTGCGGATCCGTTGGTCGTACGAGACCGAGATGCTCGGCACCGCCGGGGCGCTGCGTCCGTTGGGACGATGGATCGGCGACGACGCGGTGCTGGTGGTCTACGGCGACCTCTTGTTCGACGAGGACCTCGCGCCGTTGCTGCGCGCGCACGCCGAGCGCGACGCCTTCGCCACGCTTCTGGTGCACCAGCGCGCGGCTTCGAACAGCATCGTCGACGTCGACGTCGACGGGCGCATCACGGCCTTCGTCGAGCGCCCCACCGAGGACCAGCGCCGCGCTCCATCGCACCCGTGGGTGAACTCCGGGGTGCAGGTGGTTGGCCCCGCGGCCCGCGCGCGCATCCCCGTGTCGGGTCCGGCGGACCTGCCCCGCGACGTGTACGTCCCCGCGGCCGGGCGCGAGGCGATGTACGCGGTGCCGCGCACGGGCTACCGCTGCGCCGTCGACTCGCCCGCACGCTACACCGAGGCCCGCTCGGCCTTCGCCGAAGGACGCTGCCGCCCGCGACGCGCTTGAGCATCGTTGCCTTCGCCCTCGGCGCCGTGGTGTGCTCCTGCGATGCCCCTGAGCCCCGCAGCGCCGCGCAAGAAGCTCGCCGCGATCATGTCGGCGCTCAACGAGGAGGCGAACCTCGCGGCGGCCCTCGACGACGCCCTCGGGGCCATGGAGCGCCTCGGCATCGACGGCGAGATCCTGCTCTTCGACGACGGCTCCACCGACGGCACCGGCGCGGTGGCGGACCGGTACGCCGCGCTGCACCCCAACGTGAGGGTGTTCCGGCACGAGACGCCGCAGGGCATCGGCGGGTGCTTCTGGGAGGGCATCCGGCTCACCGAGGCCGAGGTCATCGTGTGGATCCCCGGCGACGGCGAGAACGACTGCGGCGACATCTTCCGCTACCTGCCGCTCATGGACCACGTCGATGTGGTGGTGCCGTTCATCTACAACCGCGAGGTGCGGTCGCCGGCGCGGCAGCTCCTCTCGAAGGTCTACAAGGGCATCATCAACGTCTCGTTCGGGCTGCTGCTCAACTACATGAACGGGACGGTGATGTACCGCCGCTCGATCCTGCTGGACCTGGAGCTCGAGAACCGCGGCTTCTTCTACCAGACCGAGCTGCTCATCAAGACGATCCGCCGTGGGTACCTGTACGCCGAGGTGCCGCAGGCGCTGGGCGTGCGCGTGGGCGGGACCTCCAAGGCCGTGTCGCTGCGATCGCTGCGCGCCGTCGTGAAGGGCTACGCCGGCACCATGGCGTCGTTCCACGTGCTCGATCGGCATGGTGGGGACATCGTGCGCGACTCGGTGACCTGGGTGCGCCGCCGGGCGCTCGCGGGTGACCGGGGACACAGTTAACTTGTTGCATCGGCCCGGCGGACGCGACCGCGGGCGACCGGGAACAGCGTTCCGCGTTCGGGTGCGCCGTGGCGCTCGGCTCGCGAATGCAACAACGTAACTGTGTCCCCGTGGGTGCGTCGATTGCCGGGCCCCGCGGCACCGTGGTACGCCGCCGGGCGTTCATGGGTGCTCGTACCGTCGCGTTCGCGTTCGTCCTCCTCGGCGTCACCGGGTGTCCGCGGCCTCCGCAGGCACGGCCCGACGCCGCCGCGCGCCGTGACGGAGGCGTGGCACGCGCCGACGCCGGGGCCGCCGCGCCCGCGGATCCCTGCGCGATCCTCGAGCCGCAGCAGCGCGACCTCGTGGTGGCGCGCATCGGCGACCAGTCCATGACGCTCTGCGACTTCACCCGCCGCGTGAACTCGCAGAACCCGTACCTCCGCGCCCGCTTCAACGCCCCGGAGCAGCGCCGCGCGTTGCTCCAGTCCTGGGTCGACGCCGAGCTCCTCGCCGCCGAGGCGCAGCACCGCGGCCTCGACCGCGAGCCCGAGGTGCGCCGCGCGGTGATCATCCAGCTCGCGCGACGGCTCGAGCAGTCGGTGCGCGACGCCGTGCCGGACCCGACGGTCACGGACCCCGAGGTGCGCGCGTACTACGAGGCCCACCGCGCCGAATACGACACCGACGCCGAGGTGCGTGCGAGCCAGATCGTGCTCGCCACCCGCGAAGAGGCGCAGCGGGTGCTCGCCGACGTGCGCGCCCACGAGGCCGACGACGCGTACTTCCGCCAGCAGGCCCGCACGCGCACCACGGAGCAGGCCCAGCGGGCCACCGAGGGAGACGTCGGGTTCTTCCCGCACACCGGCGGCGCCGCGGTGGTGCCCGAGGTCGCCGACGCGGCGTTCTCCATCGAGCGCAACGGACAGATCCTCGACCACGTCGTCGAGAGCGCGCACGGCGGTCCGGACCACGGCCCGGGGTTCCACGTGATCCGGCGCACGGCGCGGCGCGACGCGCTGCACCGCACCCTCGACGACGAGCAGGCCCGCATCCGACGACGGCTCATGAACGAGAAGCTCAACACCTCGCAGGACCAGGCCGTGCAGGCCCTCGTGACGCGGCTCCGCGCGAGCTCGCCGGTGACCATCGACGAAGCCGCCCTGGCCGCCGTGCACGTCGACGCCGAGCCCCGCGCCGGCGAGGGCCACGTCGTCGCTCCACCCGCGATCCCCGGTGGACCGAACGTTCCAGTGCCGTCCGCGGCGCACCCTGCGGGGGTCCGGTGATGCGCCCGCTGCGCGCGAGCCTCGTCGCGGGCCTGGCCCTGTTCCTCGTCGGTGCGACCGCCTGCGCCGAGGAGATCATCGACCGCGTGGTGTGCGTGCTCGACGACGACGCCATCCTGCTGAGCGAGCTCGAGCGGCGCGCGCGGCCGTTCCTCGCGGAGATTCCGCCGAACCTGCCGGTGGAGCAGCGGGCCGTACGGCGCGCCGAGACGCTGCGCACGGCCCTCGACCGGATGATCGACGACCAGCTCATTCGCCGCGCCGCGCAGCGCGCGCACCTCACCGTCACCGACGAGGACGTCGACGAGTTCGTGGGCCGCATGGCGCAGGAGCGCGGCGGCACCCCCGAGCAGGTGTACGCGGCGCTGCAGCAAGAGGGCGTGTCGCGCACCGAGTACCGCTCGTACATGGAGGCCGAGGTGCTGCAGCTCCGCGTGCTCCAGGCGCGGGTGCGCGGGCGCATCAACATCACCGAGAGCGACCTGCAGCAGGCGTATCACCGCGCCGTGCGCGAGGCCGCCACGCAGACCATTCCGACGGTGGCCCACGTGCTCGTGGCCGTGCCCGAGGACGGCACGCCGGAGCAGTCCGACGCCGCCCGCGCCCGCGCCGTCGAGCTCGCGCGCCGGGCCCGTGCGGGCGAGGACTTCGCGGCCATCGCGCGGCAGCTCTCGGACGACACCGCGTCGCGCGAGGCCGGCGGCGTGCTCGGCGAGATCCAGCCCGGCTCGCTGCCCGAGAACCTCGACCACGCCATCGCGGAGCTCGCCGTCGGCGGCGTGAGCGACCCGGTGCAGAGCCCCATGGGCTGGCACGTGCTGCGCCTCGTGTCGCGCCGCGCCGTCGATCCCCCGCCCTTCGCGCAGGTGCGCGACCGGCTCTACGCCGCGCTGGTGAACCGCGAGATGCTGCGGCAGCGCGGGATCTACCTCCGCGAGCTGCGGCGCGCGATCAGCATCGACGACCGCCTCAACCCCGCCTCGGGTGCGTCGGCAGGCGCGTCCCCCAACGCGGCCGCGGCGCCGGCGGCGGCTGCACACTAGGTCCTTGCGCGCGCGCCGGTGGGGCGGCATGTGCTGCGCGGAGCGTTCGTGAGCGTGCGGGTCGGCAACTCGGGGTGGCGGGCAGCGGTCCTCGGCGCAGCGGCGCTGGGTGCCTGCGCCCCCGCGCGTCCGGGGAGCTCCGAGAGTTCGGTGGAGGCTCCGGCCGCCAGCGATGCGACGCCGACGCCCCGGCGCACGCCGCGCACCGACGACGTCCCCGCGACGCCCCGGGACGACGACGACGGCACCTGCGCCCCGCCGCCGAGCCCGATCACCGACGCCGCTTGGACCCTCACGGGCTACCACCCCGGTCCCGTGCTCGAGGACGTGCTCGCCACGGGCCCGCGCCGCGAGCGCCTCGTGGGCGTGACGCGACGGCAGCTCTGCGTGAGCGACGACGAAGGGGCGTCTTGGGCGGTGCGGACGTCGGCGGGCGCCACCCTCGACGCGCCGACGTTGGGGGTGTTCACCCGCGATCGCGCGCTGGTGCTCATCGCGCAGGGCAGCTCCGAGCGCCCGTCGCCGCCGGTGCTCCGCGTCTCGCGGGACGACGGCGAGCAGTGGACCGACCGTCCGTTGCCCGCCGAGGCCGTGCGCGCCGGGGCCGCGGCGAGGGTCTTCTCGGACCGCCTGCAGCGCCTCTACGTGACGACGACGACGCAGCTCTGGATGAGCGACGTCGACGGCGCCGCGTGGGAGGGTCCGCGGGCGCTGCCGGGGCGCTCGGCGCGCGACGTCGAGGCCTGCGGCGATACGCTCGTGGCCCGCGCCGACCTCGACCGCGAGGCGTTCTATTTCCGCAGCGAGGACCGCGGCGTGACGTGGCGTCCGTTCCGCCTCGGGGCGCTGGGCCTCGAGGCCGAGGGGGCCATCGTGCGCTGCGTGCGCTGGCGCGGCGGCATCGAGGCGGGGCGTCCGCCGGTGCCCGGGTGGTGGAGCTTCGACCAGGGTCGCACCTGGGAGCCGTCGCGCTACGACCTGGCCGCGCTGCACGACACCCGCGCCCTCGACGACGACCCGGCGGCGATGGCGTCGCGGGACCTTCCGCGCTGTGCGACGGCGGTCACCGGGGAGCTCACGTGCCTCGCGCCGCACCGCCTCGTGCTGCCCGCGACGGACGTTCCGTGGAACCGCGAGCGCCCGACGCAGCGCGAGGTGCACGCCCCGGCGCACTGCGATCGGCTGCGGCGCATCGACGACCGGCGCGTGGCGGCGCTGGGCCGCGGCTGCGGGTTCTTCGTGAGCCACGACCTCGGCGGCATGTGGCGCGCGATGAGCGTGCACGCGGGCGTCGCCCCGGGACGCGGCACCGGGGGCTTCATCGACCGCGACACCGCGTGGCGCCTCGAGGGCGGCCTCTGGTGGACCCGCGACGGCGGCGCACACTGGACCATGGTGCAGCCCGCCCACGGCCACGCCCTCGCCTACGGCGTCTTCGTCGACCGCGACCGCGGGGTCTTCGTGCAGCGCGACGGCTGGGTCATCGCCACCGAGGACGGCGGCGCGCGCTGGCGGCTGCTCCTCCGCGGCGACGCTCCGCGCATCGCAACGGCGGGCACGACGATCCTGCTGACCACGGCGGACCGGGCGCTCACCTCCCTCGACGGCGGACGCACCTGGCGCCGCGGGGCCACGCCTCCGGCCGGCCGCGTCCTCGACCCGACGCTCGTCGTCGACGGCGAGCGCCGGCGCATCGACCTCTCCGATGCGTTGCGCGTGGTGCAGCAGCGCGACGCCGTGGACCTCGTGCACCGCGACGACGGCACCGCGCGCCGCGAGCCCCTCGTGCACGGGCTCCCACGGGGGTGGGTGATGGTGGCCGCGCATGCCACCGGGGGCGTCATCGACCGCATTCTCTTGTCGGGTGGAGCGGTGCTGCAGCGGCGTCGCGACCTGGCGGTGCGGTGAGCATGGTTCCACCGCGACATCCCTTTCGTGACGGTGATCCGCCCGCGCGAACCCGTGCGAGCGGGACCGGAGCCGCCGGGGCACCTTCGATCACCGCGAGCCTGAAGGGCCTCGCGCTCACGGGGGTGTTCGCGGCGCTCGCCTGGATCGCTTCTCGCCTCGCGGAGCCGGCGCCAGGCGTCACCGAGCAGGGATCCGGGATTCATCTCGGAACACCTTGTTTTCCTTCATATTTACCGTCACATCGGGCCCCCACCCCCGGCCCCGCCCCCACGAGTGGGGGCGAGGGTGTCCGGAGGGGAGGATCGTGCGGCGGGGCCTGAAGCGCCCGACGGCCGGGCTCCGTCGGTAGTGGCTCACGGGGGCGATCGCGGTTCTCCATGACTCTTCCGGCCTCCCTGCCCCCACCTG